>JALOLK010000075.1 GCA_025456015.1 Candidatus Nanopelagicales bacterium
CAGGTCGAGGCCCAGCACTTCGAGATCCGCAAGGACGTCCTGAAGTACGACGACGTCATGAACCGCCAGCGCCTGGTCATCTACGCCGAGCGCCGGCGCGTCCTCGAGGGCGAGGACATCCACGAGCAGGTGCAGCACTTCCTGGCCGACACCATCACCGACTACGTCACCGGCGCCACTGCCGAGGGCTACCCCGAGCAGTGGGACCTCGAGGGGCTCTGGAAGGCGCTGCGCGGCCTGTATCCCATCGCGGTGACGATCGAGGAGGTCGAGGCCCACTCGGGCGGGCGCTCCGGGGTCTCGCGCGACTACCTGCGCGAGGAGCTGCTCGCCGACGCCCGCGCCGCCTACGAGGCGCGCGAGGAGGAGCTCGGCTCGCCGACCATGCGCGAGCTCGAGCGCCGCGTGATCCTGTCGGTCCTGGACCGCAAGTGGCGCGAGCACCTCTACGAGATGGACTACCTGCGCGACGGCATCGGCCTGCGGGCGATGGCCCAGCGCGACCCGCTCATCGAGTACCAGCGCGAGGGCTTCGAGCTGTTCAACGCCATGATGGAGTCCATCAAGGAGGAGACCGTCGGGCTGCTGTTCAACCTCGAGGTCACCGTCGAGCCGGCCGCCGAGCCCGAGCCGCCGATCGAGCTCGGTGTCGGGGATGCCCGCGGCGTCGTGGCCGACCTGCTCGCCGAGGAGCTGGCAGCCGAGGCCGACGAGGTGTCGGGGGAGCCGGTCGCCGCCGCAGCGGCGGCGCTGGCCGGGCCGGACGGTGACCGCGAGGCCGCCGCCCCCGCCGAGGAGGCGGTGCCTGCCGTCGGGACCGGTGCCGCCGCGGGCGCGGCCGGAACGGGCGGCAAGGTCGTGAAGGGGCTCGAGGGCCTCGGACCGCGCCGGCCCGACCACCTGCAGTACACCGCGCCGTCGGAGACCGGCGACGTGGTCGTGCAGGGCGACACCGGCGGCGAGTACGCCGGGGTGGGGCGCAACGCCCTGTGCCCGTGCGGCTCGGGCAAGAAGTACAAGCGCTGCCACGGCGACCCCCGCCTGCGCAACTGAAGACCGGGGCCCGGCGGCTGAAGGGCCGACCGGATGGGCCATCCGGGCGCTGTCGGTCAAGGTGGCGGGGCCGCAGCGTCGACGCCATGGGGGAGCCGACGCGCAGGGCCCCGGAACGAAGTCACCACGACGCGCGGAGCGGACGCCGCGAGGCCGCCGTCGGTTCCCGGCGCTCGTCCGGCCGAACCGACGGCCGGTCGGGCGCGCCTAGAATCGGGCGGTGACCCTGCCCGTCCTGGTCGGCCTGCTGCCCGACGGCGAGCCCGACCCGGCGGTGGCCCAGCGCGTGGCTCGCAGCTGGCTGGCCGGTGCGCTGGTCGGGCTGCCGACCGAGACCGTGTACGGCCTGGCCGCCGACGCCCAGGACCCCGAGGCCGTGGCCCGGATCTACCGCACGAAGGGCCGCCCGGCTGACCATCCGGTGATCGTGCACGTGGCCGGGCCGGCCGCGATCCGGGGCTGGTGCGCCGGCGACGACGCCGTGGCCCAGCGCCTGGCCCAGGCCTTCTGGCCAGGCCCGCTCACGGTGGTGGTCCGCAGGTCCGCTCGCGCCGGGGACTGCATCACCGGGGGTCAGGACACCGTCGCCCTGCGCTGCCCCGCCCATCCGGTGGCCCGGGCCTGCATCGCGGCCCTCGCGGCAGCGTCGGGGGATCCTGCCCGCGGGGTCGCGGCGCCCAGCGCCAACCGCTTCGGCCGGGTGAGCCCCACCCGGGCCGCCGACGTGGTCGCCGAGCTGGGCGATCGGCTCGACCCAGCGTGCGACCTCGTCGTGGACGGGGGGCCCAGCGCCGTCGGGGTCGAGTCGACGATCGTGGACTGCACCGTCGACCCGCCGCGGGTGCTGCGCCTCGGTGCCATCAGCCAGGCCCAGGTCGACGCGGTCGTCGCCACCCCCGCCCCCACCCCCGCCCCCACCCCCGCCCCCGCTCCCCCTCGCGTTGATCCATTCAGGTTGTCGACGCAACAGGGACCACAACCTGAATGGATCAGCGGAGGGGAGGGGGCGGCGGCCCCCGTCCGGGCACCCGGCACCCTGGACTCGCACTACGCCCCGCACGCCCAGGTGCTCCTCGTCGAGCTCGAGCGCACCCTCGGCCCCAATCTCCCGGAATCGGGAATGCCCGCACCCGCGCACCGCGAATCTGGGATGCCGACCCCAAGTCCCGCGGAATCTGGAGACCTGGCCGCGTTCGTGCGCGATGAGGCATCCAGGTTGGGGAGCGGGGGACCGGGCGAGCCCCCCTCAGGGGCCGTCGGCCTGATCGCGCCGGCGCCCGTGCCGACCCCCAGTGAGTGGGCCCGGCTCGCCGCCCCCGCCTCCGCCGAGGCCTACGCGCGCGAGCTCTACGCCGCGCTGCGACGGGCCGATGAGCTGGGCCTCGCCGTCGTGGTGGCGGTGCTCCCCGACCCGGCCGCTGGCCCGCTCGCCGAAGCCGTCCGCGACCGCCTCACCCGAGCGGCCCACTCCGCCTGATCGGGCGACACGTGGGGAGGTGGTGCGGTGGCCCTGCTGGATGGAGGCCATGGCCGTCGGGGGCCTGGACGCGCGAAGAGGATCGAAGAGCACGAGCCACCGGCAAGGCCGCGGCCAGGAACGCCGGAGGGCCCGGGTGATCCGAAGGTCACACCGGGCCCATCGCGCGGCTCAGGGGGCCGCAAGGATCGTCAGGCGGTCACGGAGTCGTGTCAATGAGCTTGACGCAATCGCGGACCGTCGTCGTGCGCTTCTTGACCTTGGTCGAGAACGGCGTGGTGGGAGACACCTCCACCGAGGAGATGCAGATGTACGCCCGCTCGTCGGGGGCCAGTTCCACGCCGACTGCGGTCAGCTGCTCGGGGGTCCAAACGGCGCCCGCGCCCTTGAGGACCGCCGTGGCGCGGTAGTCCTTGACCTTGCGCTTCGCATCCGCTGCGTCGAGGACAAGGGGCACCGCCGTGGCGGGCGGAGCGTCCCCGCCGGCGACCTGGAACACCGACCCGCGAACCTTCTTGGTGAACAGGCCGACCGTCACGGAGACGGTGGTTGCGGCGCTGTCCCTCTTCGGATCCCACAGCTTGGCGCGCAGTGGGATGCCGGCGCCCTCTGGGAGCGAGGCGAAATCGGCGATGTCGATCGGCGCGTGGCCCTTGATGCTCACGCTGACGAGGCGGTCGCCCTTCTGCGAGGGAACGGTGTCGGGCTTGCCCTTCGCGATCGCACCGCCGGCGGAGCCGAGGACGAGGGCGCCGGCAGCAGCGGCGGCCAGGACGGTGCGCATGTGCTTGGTGGTGGTCATGTTCGCAGAATACGCGCGCCGAAACGACGGAAGGAAGCCCGTCGCCCGTTCGGGGGAATGGCATTCGCAATGCAGCATTATCCCCACGATAAGGCGCCGGTCATCGCAGGTCGTGGTCCGCCCGTCGCGGGCCCGCCCCGCAGCCTGCTCGGTGCGCCCGGGCCCCGATATCCTTCCCGACGGCCCATCGAGCGCCACCCCAGCCATTCGAGCCAGCCGCCCGTCGCGAGGAGCACCCACCACCCCATGGCCACGATCATCTACACCCTGACCGACGAGGCTCCCAGGCTCGCCACCTACTCCCTGCTCCCCGTGGTGCAGGCCTACGCCTCCTCGGCCGGCGTCGACGTGCAGACCCGCGACATCTCCCTGGCCGCCCGCATCCTGGCCGTGTTCCCCGAGTACCTCACCGAGGAGCAGCGCGTCGCCGATGCGCTGGCCGAGCTCGGCGAGCTGGCCACCACGCCGGAGGCGAACATCATCAAGCTGCCGAACATCTCGGCCTCGATGCCGCAGCTCAAGGCCGCGATCGCCGAGCTGCAGGGCAAGGGCTACGCCCTGCCCGAGTACCCGGACGACCCGAGCACCGACGCGGAGCGCGACATCCGCGACCGGTACGACCGCGTCAAGGGCAGCGCGGTCAACCCGGTGCTGCGCGAGGGCAACTCCGACCGACGGGCCCCGGCCGCCGTGAAGAACTACGCGCGCAGGCACCCGCACTCCATGGGCGCCTGGAGCCCGGACAGCCGCACCTCGGTCGCGACGATGGCCTCCGACGACTTCCGGGCCAACGAGCAGTCCGTCGTGATGCCCGCCGCCGACACCCTGACGATCCGCCACGTCGGCGCCGACGGCACCACGACCGTGCTCAAGGACGGCCTGCGGGTGCTCGAGGGCGAGGTGGTCGACGCGACCGTGATGCGGGCCGCCGCGCTCGAGGCCTTCCTCACCGAGCAGATCGCCCGCGCGAAGGCCCAGGACGTGCTGTTCTCCGTGCACCTCAAGGCCACGATGATGAAGGTCAGCGACCCGATCATCTTCGGCCACGTCGTGCGGGCGTTCCTCCCCGAGGTGTTCGCGACCTACGGCGCCGACCTCGCCGCCGCCGGCCTGTCGCCGAACAACGGCCTGGGCGGCATCCTCGACGGCCTGGCCGCCCTGCCCAACGGTGCCGGGATCCGCGCGGCCATCGAGGAAGGCCTGGCCGACGGCCCGCGCCTGGCCATGGTGAACTCCGACAGGGGCATCACCAACCTGCACGTGCCCAGCGACGTGATCGTGGACGCCTCGATGCCCGCGATGATCCGCATCGGCGGGCACATGTGGGGCCCGGACGGCCAGGAGGACGACACCCTGGCCGTGATCCCGGACAGCTCCTACGCCGGGGTCTACCAGGCCGTGATCGAGGACTGCCGAGCGCACGGCGCCTACGACCCGACCACCATGGGCTCGGTGCCGAACGTGGGCCTCATGGCCCAGAAGGCCGAGGAGTACGGCAGCCACGACAAGACCTTCGAGATCGCCGCCGACGGCCGCGTCGAGGTGGTGGATGCCGCCGGCACCGTGCTCATGGCCCACGACGTGGCGGCTGGTGACATCTGGCGCGCCTGCCAGACCAAGGACGCCCCCATCCGCGACTGGGTGGCGCTGGCCGTGGCGCGTGCGCGCGCCTCCGCCACCCCCGCCGTGTTCTGGCTCGACGAGTCCCGGGCGCACGACCGCCAGCTCATCGCCAAGGTCGAGGCGGCCCTGGCCGAGCACGACACCGAGGGCCTGGACCTGCGCATCCTGTCGCCGGTCGAGGCCGCCCGGCTGTCCGTCGAGCGCATCCGCCGCGGCGAGGACACGATCTCGGTCACCGGCAACGTGCTGCGCGACTACCTCACCGACCTGTTCCCGATCCTCGAGCTGGGCACCTCGGCGAAGATGCTCTCGGTCGTCCCGCTCATGAACGGCGGCCGGCTGTTCGAGACCGGTGCCGGCGGGTCGGCGCCCAAGCACGTCGAGCAGCTCGTCACGGAGAACTTCCTGCGCTGGGACAGCCTGGGCGAGTTCCTCGCGCTGGCCGAGTCGTTCCGCTACGAGGGCTCGAAGGGCAACGCCCGTGCGCAGGTGCTCGGCGACACCCTGGACCGCGCCACCGAGACCCTGCTCAACGAGAACAAGTCCCCGGCCCGCCGGGTGGGCCGCATCGGCAACCGCGGCAGCCACTACTGGCTCGCCCGCTACTGGGCCGAGGAGCTCGCGGCCCAGGGCGAGGACCCGCAGCTGGCCGCGATGTTCGCCCCCGTGGCCGAGCAGCTGGGCGCCGCGGAGGAGGTCATCGTCCACGACATGATCAGCATCCAGGGCAACCCGGTGGACCTCGGCGGCTACTACATCCCCGACGACGACCGGGCCAGGGCGATCCTGCGCCCGAGCCCCACGTTCAACGCGATCCTGGCGACGCTGGCCCCCTGACCGACGACGCGGCGGCGGATCGCCGAGGCCGCCGCGCCCTCAGTCCTCGCCCTGCGCCCTGGTGAAGCCGTCGGCGCCGTCGATGCGCAGCAGCCGCTCGACATGGCACACCTCGGCCACCTGGTTGACCTGCCGGGCCAGGGCCAGCGCGTCGACGAAGTCCAGCGGGTCGCCGGAGCGGCTCACGAACCGACAGCGGTGGTGGCCCACCTGGTCGATGTTCGGGTTGCCGTCCGGGTACACCTTGGTCCCGCGGTTGGAGATCATCTTGAGCTTCAGGGTGCTGCCCGCGGCCACCGACTCCAGCCTCGGGCCGAGCTCGGCGGCGGTCAGGCCCGTGTCGACGAAGATGTCGGCGCCGACGACCTCCTTGCTCGTCGCGGGCCGGAACACCAGGTCGCGGCTGACCTGCGGGAACTGGATCGGCGAGGCCCGGCGCACCTGCCACCCCTGCGCCCGCCTGCCCAGGTTGGCGATGATCGCCGCGGCGTAGTCCGAGGTCGGGATGCCCCGGTCGTAGCCGACGACGTCCCCGGTGAGCCGGCCCTCCTGCAGCGTGACGAGCACCGCGTGCTCGACGTCCTCGGCGGCCTCGAAGTGGCCCAGGTACTTCAGCATCATGACCGAGGACAGGATCACGGCGGTCGGGTTGATGACGTTGCGCCCGGCGTACTTCGGCGCGGAGCCGTGCACCGCCTCGAAGATGGCGATCCCGTTGCCGAGGTTGGCCGAGGGGGCGAAGCCCAGGCCGCCGACCAGCGCCGAGGTCAGGTCGGACAGGATGTCGCCGTTCATGTTCGTCGTGACGATCACGTCGAACTGCTCGGGCTTCTTCACCAGCTGGTGGGCGCAGTTGTCCACGATGACGTGCCAGCTGTCGATGTCGGGGTACTCCGGGGCGATCCGCTCGAACGTGCGCTTGAGCTCGCCCTCGGTGAGCTTCATGATGTTCGACTTCGTGGCGCACGCCACGGAGGTGCGGCCCTCCGATCGGGCGTACTCGAACGCCAGGCGCACGATCTTCTCCGAGCCCTTGGCCGAGATGAGCTTGAGGCACTGCGCCACGTCGGGGGTCTGCATGTGCTCGATGCCCGCGTAGAGGTCCTCGACGTTCTCGCGCACGACCACCAGGTCGATCCCGCGGCCCGCGTAGGGCGTCGTGACCCCGGGCAGCTCGCGCACCGGGCGGATGTTGCCGAAGGTCTCGAAGAGCTTGCGCAGCGTGACGTTGGCCGACTTCTCGCCGTGGCCCACGGGGGTCCCGAGCGGGCCCTTGAGCACCACGCGGGTCCGGTTGATCGAGTCGATGGTCTCCTGCGGGACCCCGGAGGCGATCCCCTGGGCGAACACCCGCTCGCCCGCGTGGCGCTCCTCCCACGCCAGCGGCGCGCCGGTGGCCTCGATGATGCGCACCGCCGCATCGACGCACTCGGGGCCGATCCCGTCGCCGGGGATGACCGTCACGGTCTGCGTGTCCGGCATGGTGTCCTCCCGAGAGGTTAGGTGAAGCCGAATTCACCACTCACCCTAGCGGCCGGGCCCGGGCCGGGCATCAGCAGCCGCCCCTCGTCCAGGCAGGGTGTCGGCCCCGCGCCGTCAGACGAACGTGGCCGAGACGGCGGCGTGGTCGCTCCACCGCTGGGCATAGGTCGGGGCCTTGTGCACGACGACGTCCTTGGCCCGCTGCGCGACCGGGGGCGAGGCGAGCACGGCGTCGATGCGCCAGCCGCCGTCGGTGTCGAACCCCCGGCCCCGCCAGGACCACCAGGTGTAGGGCCCGGGTCCGTCGCCGCCGAAGCGCCGGCCGAGGTCGACCCAGCCCAGGCCCTCGGGCGGGTCGGCGTACCACCGGTCGAGGTGGGCCCGCTCGGACTCCAGGAACCCCGCCCGGCCCCGGTTGCCGCGCCAGTTCTTGATGTCGTGGTGCGTGTGCCCGACGTTGAGGTCCCCGCAGACCAGGGCCGGCTCGTCGGCGTGGGCCGCCATCCACGTGCCCATGGCGGCCAGGAAGCGGTCCTTCTCGGCGTGCCGGGGCCCGTCGGCCTCCCCGGTGTGCACGTAGACGGAGGCGACCCGGATCGGCGTTCCGCCGTCGGGGTCGGGCACGGTGGCCTCGACCCAGCGGCCCTGGTCGGCGAACTCCTCGGGCCCCGGCCCCACCGCGACGTCGGCCAGCGGCGTGCGGCTGAGCAGGGCGACCCCGGCATGGCCCGACCGCTGCCCCTCGGCGAGCGCGAGGTGCCAGGCGCCGAGCCCGCCGGCCCCCAGCGCCTCGGCGACCTGGCCGGGGGTGGCCCGCACCTCCTGCAGGCACAGCACGTCGGCGCCGCAGGCCGCCAGCCAGTCGAGGCCGCCGCGCTTGAGGGCCGCCCGGATGCCGTTCACGTTGGCGGTCACGACGTGCAGGGTCACGTGGGGAGTCTGTCGTGTCGTGGCGTGCTCAGCGGGGCAGCACGCCGCCGAGGAACGGCATCAGCCCGGCGGCAGGGCGGGTCGCGGTGCGCAGCATCACCTGCGGGATGGTCTTCTCCAACGCCGCCGGCAGCTGGCGCAGCAGCAGCCCGGCCATGAGCTCGTCGAGCTTGTCCTGGGTCTCCCGCTCGGTGATCGCCTCGAGCATCGCCGGCAGCACGACGTCGAGCACGTCGTCGGTGGCCTCCTCGATCGCCGCGACGACCATCTCGCGCACGGCATCGGAGGTCGCGGCGGCCATGATCCCCGCGGTCATGCTCGTGGTGAGGGCCTCCGAGCGCTCCAGGCGCACCTGCTGGCCGCGCGCCGCGAGGCGCTGCAGCCCGGCGTCGGCCTGGGTGCTGGCCACCTGCGGCGAGACGGCCCGGGCGAAGCCGACCGACCACGCGACGGCGCCGTGCCCCCACGCCAGGGCGGCGGACCCGGCCTGCCAGAGCCGCTCGGCCACGATCGCGGCCGCTCCGAGGGCCACGTCCTGCGCCGGGGGCAGCCCGGTCCGGGGGTCCAGCCGCACGACGTCGGCGGCCGGCTCCCCGGCGGCCGCATGCCGCGCGACCTGGGTGGGCTGGTGGCCTGTGTGCTCGCCGGGGACCAGCAGGGCCGAGGAGAGCAGCGCCCGGGTGGCATCGGCCAGCTCAGGGGTCGGCGCAGCAGCCCCTGCGCGGCCCGCACGCGCGGGCTGCGGTGCCGGCGCTGGTGCTGGTGCCGGGGCGTCGCCGGGGTGCGGCGCCAGCAGCGTCTCGACGGCGGAGCGGTGCCGGCGCTGCGACTCCGCGGTGGCCGGCGAGACGGCCGGGGCGGCGGGCGCCTCCGGCTTCCTGGCCGCCGCTGTCGGCTTCGTGCGGGGCTTGCCCGTCGCCTTCGGCGTGGTGGACCCCGGCGTGCCGGACCGTGGTGTCGTCGTCCGCTTCGCCGGCGCGCGACCCGCGCCCTTCGCGCCGGACGTCGTCCCACGGGAGGCCTGCTCGGTCGTCGACCGCCTGCTGCCGGACCCCGCCCGGCCCCCGGTCGGGGCCGCTGTGCCCTGCTCCTTGGCTGCCATGCATCCACGGTACGCCGTCACCGTGCTGCGGTAGATTCGCGTGCACTGTGGGCGAGCTGGGCACGACCTTCGTCATCATCCTGGTCTTCACGCTGATCGGGGGGTTCTTCGCCGCCTCCGAGGTGGCCCTGGTCTCCCTGCGCGACAGCCAGGTGCACCGCATGGCCGAGGCCGATCGCCGGCGGGGCGGCCGGGTGCGGGCGCTGCTCGACCAGCCCAACCGGTTCCTCGCCGCCGTGCAGGTCGGGGTCACCCTCGCCGGCTTCATCTCGGCCGGCTTCGGCGCCCAACGCATCGCGCCCATCGTGTCCGGCTGGCTGGTCGAGCTCGGGGTGCCGCAGGGGGTCGCCGACACCACGGCGTTCGTCGGTGCCACGGTGCTCATCGCCTACATCTCGCTGGTGCTCGGCGAGCTGGTGCCCAAGCGCCTGGCCCTGGCCCGTTCGGAGGCCGTGGCGCTGCGCGTGGCCGGGCCGATCGACGTCATCGCGACCATCTCGCGGCCGTTCATCTGGCTGCTGTCGGTCTCGACGAACCTCATCGTGCGCCTCGTCGGTCTCGATCCCGACAGCAACCGGGAGGCGATCACCGGCGAGGAGCTGCGCGGCATGGTCGCCGCCCACCAGGAGCTCTCCGACGAGGAGCGCGAGCTCATCGACGACGTCTTCGAGGCCGGCGACACCGAGCTGCGCGAGGTCATGATCCCGCGGACCGAGGTCGCGTTCCTCGAGGCCTCGATGCCGGCCTTCCGGGCCGCCGGCCTGGTCGCCTCGATGCCCCACTCGCGCTACCCGGTCATCGGGGAGTCGGCCGACGACGTGCTCGGGTTCGTGCACGTGCGCGACATCCTCGACCCGCACATGGTGGACCGCTCGGTCCGCCTCGAGGACCTCGTGCGCGACGTCGCGTTCTTCCCGGGCAGCAAGCAGATCATCCCGGCGCTGACCGAGATGCGCCGCGGGGGCCACCACCTCGCGGTGGTCGCCGACGAGTACGGGGGCACGGCCGGCATCGTGACGATGGAGGACCTCGTCGAGGAGCTGGTCGGGGACATCCACGACGAATACGACGACGCCGGGGCCGAGGGTGGCGTGCGCCGCCGCCCGGAGGGGCCCGTCGAGGTCGACGGGCTGCTGAGCATCGAGGACTTCGACGAGGAGACCGGGATCGGCCTGCAGGACGGCCCGTACGAGACGGTCGCGGGCTGGTTCGTGGCCACCCGTGGGGCGCTGCCCGCGCTCGGGGACCGCGTCCAGGACCCGGCCAGCGGCGCGATGTTCGAGGTGATCGAGCTCGACGGCCGGCGGATCGCCCGGCTGCGGGTCACCCCGGCGCGCCCGGGCTGGCGGGACGGGGCCCCGGCCGGCGAGGCATCCCAGCCCGCGGCCGACCCCGCGGCGGAACCGGCGCCCGACGCCCCGAACCCGTCCGCGCCACCCGCGACCAGCCCCGCGCAGGGAGCCTCGGCACCGCGGTAGCCGGTCCCGTCGGGGCGGAACTGGGGCGCACGGCGGCGCGTTTGGCAGGATGGCGCCATGTCCCCGCGCTCCCGTGTGCTGTCCGGCATCCAGCCGACGGCCGATTCCTTCCACATCGGCAACTACCTGGGGGCGCTGCGGCACTGGGTCGCGCTGCAGGAGACCCATGACTGCAGCTACTGCGTGGTGGACCTGCACGCGATCACGGTCGAGCACGATCCCGAGCTGCTGCGCCGGCGCACGCGGCTCGGCGTGGCCCAGCTGCTCGCGCTGGGCATCGACCCGCAGCGGTCCACCCTGTTCGTGCAGAGCCACGTGCCCGAGCACACCCAGCTGCAGTGGGTGCTGTCCTGCCTGACCGGCATGGGCGAGGCCGCCCGGATGACCCAGTTCAAGGACAAGTCGGCGAAGTCCGGCTCGGACCGCACGAGCGTGGGCCTGTTCACCTACCCGATCCTGCAGGCGGCCGACATCCTCCTCCACCGCGCGGACGCGGTGCCGGTGGGGGAGGACCAGCGCCAGCACCTCGAGCTCACCCGTGACCTCGCGATCCGCTTCAACAGCCGGTTCGGGCCCACGCTGACCGTCCCCGAGGCGCTCATCGTGAAGGACACCGCCAAGATCGTGGACCTGCAGGATCCGTCGAAGAAGATGAGCAAGTCCTCGCCGACCGGCTGCGTGTTCCTGCTCGAGCCGGTGTCGCGGATCGCCAAGCGCATCCGCAGCGCGGTGACCGACTCCGAGACCGAGGTCCGCTTCGACCCCGAGCACAAGCCCGGGGTGTCGAACCTGCTCAGCATCCTGGCCGCGTTCACCGGCCGGCCGGTCGCCGAGGTGGCCGCCGAGTTCGGCGGCGGTGGGTACGGGGCGCTCAAGGGTGCGACCGCGGACGCGGTGGTCGCGTTCGCCGAGCCGTTCCAGGCCCGGGTGAACGCCCTCATGGACGACCCGGCCGAGCTCGACCGGACCATGGCCGCCGGCGCTGCCCGCGCCCGCGAGCTCGCGGCCGCGACCCTGGCCGACGTGTACGCCAACCTGGGGCTCGTGGTCCCGGCATGACGGCCGCGCCGGTGAGCGTGGCCGAGGTCCTCGGCGACGAGGAACCCGTGTGGCCCATCACGATCGGGGTCGCGCTGCCCATCCCCGAGCCGTTCCTCGGTGAGCTGGGCGCCTACCGCGAGCGGTTCGGCGACCCGATGGCGCACGCGATCGTGGCGCACATCACCCTCGTGCCGCCGCTCGAGGTGCCCGACGAAGCGGCCCTGGCCGCGGTGCTCGAGCACCTGGCGAGGGTCTCGGTCACGCTCGAGCCCTTCCCGCTGGTGCTGGCCGGGGCCGGCACGTTCCGGCCCGTGTCGCCGGTGGTCTTCGTCCCGATCGCCGAGGGGGAACCGGCGGTCCGGGAAGTCGAGGCCGTGGTGCGCGCCGGCCCGCTGCACCGTCCGCTGCAGTTCCCGTTCCACCCGCACGTGACGGTGGCCCACGACCTGGCCGAGGAGTGGCTGGACCAGGCCGAGGAGGCGATGGAGCCCTACCGGGCGGCGTTCGACGTGGCCAGCCTGGGCCTGTTCGTGCAGGGCGGGGACGGCCGGCGGCGAGCCGGCCTGAGCGGTCCGCCGCGCGGCGGCCCGTGCGCACCGGTCAGGGGCCGGTGAGGATGCCCGGCGGCGGTGCCGGCGAGCCGGGGGCGTCGCGGTCGTCGTAGGGCCGGTGGCCGGCGACGAAGTCGGTGAGCTCCTGGCCGTGCAGCACGCGCGCGGGCCACGGATCCCCCGCGCAGCGCCGGGTGAGCACGGCGAGGTCCAGGGCCGGGGCCGCCGCGCCCTGCCCGACCACGACGAGGTTGCCGAAGCGCCGGCCCCGCAGGACGGCCGGCTCGCTGGCCACGAGGGTTCTTGGGAAGGCCGTGCGGACCCCCGCCACGAGCCGCCGGGCGTAGGCCAGTGGCGCGACGTCGGCGATGTTGGCCACCACCGTGCCGCTCGGCCCCACGACCCGCGCGACCTCGGCGAACGCCTCGTGCGTCGTCAGCGGCCCCGGGGTGCGGGCCCGCGCGAACACGTCGACGATGACCAGGTCGGCGCTGTCCTCGCGCAGCGCCGCGAGCGCGGCCCGGGCATCCCCGACCCGAACCCGGATGCCGAAGCCGGCCGGCCACGGCAGGTGCTCGCGGACCAGCGTGACGAGGGCGGCGTCGGCCTCCACCACGAGGTTGCGCGAGCGCGGCCGCGTGGCGCCGGTGTAGCGGGCCAGCGACATGGCCCCGCCCCCGAGGTGCACCACGCGCAGCGGCCCGGGCGGCAGCAGGTCGATCACGTGCCCGATCCGGCGCATGTACTCGAACGCCAGGCGGCTCGGGTCGGCGAGGTCGACGTGCGACTGCTGGGTGCCGTCGACGAGCAGCACCCAGCCGTCCGCGCTGTCGGGGTCGGGCAGCAGCTCGGCGACGCCCGAGTCGACGGGTCGGCGCAGGCTGGCGCGCAGTGCCCGTCGTCCCATGGCCGCATTGTCGCGGGAATGCCGTGCACGATCACGGTGTTGGACATGACAACATACCCACCGGGGTATCAATCCCGTGCGATCGAGAGGACCCACATGGCCACCGTGAACCTGACTGCTGCCGACTTCGAATCGACCGTCCGCGGCAACGACATCGTCCTGGTCGACTTCTGGGCCGCCTGGTGCGGGCCGTGCCGCTCGTTCGCGCCGGTCTTCGAGGCTGCCTCCCAGCAGCACGGCGACGTCGTCTTCGGCAAGGTCGACACCGAGGCCGAGCAGGCGCTGGCCGGGGCCGCCCAGATCACCTCGATCCCGACGCTCATGGCCTTCCGTGACGGCATCCTCGTGTTCGCCCAGCCCGGTGCGCTCCCGGCCCCGGCGCTGGAGCAGGTGATCACCGCGGTGCGTGGCCTCGACATGGACCAGGTTCGCGCGGAAATGGCCGCTGGCACGGGCGATCCGCAGTAACGTCACGAGCGAGTGCCCGATCCGTCCCAGGTTCGGGTGACTCGTCCCGACCCGCCGACCCCGGGACCGGGATCACACGAAGGCTCGCCGCCCCTCGACCCGGCGGCGAGCCTTCGTCATGTCTGGCCTCAGCTGCTGGTCGGTGCCTGCGGATCCGGCACCGGCTCGGCGGCGACCGGCTGGGCGGTCGGGCGCCGGCGGGCCCGCCGCCGCCACCAGGCGATGACCGCCCACGCCAGCAGCAGCGGCGAGACGATGAGCAGCGCCCGACCCAGCCACGACCACGCCTGGCCGAGGCCGGCGAGGAACGACTCCCACCACGTCTGGCTGGGCTGGGGGTCCACCAGCTGCTGGGCGTCCTCGGGGGTCATGAGGGTCAGGCTGATCATCGACATCGCGGTCTGGTTGGCCAGCTCGCGCTGCTGGGCGCGCAGGGCGTCCAGCTCGGCCTGGCGCTGGGCGATCGCCTGCTCGAGGGCGATGACGTCGCTGATGTCGCTGGCCTCGTCCATGAGCGCGGTGAGCCGCTCGAGCGAGGCCTCCAGGGCCGCGATGCGGGTGTCCACCTCGGTCTTCTGCGCGCCGACGTCGTACGAGGACTGCTGCAGCTGCACGACCTCGCCGAGCGCGCGGGCGGACTCCACCGTGTCCTCGTAGCGGTCCTCCGGCACCTGCACGGTCAGCCACACACCCGGGCCGCTGGGGTACCAGGGCCACGGCGGCATGCTCAGGTCCGAGGCCATGCCCAGGTCCGTGGTGAGGGGCTGCGCGCCGCCGTCGCCCTCGGCCACGACGGTCTCGGAGGTGACCCGGCCCCCGGTGCTGAGCACCTCGGCGACGAAGGCGTCGCGCGCCGGGCCGACCTCCTCCACCCCGACCAGCATCGAGGCGGAGCGCACCAGCGTGTTCTCGGTCTCGTCCTGGCCAGTCGCGGCACGATCCTGGGAGGGCACGGCGGCGTCCGCGGCGGCCTCGCCGACGGCGGGCGCACCGCCACCGGTGGTGGCGTCCATGCCCGCGGCGCCGGCCACCGGCCCGGAGGCAGCGGATTCCTCCGAGGCGAGGCCCGCGTCGCTGCCGGAGCCGAGCAGGCCCGGCAGGACGGTCCCCGCCGCCAGCGCGAGGCTGGTGATCCCCGCGGCGGCCAGCAGCCACGGCTGCCAGCGCGGGCGGGCGAGCGGGGCGCGGCCCCCTGCCGTGCGCGCTCCCGCCTCGTCGTCGTCGGGGGCCCCGGCCAGCGGGTGCGGCCAGGCCGCGCTCGGCATCGGCGGCCCGACCGGATCCGCGGCGACGGCGGCCTGCACCCGGTCGAGCAGGTGCGGTGGCACCGCGGCGGACGTGGGCACCTCGGGATCGGCCTGCGCCAGCAGCGCGCGCAGGTCGGCGTCGGCCTGGTCCTGGGTGTGGGTGGTCATCGTGGATCCTCCGAACCGGTCGGTGCGTGCGTGGGGGACGTGCCCGGGGCGTCTGGCGACGGCGCGGGCGGCTGTGCCGGCGGCTGCACGCCCCGGGCAGCCAGTGCAGCGCGCAGGCGCGCCTTGGCCCGGTGCATCCGGGTCCGTGCGGTGCCGGGCGAGCAGCCGAGCACCGCGGCGATCTCCGTGGGCTCGAGCTGCTCCCAGGCCCAGAGGCGCAGCAGCTCGGCGTCGGACTCGGACAGGTCGTCGAGGGCAGCGGCGACCACCCCCCGTGCCGCGCTCGCCTCGACGATCGCCTCCGCCGGGTCGACCTGGCCCTGGTCGGTCCGGATCGGCCGGACGGTGGCGAGCTTCGCGCCCAGCCGGGTCCGGCGCGCGTCCGAGCGCAGCACGTGGGCGATGACGTGGGCCGCGGTCGCGTAGAGCCAGGGCAGCGCGTCGTCAGGGACGTCGGCGCGTCGGCGCCAGGCGGTCGCGAACACCTCGACCACGACGTCCTCGGCGTCCTCGGCCGAGTCCAGGCGCCGTCGCGCGTACGCCAGCACGGCGGCCGAGTGCCGGCCGAAGAGTTCGGTCACCCATGCGTCGCCGTGCCCCGCCGTGTCGCTGCTCACACCCGTATGTTCCCGCCGCAGCCCCCCGCGTTACCGCACCCCGGCCGAACGGTCCGGTCTGCTGCCCTCCGCAGGTGCTCCCGTTCCGACGATCTGCTCCCGTCAGGACGGGAGCAGATGCGCGGGACGGGAGAATCCTGCGTGGGCTCAGGGTCATGGCAATGGACGTGACCCCTGCCGCGCGTCCAACGGGTATTCGCTTGCGCTGGTCCGTGGTGTTGTCCGTTGTCGCCGCCGTGGTGACCTTGTTTGTCGTGGCGGTGGCCGCGGGTAAGCAGATCCAGGCACACGCGAATGAGCCGCCCGTGTACTCCACGACGCGGGAGATGGCTGAGGCGATCGGCTGCACCAGTTCCTACGTTGACACGGTCTCGGCAGGGCCGACGTCTGCAGGGGAGTGCACTGTCAACGGCGAACGGGTTGTGCTCCGGACCTTCCGGAACATCGGCGAGGCGATGGTGTGGCTTGACGGCGTCGTGTGGGCGTCGGAGGAACGGCCCTTGGGTGGCATCGGTCCCAACTACGTGGTGCAAACCTACGACTCCGAGACGATGAACGCCGTCTCCGCGGCGATGGGCTGATGCACGTCAGGAGCGCTCACCACCACGGCGGCGCACGGGACGTGATGTAACCGAACGCGAAGTCCTTCCCGTCTGGGCAGCACTGGCACGCCGCGCGCACCAGGCCCTGCCGCGATTACCGTCGT
>JALOLK010000136.1 GCA_025456015.1 Candidatus Nanopelagicales bacterium
CATCGATCAGTGCCTCGGCGGAGTCGCCGTGGACCGTGGCAAGCTCACCGCCGCGCCGGCTGGCGCCGTCGCGCGTGCCCAGCGCCAGGGCCAGCGCGGCACGCGCCGTCCAGCCCTCGGCCAGGCCCCAGTGGCCCGCCACCCGCTTGGCCAGCGCCGAGGCCGATGAGCCGCGCGGGCCGAGGGCTGCGGTCAAGGCCCCATCCACCGCCGCCCCGAGCACCGGGCCCGGGTAGCGGTAGCCGGCGGAGCGCTCGGCCAGCTTGGCGGTGAGCTCGGGCAACGGCAGCTCCTGGGCGCCGTCGATCGCCGGGACGCCGAACTCCTTGCCGATGTCCATCAGGACCTGGTTTCGCCGGCTGGAGGCGCCGTCGACCAGCGACTCGATCGAGTCGTGCTCGAGCTGGTCGGGGCGCACCGACACCCGCAGGGCCAGCAGGGCTGCCAGTGCAGTCGCGTGGTCGACGGGCAGGTCGGCGGCCGCCGGGGCACCGGCAACGGCCACAGGGGCCGCCGGGGATGCCTCGGCCACCGGTGCCGCATCCGGTGCCGCATCCGGTGCCGCATCCGGCTCGGGCTGCTCGGCCGGCGCCGGGACCGGATCCTCGGTCCGCTCGAACACGACCTCGCCGTCCACCTCGAGGTTGCCGACCCACGGCCGGGTGCCGCGGTGGCCGGGCAGGGCCAGGGAGCCCTTGGCCAGGTTGGCCAGGGTGGGTGCGGTGCCGACCCCGACCTCGACGATCCGCTCGATGCCCAGGCCGCCCTCGGACTGCGGGGTGCAGGCCAGCTCGAAGGTCTCGATCCAGCGCACCGGCGAGGCGAACTGCCAGGCGAGCAGCTCCACGAGCAGGCGGCGGGCCAACGCGTCGCGGTCCCCGCCGTCCCAGTCCCAGTTGTCCAGCAGCTCGGCCAGCACCGGCGACTGGCACACCTCCTGGATGCCGGCCACGTAGGCGCGGTCGAGCCGGAAGGCAACCGGGTAGAGGTTCGGGACGTAGCGCCCGACCAGCGCATCGGCGTCGATGCGCGGCGGCAGCTTCTCCAGCAGGTGGTGCCGGAACTCGTCGACGCCGGGGCGCAGGGCCGACGAGTGGAACGGCACGTCGATGCCGGGCACGAGGATCAGCGGGGCGCGCCCGGGCCTGCCCTCGCCGAGGCGGGCGGTGAGCTCTGCCAGCGCCGCCACCGACCCGGCCACGGCGTACTGCTTGCCGCGCAGGTTGTGGTTGACGATCTCGCACAGCTCGCCGGTGTCGGCCGCGACGCTGGCGACGAGTTCCTCGGCCTGCGCGTGCGTCAGCCCGGCCAGGTGCGGGCGGACCACCGCCAGCCGGTAGTCGGAGCCGCCCTCGGCGTCGCGCGGCACCAGGCCGTGCATCGCCATGCCACGGGCGAAGACCAGCTCGATCACAGCGGCCAGGGGCAGCACTGCGTTGAACGCGGCCAGGGCGTTGTACTCGCCCACGGAGTGGCCGGCCACCGCGGCCTGCGGATCGAACGCCCCAGCCTCGCGCAGCTCGGCAACTTGGGCCGCGGCCAACGTGGCCATCGCCACCTGGGTGAACTGGGTCAGGTTCAGCACGCCCGTGGGGTGGCGGAACGTCGTTCCGATGGCGTCGATGGCCGTCGGGTTGTCCCGCACCACCCGCAGGATCGAGAAGCCCAGCCGGTCGCGGGTCAGCGCGTCGGCGGTGTCCCAGACCTGCCGGACCGCCGCCGAGCGCGCGTACCCGTCCATGCCCATGCCCTGGCTCTGGATGCCCTGACCGGGGAAGACGTACATCGTGCGTGGCGGGGCCACCAGGGCGGTGCCCACGGCCACGACGCCGTCGGCGGTGGCGGCCTCGACGGCGACCACCCGGGCGCCGTCGCGCAGGCCGGTGCGAGTCACCGTGAAGGTGACCGCCTGCCCGGGCAGGACCGGGGCCAGGAAGTCCATGCTCCAGCTGCGCAGCCGATCGGGATCACCCTGCGCCGCCGTCTCGAGCACGGCGCGGGTGGCCGCAGCAGAGGTCCACATGCCGTGCACGATCCGGCCGGGCAGGCCCACGAACCGTGCCAGCGCATCGCTGCGGTGGATCGGGTTGGCGTCTCCGGAGACCGTGGCGAAGGTGTCGAGGCGGGTCGGCGCCACCACGGTCAGCGTGCCCAGGGTCCGCACCGGGGTGGCCACCACCCCGTCGAGCTGGCCGGGGGCGACGGCCGGGGCCAGCGCAGGGTCCACCACCGTGCGCCGGACGAAGAACCGATCGCGCACCTGCGCGCCGGCGGCCTCGGAGGCGACCTCGATGACCAGGCCGCCATCGGTGCGCGACAGCCGGGGGGTCCCGGCGGCCGCTGCCCGGTCGCCGGGCTCGGCCCACACCTCGTGGCGCAGATGCACCAGGTCGAACAGCGCCGCGGACAGGCCCGCCCCGTCCAGCGCCGCGAACACGTGCGGCCACAGCTGGGTCATGACCCGGTCGGGCAGCGCGTGGGACGACCCGACGGTCGCGGCATGGCTTGCCGCGAGGTCCGCCGGATCCGTGGGGGCGTCGGTGCCGGCGGCGAACAGGGCCAGCAGGTCGTGGCCCGCGGCCGCAAGGGCCTGCTCGTCCACCTCGAACACCACGGTGCCGGCACGCTGGGTCGCCGCGACGGCGACGCTCACGCGGCCGTCGCCGATCAGCCCGAGGTCCGGCCAGGCCAGCGTGAGGCGCAGCTCGCCTGCTCGGCCCAGGGCCAGGGTGGCCGACTCCCCCGAGGCGTCGGACCAGGCAACCGCCCGCTCGGTGAGCACCCACTGCTCGACCGGGGCGATCCGGTGCAGGGGGTTGCGCCGGGCAGCACCCAGCCACAGCCACGTGGGCGCGGCCAGTGCCGCCGCGAGCAGCACCCGCTCGGCATCCTGCGGCGCACCGCCGCCGACACCGAGGCGCAGGTCGGCCGCCAGCGGCTCCTCGGTCAGCTCGAGCAGGTCGGCGGCCACGGTCGCCTCGAACCGGTCGAGCAGTGCGGCGACGGGCTCGTCCACCGTGGTGATCCCGGCGACGGCCACCGGGCCGGGGATGATCAGCACCTGGTCGGCGTCGTACAGGTCGCTGTGCGACTGCCACAGCGAGTCGGACTGGTACCAGCGGCGGACGTCTGCGTCGAGGACGGGCACGAACGGCACCGGCTTGCCCGGGCTGCGGCAGGTGCCCAGGAAGTGCGCGACGTCGGCGGGGTGCAGCAGGGCGGTGGTTGCCGTCGGGTGCGCGGCGATCAGCTGCTCCACAGCGGCGCCGGGGTCGTCCACCGACGTCGGGTCGGCGAAGGCGGTCGGGACCTGCCCCGTGTCCGCCGGGTGCAGGCGCGCCTCTGCCCGCTGGAGCAACGCGACGAAGCGCGCGCGGTGGCTCGGGTCCAGCCACACGCCGTCCTCGTAGCGCCCTTCGCGGCCGAGCGCGGTGAGCTCGACGAAGCGATCGAGCAGCTGCGCGTATGTCATGTCCGCGACGTCGCCGAAGTACGGCTTGGCCGTGCGAGCCAACGCGTCGATGATCTCGTCGCGACGCGCGGCCACCTGCTCGGCATCACCGGCGACCTCGTCGAGCAGCCGGGCGGCGCGGGCCGCGGAGTTCTCCAGGAAGTGGATGTCGGCGTCGAGGCCGGAGCGCCCCGAGGTCGTGCCCCCGGCGACGCTGCCGCGGGTCACCCAGCCGTCGTGGCCGGCCGTGGCGGCGAGCGCCGCCTTCACGGACGCGGACGTCGCCGACTCGAGTGTCGCCATCGTGACGGTGCCCAGGAGCAGTGCGTCGACCGGCATCGCCGGCGCCCCATGGGCAAGCGCCCAGGTGCCGGTGAGCAGCGCCGCGGCGCGCTCCGGGTCGCCGATCCCGCCGCCCACGGCCAGCACGACGTTGTCGTGCTCGCGGATACGGTGGTAGGTGGCCAGGAGCAGCTCGTCGAGGTCCTCCCACGAGTGGTGTCCGCCGGCTGCGCCGCCCTCCAGGTGGATCCACAGCGGGTGCGGCCAGTCCGCGGCGATCGACAGCACCTCGATGACCTGCGCGGCGGTGCCCGGCTTGAAGGCGTTGAGCCACAGCCCGGCCGCGTGCAGCTCCTCGAGCAGAACAGCAGCCGCTCGCGGCCCATGTGCAGGCCCCACAGGTAGGGGTCCAGGTACATGGCGTTGAGCACGACCTCCTGGCCGGGCTCCAGCAGCTCGCCCAGCTCGGCGACCCGCTCGGTGAAGATC
>JALOLK010000076.1 GCA_025456015.1 Candidatus Nanopelagicales bacterium
CTCCTGCCACGGATGGACCGTGGCCGCTCGAGTCCGAAGGAGGTGGGTCGTGAGCACGCGCAAGTACGAGGTCATGGTGATCCTCGACCCCGAGCTCGATGAGCGCACCGTCGCTCCGAGCCTCGACACGTTCCTCAACGTCGTCCGCCAGGACGGCGGGACCGTCGAGTCCCTGGACGTGTGGGGCCGTCGTCGCCTCGCCTACGACATCAAGAAGAAGTCCGAGGCGATCTACGCGATCCTGCACGTCGACTGCACCCCGGCCGCGGTGGCCGAGCTCGACCGTCAGCTGGGGCTGAACGAGTCGGTGCTCCGCACCAAGGTCGTGCGCCCGGACATCCGATAAGGAGCCTGCCATGGCTGCTGGTGACATCCCGCTGACGATCGTCGGCAACCTCACGGCCGACCCGGAGCTGCGGTTCACGCCGTCCGGCCAGGCCGTGGCCAACTTCACGGTGGCCTCGACCAGCCGCCTGCTGGACCGCCAGACCCAGGAGTGGAAGGACGGCGAGACCGTCTTCATCCGCTGCAGCGTCTGGCGCCAGTACGCGGAGAACGTGGCCGAGTCCCTGACCAAGGGCACCCGGGTCATCGTCACGGGCCGCCTCAAGGTGCGCCAGTACGAGACCCGCGAGGGTGGCAAGGGCACCTCGGTGGAGTGCGACGTCGACGAGGTGGGCCCGGCCCTGCGCCACGCGACGGCCAAGGTCAACCGCGTGGCCCGCTCCGACGGCTTCGGCGGGGCCCAGCCCGGCGGGGGCTTCGGTGGTGGCGGCCAGCAGGGCGGTGGGGGTGGCGGGTTCGGCGGTGGCCGTACCGAGGACCCCTGGGCCAGCCAGCCCGGCGGCGGGGGCTTCCCCGACGACGCCCCGCCCTTCTGAGCCCGTCGGCGCCACCCGCCCAGCCCGCGGGGGCGCCACACCGGCCACCCGGCCGGATCCGGTCGGCACGCTGTGCCGGCCACCCCGCCCCGCCCACGTGGGGCGGACATCTCCCACAGTGACCATCCCGGCACCCGCCGGGCATCCGTGAAACGGAGCACCACGATGGCCAAGGCCGTTGTTCGCAAGATCAAGAAGAAGGCCTGCGCGTTCTGCAAGGACAACGCTGCTGCGATCGACTACAAGGACGTCCCGCTGCTGCGCAAGTACATCTCGGACCGCGGCAAGATCCGCGCGCGCCGGGTCACCGGCAACTGCACGCGCCACCAGCGCGACATCGCGATGGCCGTGAAGAACGCCCGCGAGGTCGCCCTGCTGCCCTACACCTCCACCGCCCGCTGAGCTCGAGAGGAGACCGACGATGAAGCTCATCCTCACGTCCGACGTCCTCGGCCTCGGTGCCCCCGGCGACGTGGTCGAGGTCAAGGACGGCTACGGCCGCAACTACCTGCTGCCCCGGGGCCTGGCGGTCGCCTGGACCAAGGGCGGCGAGAAGCAGGTCACCACGATCAAGCGCGCCCGCTCGGCGCGCGAGGTCCGCGACCTCGACCACGCCCAGGAGCTCAAGGCCAGCCTCGAGGGCACCCCGGTGCGCCTCGTGGCCAAGGCCGGCTCGGGCGGGCGCCTGTTCGGCTCGATCGGCGGCGCCGACGTGGCCGAGGCGGTCCGCGCGGCCGGTGGGCCGACGCTGGACAAGCGCAAGGTCACCATCCCCGCGCCGATCAAGTCGGTGGGCACCCACACGGCCACCGTCGCGCTGGCGCCGGAGGTCTCCGCGACGGTGACCCTCGAGGTCGTCGCCGGCTGAGTCCCCCCGATCCGCCCACGCGCCGGCGGATGGGGGACATCGCTGGGGACGCCCGGGCGGCGGGCGCTGGGCAGGGGGAGGGGGCGCGTTGACGGGCCCGAAACGCCCCCATACCCTCGGAAGCATGGAGCCCAGCGGGCCAGGGGGGACCCGTCGGCGTGCGGGACTGATGCTCACCGCCGCTGCATCGGCCCTCGCCCTGATCGCCGTCGCCGCGCCCCCGGCGTTGGCCGGCTCGGCGCCGGTCGCGACGCCCGACGCGCTCGCCCTGGTCAGCGGCGGCACGGGCCTCGTGGCTCCCCTGGCCAACGACGTCGACCCCGACGGCACGCCCCTGACGCTCGGCTTCGATCCCGCCTCCGTGCCGGCCGGTCAGGCATCCGCCGTCGTCGGACCGGACGGCGCGATCACGTTCACGGCCGCCCCCGGGTTCGTGGGGACCTTCGTGGTGCCCTACCAGGCGCGCGACGCCGAGGACCTGGTCGCGGCGAGCACCATCACCGTCACGGTCGCAGCTGCGCCCAACCAGCCGCCGGTCGCCAACCCGGACACGGCCACGGTGGTCGTCGGCGGCCAGGTGGTCCTCGACCCGCGCAGCAACGACGGCGACCCCGACGGCGACCCGCTGCAGGTCACGGCGGCCACCGTGGTCTCGGGCAGCGGCAGCGTCACGCTGGTCGGCCCCGGCCTGGCGATCACGGGCACCGCTGCGGGCACGCTCGTGGTGGCCTACACGCTGGCCGACGGCCGGGGCGGCACGGCCACCAGCACCGTCACGGTCACGGTCACCGCCGCACCACCCCCGCCCAACCGGGCCCCGGTCGCCGCGGCCGACCAGGTGGCCGTGCAGGCGGGGCGCTCGGTCACCGTCCGGGTGCTCGCCAACGACACGGACCCTGATGGGGACGCCCTGCGGCTGGTGAAGGTGGCCAAGCCCAGCAAGGGCACGGCGAAGCGGGTCGGCTCGGCCATCCGCTTCCGGTCACCGAAGTCGGCCGGCACCGTGCGCGTGCGGTACACGGTGGCCGACGCCCGTGGGGCGCGCAGCACGGGCGTGCTGACGGTGTCCGTGACGGCCAAGCCCAAGCCCGCGCCCAAGCCGAAGCCGGCCGGCGGCGCCACCCCGGACCGCCGCGCGGTCGAGGCCGCACTGGCCCGACTGGGCCTGCCCGGCGGCGCGGTGGACGGCCGGTACGACGCCCTGACCCGGCGCGCGACCTGCACCTGGCGCACCGTCACCGGTCGCACGGCCAGCCGGGCGCTGCCGAGCGCCGCCGAGGCCAGGGCCATCGTGGCCACCGGGGGCCTGCCGGGGGCCAGCTCGGCGATGGTCACCGGCGTGAACGTGTCGATCACCTGCCAGGCCGTGTTCTGGGTCGGCACCGATCGCAGCTACCGCCGCATCATGCCCGGCACGACCGGGATCCCCGGGCAGTACTCGACCCGGCTGGGCGTGCACCGCATCTTCGTCACCCACCGGGTGTGGCGGACCTCGACGATCTACCCCGAGGCCCGCATGTACAAGCCCATGCAGTTCTCCGGGGGCCAGGCGCTGCACGGCTCGGCGACCGACCGGCTGGTGAAGTCCTCCCCCGCGTCGCACGGGTGCGTCCGGATGCTGCACCGTGACATCGACGCGCTGCAGTCCGGTGGCGTCGGCAACGGCACGCTGGTGCGGGTCTTCGGCCGCTGGTAGGCCGACGAGACCCGGCGGCACTCACGGAGCCGAGGGGGCACCGCCCTCCAGCAGCCCGCGCAGGTGCTCGAGCAGGGCCGGCATCGCGCGCTCGAGCATGGCGCGGACGTCGCGGAACTCCGCGATCGTGTCGTAGTACGGGTCCGGGACGTCGCCGGGGCCGGCAGGGTCGAAGTCGCGGATGCGCTGGACGTGCTCGGTCGGCGCGCCCACCCGGGCCGCGGCCTGGCGCAGCTCGCGCAGGTGGCCCGCGTCCATCGCGAGGATGAGGTCGTGGGTGCCGAACCACTCGGCCTGGAACACCCGAGCGCGGTGCGCGAGGGGGTAGCCACCCTCGTCGAGCACGGCGCGGGCCCGGCGGTCGGCGTCCTCGCCCACGTGGTAGGCGTGCATGGCCGCCGAGCCCACCACGACCCGCCCTGCCAGGTCACTGTCCGCCACGGCCTCGCGCAGGATCGCCTCGGCCATCGGCGAGCGGCAGATGTTGCCCGTGCAGACCATGAGCACGCGGAGCTCGGGTGTGGATAACTCCTCGCGGCGGCTGGGCATGGGCGCCATTCTGGTGCACGCCAGGTGACCAGCCGCGAGCAGCAGGTGACCGGCGGGGGTCGAAACTCCGTGCCCAACTTTCTTCCGCCCACAGCCGCGACGCGGCATCGCCGCAGGTCAGGGCCGGTATGGGGGGAGGAGAGGGGCGCTGATCCCCACGTCATCCACAGGCCAGCGGAGGTGTTGTGCGGTGTGTCACACATCTTGTCCACACCGTTGTCCACAGGCCGGGGTGTACGCCGGCCCCCCGACCCCCTACCGTCACGCGGGACCGCTCGGGCGGGCCACCCAACCTCGCGGTGTCGGACCCCCCCGGTAGAACACGGCACAGGAGGGGGCCAGGTGAGCATCGCAGAGCTCGAGCTGTCAGTGGGGGGCGGGCCGGAGTTCGACCGGACGCCGCCGGCTGACATGGCCGCCGAACAGGCGGTGCTCGGCGCGATGCTGCTGAGCAAGGACGCCATCGCCGACGTCATCGAGTCGTTGAAGGTCGACGACTTCTACCGGCCCGCCCACGGCACGATCTACGCCGCGGTCCTGGACCTCTACGGCCGCGGTGAGCCCGCGGACGCGGTCATGGTGGCCGGCGAGCTGACCCGCTCGGGGGAGATCGCCCGGATCGGGGGGGCCGGGTACCTGCACACGCTGGTGTCCAGCGTCCCGACGGCCGCCAACGCCTCGTACTACGCGCGGATCGTCGCCGAGCGGGCGGTGCTGCGCCGGATGGTCACCGCGGGCACCCGCATCGTGCAGATGGGCTACGCGGCCGAGGGGGAGGTCGACGACCTGGTCGACCGCGCCCAGGCCGAGGTGTACGAGCTCACGAGCCGGCGCTCCAGCGAGGACTACCTGCCGCTGCGCGACATCTTCGACGGCACGATCAACGAGATCGAGGCCATCGCGGCGCACAACGGCCAGATGGTCGGGGTGCCCACCGGGTTCGCCGACCTCGACGCGCTCACGAACGGCCTGCACGGCGGTCAGCTGGTGATCCTGGCCGCCCGCCCGGCGATCGGGAAGTCCACGCTGGGCCTGGACCTCGCGCGGGCGGCCTCGATCCGCAACGGCCTGACCAGCGTCATCTTCTCCCTGGAGATGGCCCGCAACGAGATCGTGATGCGCCTGGTCAGCGCCGAGGCGCAGATCCCGCTGCAGCACATGCGCTCGGGCACCATGAGCGATGCCGACTGGCAGAAGATGGCGCGCAAGTCCGGCCAGATCGTCGATGCCCCGCTGTTCATCGACGACAGCCCGAACATGTCCATGATGGAGATCCGCGCCAAGTGCCGGCGCCTCAAGCAGCAGCACAACCTCCGGCTGGTCATCGTGGACTACCTGCAGCTCATGAGCTCGGGCAAGAAGGTCGAGTCCCGGCAGCAGGAGGTGGCCGAGTTCTCCCGGGCGCTGAAGCTGCTGGCCAAGGAGCTCGAGGTGCCCGTCATCGCGATCAGCCAGCTCAACCGAGGCCCCGAGCAGCGCCAGGACAAGAAGCCGATGATGAGCGACCTGCGCGAGTCCGGGTCCCTCGAGCAGGACGCCGACGTCGTGATCCTGCTGCACCGCGAGGACGCCTACGAGAAGGAGTCGCCCCGCGCGGGCGAGGCGGACTTCATCGTCGCCAAGCACCGCAACGGCCCGACCGCCACGATCACGGTCGCCTTCCAGGGCCACTACAGCCGCTTCGTCGACATGGCGGCGATGTAGCCACGGCAGGGCGAGGGGTTGCCCAGCCCTAGGGTGGCCGCGTGGTCAGCCTCGGGGCGTTCGGGGCCGGTGTGCTGGCGGGGCTCGGCATCGCCCTGCCCCTCGGTGCCATCGGCGTGCTCATCGTGCGCGAGGGCGTCGAGCGCGGGCTGCGCGCCTCGGTGCCCGCCGCCGTCGCCGTCGCCTGCGTCGACTTCGCCTATGCCCTGGTGGCGGTCCTGCTCGGCGCCCGCGTCAGCGACGCGCTGGCCGGGTGGGAACGGGCCATCCAGCTGGTGGGCGCAGGCGCCCTCGCGGTGGTCGTCGTGCTCGGCGTGCGCTCGACGTTGCGGGCCGCGCGACCGGCGACCGGCCGTGACGCGCCGTCCCCGCCGCTGCCCACCCACCACGTCTTCGCCCGGTTCGTGGCCCTCACCGCGGTCAACCCGATGACGGCGGTCTACTTCGTGGCGCTCACCGCGGGACTCTCCAACCAGCTCGCCGACGCGGCGTCGGGGGTGGCGTTCGCGGTGGGCGTGCTCGTCGGCTCGGTGGCGTGGCAGCTGGTCCTCGCGGTCGGTGGTGCCCTGGCCGGGGGTCGGATGACCCCGGGCATCCGGCTGGGCGTCTCGCTGGCGGGGTACGCCATCGTCGCCGGCTACGCCGTGCACCTGTCCATGGGCTGAGCGCAGGTCGGTCAGGCCGGGGGTGACCTGCGGGACAGCCCCGACGCGGGTCCGGCGTCAGGTGCGCCGTGCCTGCGCAGGCAGGGTCGACAGGTCGGCAGGCTCACGTGTCAGGCCAGCCGCTCGCACCAGGCTGGCCAGCACGACCGCGACGATGACCAGGGCGGGGACGTCGCCCCACAGATGCCCGAGATGGTCGCCGGGCCCGAAGGACTGCACCGCCATGATGCCGGCGTGGACCAGGCTCGAGGCGACCGTGAACCAGATCAGGCTCAGATGCGCCCCCGGGTTCCGAGCCGCGTTCAGCAGGAACACGCCCAGGGTGGCGTAGAGCCCTGCCATCATCGGGAAGTACGGGGACTCGTGCGGCGCCCCATGGTGCCAGGTCCAGCCCGACGGCCACACCAGGGCGATGGGGTAGAAGAGCAGCATCACGATGCCGAACACGACCAGTGCTGCTCGGAGCAGCCGGTAGGAGGTGGACATTGGCACTCCGCTCAGCCCAGCATCGTGACTCCCACGCTCATGGTGCCAGTGGGCCCACCGTCTGGCGAGGGGCTCGTGCTGGCACCCCGGCGGCTGCCTGACGCGACCGTCCGCCGGTCAGGGCCGCTCGGTGATCTGCTGCACGGCCCAGCCGTTGCCGTCCGGGTCGGCGAAGAAGCAGAAGCCGCGGTTGTTGAGGTCGTCCTCGGCAGAGGCCTCGCGCTGGCCCTGCGGTCCGAGGACCACCACGGCGCTGACGTCCACGCCGCGCTGCACCAGCTGGGCCCGGGCCGTCCGCACGTCGTGCACGACCAGCTGCAGCCCTTGCAGCGACCCCGGGGCCATCGGGGGCACGGCCCCCCGGCCGATCACGATGGAGCAGCCCGAGCCGGGTGGCGTCAGCTGCACGATGCGCACGTCCGGACCGAGGTCGGTGTCGTGGTCCACCACGAATCCGAGCTGGTCGGCGTAGAAGGCCTTGGCCCGGTCGATGTCACTGACCGGCACCACGACGACCTCGAGCGTCCACTGCATGGGATGGGTCCCCTCGGTGCAGGCGTCAGCGTCCGGGTCAGCGGACGACGATGCAGAACGGGTGTCCGGACAGGTCGGCGAACACGTACAGCGGCTCGTCGGGCTCGCCGGTGCGATCCAACAGCACCCGAGCACCCAGCGCCTGCGCGCGGTGCCGCTGGTGCTCCAGCTCGTGCGACGTGGACACCGTGAAGTCCAGGTGCAGCTGCATCGGCACCTCGTGGGACGGCCACGTCGTCGGCTCGAGCCGATCGACCAGCTGGAACGCGAGCACCGGACGATCCGCGGCGTCGACGAGCACGAGCCAGTCGGCATCGTCGGGTCCCTCGCCCGGTGGCTCGTCGCCGGCCCGGTACCGCAGGCCGAGCAGCTCCCGGTAGAACTCGGCCAGCTCGCGGGGCCTCGTCGTGTCCAGGACGGTGTGCAGCAGACGCGGGTACTCCGGCATGCCGCTGGATCGTCGACGCCGGCGGTCGTCCCGTCAAGGCGTCGACCGCCGCCCAGCCGGGGCAGCCCCCCACCTCAGTTCCGCCTGCGGCTCCTCGGCGTCGCGGTGAGCAGGCGTGGCCCCGGACCCGGCCCGCCGACGAGGGCGCGCGCCGTGGCCCTCGCCCGAACCGGCCCGGGTCCCTACGCTCGAAGCCCCGAAGGCTCTGCCCACCAGCCCCCGAGGAGCCCCATGGCCACCGTCGCCTCGACCCTGTTCATCTCCCTCGACGGCGTCGCCGAGGTCGACCCCGCGTGGCACTTCCCCTACTTCGACGACGCGATGGGCGAGGTGGTCGACGCCGACTACGCGGACACCGACGTGCTCGTGCTCGGCCGGGTGACCTACGACAGCTTCGCCGGAGCCTGGCCCGACCGCGAGGCCGCGGGCGGTGAGGACGCCACCTTCGCCACCCACCTGGGCGAGGTCCGCAAGGTCGTGGCCACCCGAGGGCAGCAGGAGCTCGGGTGGCGCAACGCGGAGCGCAGCGACGACATCGTCGCCACGGTCGCGGCGCTGCGGGCGGACGGGGGCGTCGGCAAGGTCCTGGTCGCCGGCTCGCTGTCGATCGTGCGCCAGCTGCTGGTGGCCGGGCAGCTCGACGAGCTGCGGCTGCTCGTGCACCCGGTGGCCGCCGGACGCGGCCAGCACCTGTTCGATCCGGAGGCGCCCCTGCAGCCGTTGCGGCTGCTGCGCTCCGCAGTGCTCCCCACGGGCGTGGTCCAGCTCGTCTACGCCCCCAGCGAGCTGCCCGGCCGGGTGGCGTAGGTGGCCGACACCGAAGTGCTGCGCATCGTTGCGGCCAACCGGGCCAGCTTCGAGGACCTGCAGGCCGTCTTCGGCCCCCGCGGGCCCGCCCACCGGTGCCAGTGCCAGCGGTTCAAGCTGCGCCCGCGCGAGGCCTTCGCCACGTTCCCCGTGGCGGAGCGCGCGGAGCGCCTGCGCGAGCAGGCCGACTGCGGGCACCCCGAGTCCGACCGCACGAGCGGGCTGGTGGCCTTCCTCGGCAGCGACCCGGTCGGCTGGTGCGCGGTCGAGCCCCGCCCGGCCTACGAGGGCCTGGTCCGCAACCAGCGGGTGCCCTGGCAAGGCCGCGACGAGGACCGCGCCGATCCCACGGTCTGGGCGGTGACCTGCGTGTTCGTCCGCTCCGGGTTCCGCCGGCGGGGCGTGGCCAGCGCGCTGGTCGCCGCGGCCGTCGACTTCGCCCGGGAACGCCGGGCCCGGGCGATCGAGGGGTACCCGATCACCACCACCGACGTCATCGCCGAGGAGCTGCTCGTCGGGACGGTCCCGATGTTCGCCGACGCCGGGTTCGTCGAGGTCTGCCGGCCGACCCTGCGCCGCGCGGTGATGCGCATCGACGTCGCCGCGCGCTGAACGGGCCCGACACGTGCATCGCCCCGTGCCGGAAGGACCGGTGCCGCACGCACGGGCGGTCCGCCTCGCCGCCGGCAGCTCGCGTCGGGGCGTGTGAGGATCGGCCATGGCCCAGTCCACGCTCCCGGCGCCGCCCGGGACCGCACCGGCCCCCGCGAGTGAGGCCCCGAGCATCGGCGTCCGCGCGCTGTGGCCCTACCTGCGCCGGCACCGCCCGACCCTGCTGCTCGTCGTCGCGCTGTCGCTGGTCTCGGCTGCGGCCGCGCTGGCCACGCCCCTGCTGACCCAGCGCTTCATCGACGGCCTCTCCGCCGGCGAGGCGATCGCCGGCACCCTGGCCCTGCTGGTGGCGGCGGTGCTGGTGAGCTCGCTGCTCGACGGCCTCATCACCTACCTGCTCAGCCGGACGGCCGGCGGCGTCGTGCTCGACACCCGGGTGCGCCTGGTCGACCGGCTGCTGCGCCTGCCGGTCGCCGAGCTGGACCGCCGCCGGGCCGGGGACCTCATCAGCCGGGTGGGCGCGGACACCACGCTGCTGTCCGCCGTGGTCACCAGCGGCCTGGTGCAGCTGGCCGCCGGGCTGGTCGTCATCGTCGGGGCCGTCGTGCTCATGGCACGGCTGGACCTGGTGCTGCTGCTGCTCACGCTCGTGGCCACCGGCGTCGGGGTGGCCGCGGTCGGCCTGGTCTCGACCCGGCTGCGCCCGCTCTCCGAGCAGGCCCAGGCCGCGGTGGGCGCGATGACCGCGGGGGTGGAGCGCGTGCTCGGCGCCGTGCGCACGGTGCGCTCGGCGCGGGCCGAGCAGCGCGAGTCCGAGGCGATCGCCGCCGAGGCGCATGCGGCGTACGAGGCCGGCCTGCGGGTGGCCCGCGTGCAGGCGGCGATCGAGCCGCTGGCAGGCGTCGCCATCCAGGGAGCGTTCCTGGCGGTCCTCGGTGCGGGCGGGGCCAGCGTGGCGACCGGGCGGATCACGCTGGGCGAGCTCATCGCCTTCGTGCTGCTGCTGTTCCTGCTGGTGCAGCCCCTCGCCGGGGCGATCCTGGCCTGGACCAGCATCCAGACCGGGCTGGGCGCCCTGACCCGCATCGAGGAGGTGCTCGCCCTGCCCGACGAGGCAGCCGGCGACACCACCGTCGTGCCCGCACCGGTCGCGGACGCGCCGCTGCTCGAGCTGCGCGACGTGCACTTCACGCACGCCGACGGCACGGTCGCCCTGCGCGGGGTGGACCTCGTCGTGCCGCGCGGGGCGAAGGTGGCGCTGGTGGGCCCGTCGGGGGCGGGCAAGTCCACCCTGCTCGCCCTCGTCGAGCGCTTCCACGACGTCACCGACGGCGCGGTGCTGGTCGCGGGGGTGGACGTGCGGGACTGGCCGCGCCACGCGCTGCGCGCTCGCATCGGCTACGTGGAGCAGGAGGCGGCGGTCCTGGCCGGCACGCTGCGCGACAACCTCCTGCTGGCCGTCGGGCAGGCCAGCGACGAGCGGCTCGCCGAGATCCTGGCCACGGTGAACCTCACCGGCATCGCCACCCGTTCGCCGTTGGGCCTGGATGCCCAGGTCGGTGACGAGGGCGTGCTGCTCTCCGGCGGCGAGCGCCAGCGCCTGGCCCTGGCCCGCATGCTGCTGGTCGCCCCGGACCTGCTGCTGCTCGACGAGCCCACCGCGAGCCTGGACGCGCTCAACGAGGCAGCCCTGCGCCGCGCCATCGACGCGGTCGCGCACGGGCGCACCCTGCTCGTGGTGGCCCATCGGCTCTCCACGGTCGCCGACGCCGACTGCATCGCCGTGGTCGAGGACGGTCGGGTCATCGCGACCGGCACCCATGCCGAGCTCGTGGCCACCTCGGACCTGTACCGGCGGTTCGCCACCGAGCAGCTGCTGACCTGACGGGGGACCCGGGGGCGGGTGCGGACCAGTGACCGACGGGCCGGGCGACCCGGACCCCTGGCCTGTGCCGGTGCTCCCCCTCGGCGCACGACTTGACGTTGACGCCACGTCAACGCCTACCGTCGAGGCAGGTCGGACCAGAGGGTCGACCCCGCAGCGAGGAGGTGATCACGTGGAGCTCGGCATCGGCGAGGTCGCGCGGCTCACCGGCACGACCACGCGCACCCTGCGGCACTACCAGCAGGTCGGGCTGCTCGCGCCGTCGCGGGTGGGCCCCAACGGCATGCGGTCCTACGACGCGGCGGCGCTGCGGCGCCTGCAGCGGATCCTGCTGCTGCGTGACCTCGGCCTGGGCATCCCCGCCATCGCCGAGGCGCTGCAGCACGCCGACGAGGTCGCGGCCCTGCAGGCCCACCTCGGCTGGCTGCGCGCCGAGGCCGACCGGATCGGGCGGCAGATCCGCGCCGTCCAGCGCACCATCGACAGCATCGAGGAGCAGGAGGAGCTCATGGCCGAGGACATGTTCGACGGTTTCGACCACACCCAGTACCGGGACGAGGTCGAGCAGCGCTGGGGCGCCCAGGCCTGGGCCGACGGCGACCGGTGGTGGCGCGGGCTGGGCGACGAGGGCCGCGCGGCCTTCGGGGCCGAGCATGTCGCCATCGCGCAGCGCTGGGCGCAGCTGCGGGCCGCCGGCGCGGCCGTGGACGGCGACGAGGCACAGGCGAACGCGCGGCGGCACCGGGCCTGGATCCAGGCCGGCTGGCAGGGCCACGAGGTCTCGCCGGAGGCCCTCGTGGGCCTGGCCGACATGTACGTCGCCGACGAGCGGTTCGCGGCGAACTACGGCGGGACCGAGGGTGCGGCCTACGTGCGCGACGCCCTGACCCACCTGGCCCTGGCCGAGCTGGCCTGAGCCGAGGGCGGGTCCCCCGGGAGCCCGGGACGGCGGGCACCCCTCAGCAGCGGACTAAGGGGACGTTACGGACCTTCCGTCCCGGCCCCGGCCCCGCTAGCCTCCGGCCCGTGGGCGCGGGTGGACCGGGCCGGGGGGCGGGGACGGCTTCCAGCAGCTCGCTGTTGCCCTGGCCGGCGCCCTCGGGCTCCCAGCGGCTGCAGCCCCGCAGCCGGCGGGACCGGGCCGCGCGCCGGGCGTGGCCTCGGCGCCGACCTTCCTCGAGGCCGCCGTCGCAGGGCGCGCGGCAACGGCTGCGCCCACCGGCCTGGTGCCGCGCACCGCCGGTGGCTCCGATCGGATCGCCGTGCTGCAGCGCCGGCTGGCCGTCGTCGAGGCCAGACTCGCGAGCAGCCAGGCGCAGGTGGAGACCCTCACCGCCCGCCGGGACCGCGTGGCCGCCCAGCACAAGGCCGCCGTCGGCCGCGTGCAGGGGGCCCGCTCGGCGGTCTCCGGCGCGAAGGCGAACGTGCGGTCGGCGGCCAGCGCCCTCACGGCGGCCGAACGCGCCCTGGTCCCGCTCGCGTCGGCCGGCACGCAGGCCAAGGCGGTCCACGAGCAGGCGAGCACCGACGCAGCCCAGGCCCAGCGCCGGTTCGACGCCGCGAGCACCCGGGCCGCCGAGGCCGAGGCCCAGCGTCGCAAGGCGCGGACCGCCGCGACCAAGGCCTCCGCTGACGACAAGCCCCGGGCGGTGGCCGCCTGGCGGCTGGCGGCCGTGGCCGACCGTGCCGCCCACGCCCGTCGCGTGCTGGCCGAGGACGACCTCACCGCCGCCACCGTGGCCCTGCAGCGCGCGGCGGCCACCCTGACCCGCGCGGAGTTCGCCGCCGAGGAGGCCGAGCTCGCCCGTGCGGCCGCCGCGGCCACGAGCAGCGCCGCCACCGCCGCGCTCACCGCGGCCAGGGCGGAGCGGTCGGCCGCCAAGGCTGCCCTCGCCGAGCTCGAGCCCCGCCTGGCCTCGGCGCGCAGCGCCCTGGCCGCGGCCACGACGACCCTGCGGGCGCTGGACAAGGAGCGTGCCCAGCTGCTGGGTGCGCTCGAGGAGGCCGGCCAGCACCTGGCCACGCCGACCCGTGCCAGCGCCGCGAGCCTCGCCCTGCGCCCCGCCCGGGGCGGCCCACGATGAGTCCCCGGACGGTCGTCGCCGTGCTGGCCGCCCTCGTGCTGGCGGTGGGCCTGCCCCGCGGCGCGGGTCCGGCGGCGACCGCAGCCCCACCGCCGACCCGCCCGGTCACCGCCGACCAGCCCAAGGAGCCGCAGCCCGCGAAGGGCGAGCGGTGGCGCGAGCGGGGCACGGTCGTGCGGGTCGTCGACGGCGACACGGTGGACCTGCAGATCGGCGCGCAGGTCCAGCGGGTGCGGATGAACGGCATCCAGGCCCCCGAGAAGCGCTGGTGCGGTGGCAAGCGCGCCACGCAGGCCCTCGCCGCGCTGCTGCCCAAGGGCACCGAGGTGCGGCTCGCCTCGCGCCGGGCGAAGTCCGGCAACAACGTCACGGGCGTCTGGCGGCTCAAGCGCACCGTGCACGTGCAGGTGGACGGCCGCTGGACCGACATCGCCCCCGACCTGCTCGCCAAGGGCCTGGTGTTCCCGTTCCCGTTCATCGGCGAGGACGTGCACAACGACGAGTACCTGGCGCTGGCCTGGCGCGCCTCCGAGCAGGGCGTGGGCCTCTACGACCCGCAGCTGTGCGGGCGCAGCGGCGGTGCAGCCGGGCAGCGGCTGCGCCTCGAGGTGGTCCCCGACGGCCCGGCCGGGGACTCGGCCGGCGAGTTCGTCATGGTCTTCAACGGGGGCACGACGGCCGTGGACCTCTCGGGCTGGATGGTCCAGGACACCTCGCCGCTCAACGCCTGGTACTTCCCCAAGGGCGCGGTCGTGCGCCCGGACGACTACGTCGTGGTCTTCTCCGGGGAGGGCAAGCGGGGCCGGGCGCCCGATGGGTCCAAGGATCCCCGCTTCTTCCACACCGGGGCCAGCCAGCGCTGGAACGACACCAGCGCCGACATCGCGTTCCTGTTCGACGACACCGGCAAGGGCCTCACCGGCAACCTGCGCGCCTGGCACATCGTGACGCCCGAGTAGGCCAGCGCCGTGTTCCACGTCGTCCTGCACGAGCCACGCATCCCGGCGAACACCGGCAACGTGATCCGGCTGTGCGCGAACACCGGTGCCACGCTGCACCTGGTGGACCCCCTGTTCAGCCTCGATGAGGCCCGGGTGCGCCGGGCCGGGCTGGACTACCACGAGCTCGCGCAGGTGCGGGTGCACCCCGGGCTGGCCCAGGTGCGCGCGGAGCTGGACGGACCGGGGCACCGCTGGTTCGCGACCACGGCGCGTGGGGGTGCCGCGCCCTCGACGGTCCTGCTGCGTCCCGGCGACGTCTTCCTGTTCGGCCCGGAGCCCACCGGGCTGGCCGACGACGTGCTGGCCGCGTTCGACGACGGGCACCGCCTGCGCCTGCCGATGGTGCCGGGCAACCGGTCGCTGAACCTGGGCAACGCCGTGGCGGTCGTGGTCTACGAGGCCTGGCGCCAGCAGGGCTTCGCGGGCGCCGGCTGATCCGGGGCCGCGGATCGGGCCGGAGCCTGAGCACGCGACGCCGCACGGGATTTGGGCGGCCGGTGGCCGCGGGTCCATCCTTGTCCGATGCCCACGGACCGGCGAGCGCCCCGGACCCGCGCGACCCTGACCCTCTTCTGGTCGGCGGCCGCGCGCTATCCCGTGCGCCTGGCCCTGGCCCTGGGCGTGCCGGTGCTCACCGTGCTGGCAGCCGCCTTCGTGGGGCCGTGGGTGATCTCCCGGCTGCTCACCGCGATCCAGGACGGCACGATCAGCTGGGAGTCGGCCTGGCCCCTCGTGCTGGCCTACGGCATCTCGCAGCTGCTGGGCCACGTGATCGGCTGGCGGATCGCGCTGTACGGGACCTGGACCTTCCAGGTCCAGGCGATGCGCCAGCTCTACACCCGCGTGTTCGACCACCTGGCCACCCAGAGCATCGGCTTCCACGCCGACCGGTTCAGCGGCTCGCTGGTGTCGCAGACGAACAAGCTCACCGGCGCGTTCGAGCGGTTCTGGGACACCGTGGTCTTCCAGGTCGTCCCCGTGCTCACCACGGTGGTCGCCGCCGTCACGATCCTGACGTTCATCCTGCCCTGGTACGCGCTGTTCCTGGCCGTGATGGTCATCTCGTTCACGGTGTTCGTCGTGGTCTCGGCGCGCACCATGGAGCGGCTCAACGTGGCCGAGGCGCAGGCGTCGAACCGCATGACCGGGTTCCTCGCCGACGTCATGACGAACATCACCGCGGTGAAGACCGCGGGCAGCGAGGTCTCCGAGACCCGCACGGCCAACGCCCTGGCGGCCCAGTGGGAGGGCCGCTCCTTCGGGGTGATGCGGGCCTTCCTCGGCTTCTCGACGGGCTACTCCAGCGTGGTCGCGGTGATCAACACGGGGGCCATCGTGGCCGCGGTGCTCGCCGCCGAGCAGCGGGCCATCTCGGTCGCCGCGGTGTACCTGGCGACCACCTACACGATCACCGTGACCGACCAGCTCTGGGAGATCACCCAGGTGATGCGCCAGTACAACCGCGTGCTCGGCGACGCCCACGACATGGTCGAGATCCTCGGGGTCGACCCCACGGTCGCCGACCGGCCCGACGCCGTGCCGTTCCGCCGCGGGCCCGGCTCGATCGACTTCGACCGCGTCGGGTTCACCCACGACGGGGCCAGGGAGGACGCGCTGTTCACCGACTTCAGCCTGCACCTGGAGCCGGGGGAGAAGATCGGCCTGGTCGGGCACTCGGGCAGCGGCAAGTCCACGCTCGTGCGGCTGCTCCTGCGCTTCTCCGACGTGGACGCCGGCGCGGTGCGCATCGACGGCCAGGACCTGCGCGAGGTCACCCAGGCCTCGCTGCGCTCGGCGATCGCCTACGTCGCCCAGGAGCCGCTGCTGTTCCACCGCTCGATCGCGGAGAACATCGCCTACGGCCGGCCCGGGGCCACCCAGGAGCAGATCGAGGACGCGGCCCGCAAGGCCAATGCCCACGACTTCATCACGAAGCTGCCCGACGGCTACGGCACCCAGGTCGGCGAGCGCGGCGTGAAGCTCTCGGGCGGGCAGCGCCAGCGCATCGCCATCGCGCGGGCGGTGCTCAAGGATGCCGGCATCCTCGTGCTCGACGAGGCGACCAGCGCCCTGGACAGCGAGTCCGAGGTGCACATCCAGGCCGCCCTGGCCGAGGCGATGCGGGGCCGGACGACCCTGGTGATCGCCCACCGCCTGAGCACGGTGCAGGCGATGGACCGCATCGTCGTGCTGGCCGAGGGCCGGGTCGTCGAGCAGGGCACCCACGGGCAGCTGCTGGCCGCCGGTGGGGTCTACGCCGGGCTGTGGGCCCACCAGTCGGGTGGGTTCCTCGAGGAGGACCAGGTGATGGCCAGCTGACGCACGTCCCGGCGCGCCCCGGTGCGGCTCAGCGCGGCGCCGGGATGCCGGCCACCGGCGCAGCCAGGCGCAGGGCGACCAGCGTGACGTCGTCGCGGCCCAGGTCCTCGGCGCGGTCGCGCACGTCGGCGAGCACGCGCGCGATCACCTCCTCGGGCTCGGGGTCCTCCCCGACCGCCCAGCGCAGCCGCTCGTCGAGGGCCTCGTCGCCGAGCTCGGCGCCGACCGCGTCGCGGCTCTCGAGGATGCCGTCGGTGAAGGCCAGGCAGACGTCGCCCGGCGCCAGGGTGGTGCGCCCGGTGCTCCACTGGCCGACCAGCCAGGCGACCATGGGCCCGGTCGGGTCCAGCCGCTCGATCCGGCCGTCGGCGCGCACGATCCGGGGGGCCGGGTGCCCGGCGTTCACCCACTCGAGGGTCCCGGCGCGCGGGTCGGCCACGAGCAGGACCACGGTGGCGAACCGCCCGGGCTCGTCGGCGAACATGTCGCAGGCGCGGTGCAGGATCTGGGTGGGCTCCTGGCCGCCGATGAGGCCCAGCGTGATCGAGGTCTTCAGCCGCATGGCGATGATGCCGGCCCGCGGGCCGTGGCCGGACACGTCGCACACGATCACCGCGGCACGGCCGTCCGACAGCGCCATCCGGTCCCAGAAGTCCCCCGCCAGGACCCCCTGCGCCGGGCGCAGCGCGCCGGCCACGTGCACCCCGACCGGCGCGCCGTCCACCCGGGCCGCCAGCTCGCGGCGGATCGCCTCGACGACGGGGCCCTCCTGCTCGAGGGCCTGGCGGGCCGCGTCGGACTCGTCGAGCTCGCGCACCAGCGCCCGGCGCAGCGCCTCGGCGTCCGAGCCGAGGTCGCGCAGCTCGGGTGGCCCCTCCGGGACGATGACGGCGTCGTGCTGGCCGGGGGTCGCGGTGCGGCGCAGCTGGGCGCGCAGGCGCCCGATCGGGCCCAGCACCTGCAGCTGCAGCGCGAGGTAGCCCAGCACGGGCATGAGCAGGCCCAGCCCGAGGGCCACCGCGATGGTGCGGGCCAGCCGCAGGGTGGCCTCGGTGCTGGCGGCCAGGGCCTGCTCCTGGTCGGCGGCCAGCCGGCGGGACAGCCGCGCGGTCTCCGCGGTCAGCTCGCCGTGCGCGGACAACGAGGCCGAGCTGTCGAGCAGGCTCAGCGCCCCGGGCTGGTCGCCGGCCTGCATGGCCTGCTCCACGGGCACCGCGACGGCTGCCAGCCAGTCGGCCAGCGCGGCGTCGAGGTCGGCCAGCAGCCGCCGGTAGCCGCGCCGGTCGCCGACCAGCCCGTCGAGCTCGGCGAGGTTGCGCTCGGCGGAGGCCACCGCCGACTGGTGCAGCCGCAGGTAGCCCTCCTGCCCGGAGGTGACGTGGATGCGCAGCCGCCGGTCCATGGCGTTGATGTCGGAGGTGAGGTCGGCCGCCGCCGCCCCGGCCGGGGCCAGGGTCGCGGTGACCTCGCTCACCGCGTCCCGGGACTCGGTGTACCGGTCGACCAGCTGCAGGCCGATCGCGGCGGTGATCGCCAGCGTGGCCGCCACCACGAGGAGCACCCTGGTGCGCAGCGTCACCCGGGCAGGCTACCGGCGGGATGCCGTGGCAGGCTGGCGAGCATGGGTGCGCGCCGGATCGCCGAGCTGTCCGTCTTCCCGATCGGCCTGGGCTGCATGCCCCTGTCCGACCGGCGCATGCTCCCCGAGCGGCCGCGCGCGCACGCCACGGTGCATGCCGCCCTCGACAGCGGCATGACGCTGCTCGACACCGCGGACATCTACGCCCCGGACGGGGCCAACGTCGGCCACAACGAGGTGCTGGTCGCCGAGGCGCTGCGGGCCTGGGGTGGCTCCTCCCAGGACCGCGACCGCGTCGTCGTGGCGACCAAGGGCGGGATCACCCGGACCCCCGGGCCCGACGGCGACCACTGGGGCCGCGCCGCCACCCCGGAGGCGTTGGGCCGGGCGGCGCGGGCCTCGGCGGCCCGGCTCGGTGGCGACGCGATCGACCTGTACTACCTGCACCGCCTGGACCCGGCCGTCCCGTTCGACGAGCAGGTGGGCGCCCTGGCCGCGGTGCGCGACGACGGCGTGGCCGCGCGCATCGGGTTGTCGAACGTGACCCTGCCCCAGCTGGACCGGGCGCTGGCCCTGGTCGGCGGGCCGGAGCAGGGCGGCATCGTCGCCGTGCAGAACGAGTTCTCCCCGCGCTACCGCCGGGACGCCGACGTGCTGGCGCGCTGCACCGAGCAGGGCATCGCGTTCCTGCCGTGGTCCCCGCTCGGCGGTGCCAGCGGGGCGGGCGAGGTGGGCTCGCGCTACGCGGCCTTCGCCGAGGTCGCGCAGGCCCACGGCGTGACCGCCCAGCAGGTGGCCCTCGCGTGGCTGCTCGCCAGCTCCCCCGTGATGATCCCGATCCCTGGCTCGACCCGGCCGGCGACGGCGCGGGCGTCAGCGGCCGCGGCGGGCCTGTCGCTGGGCGCCGAGGAGCGGGCCCGCCTCGACGCGACCGAGGCCCTCGACGCGTCGGTGTTCCCCGACGACCTGCCCCAGCCCCCGATGTGACAGCCCGCCCGGGCTGATACCCCCGGGCGCATGGGGCATCAGGACCTCCCGACTGGGCCGAAGGTCCCGGAACATCCCACCCTTCGGCGGGTCTGGGGCCCCGGGGGGCGGTGGGAGGCTGGCGCCGGCCGGGCGCCTGCCCGGTCCATCGGTCGCATCTCGAGGTGCCCATGGACGTCCTGGACCTGGCGCGATGGCAGTTCGCCATCACCACCGTCTACCACTTCTTCTTCGTGCCGATCACCCTCGGCCTGAGCTGGCTGGTCGCCGGCATGCAGACCGCGTGG
>JALOLK010000137.1 GCA_025456015.1 Candidatus Nanopelagicales bacterium
GGTGGCCGTCGCGGACCACCGCCAGGGCGGCGCCGGCGCTCTCCAGGGGGTGCTCGGAGTCGATCACCGGGCGCACGTGGCCGTCGTCGATGAGGCCGCGCAGCTCGTCGAGGGCCTCGGTCGTCTCCTTCGCCACGAGCGTGGTGAGCCGCTGCCGCACGACGAGGTTGAGCGCGGCCGCCCCGGCCATCGAGCCCAGCGGGCCGAGCCACCGGCTGCCGTCGCCCATCGACTGCACCAACGTCCCGCGCGGGGTGAGCACCCGGCGCAGCGACCGCGCCGAGTAGACGCCGCCGAGCTGCAGGACCAGGTCGTACCTGGCCGGCCCGACGCGCGGGTCCTGCGCGGTGTAGTCGATGACGTGGTCCGCGCCGAGGGAGCGCACCAGGTCGATCCGACCCGTGCTGCACACGCCGGTCACCTCGGCGCCCGCCTGCTTGGCCAGCTGCACCGCGAACGTGCCGACACCCCCGGAGGCCCCGAGGACCAGCACGTGCTGGCCGGCGGCCAGCCCACCGTGGCGCAGGCCCTGCAGCGCGGTGATGCCGGCCAGTGGTACGGCGGCAGCCCCGGCGAACGACAGGGTGCTGGGCTTGTGCGCGGTGCTCGCCGCTGGCGCGGCCACGTACTCGGCGAAGGCGCCCTCGGCGTAGCCGTAGACCGCGTCGCCGGGTGCGAGGCCGGTCACGTCGGCGCCCACCTGCTCGACGATGCCGGCGAAGTCGGTGCCGACCACCCGGCGGGGCGCGCGCAGGCCGCCGAGCCCCGGGCGCATGAGCAGTGGCTCGCCGCACACCAGGTGCCAGTCCGCCGCGTTGGCCGAAGCCGCCCTGACCCGGACCAGCACCTGGTCGCTGGTGATCCCCGGCACCGGCCGCTGCGCCAGGTGCAGCACGTCCTGCGGCTCGCCGTATCCCGCTTGCTCGATCGCACGCATCTCGTCCACCTCGGGTTGTCGTACTAAGTACGGTAGCCATACACTGTACGGGAGTCAAGGGGCTGGGAGGGTGCCGTGGACGCGGAGGCGGAGCACGCGGGAGGTCCTGGGCACCCCGGACGGGACCCGCAGCGCCGCCCGCTCACCCGCGACCGCGTGCTGCACGCCGCGGTCCTGCTGGCCGACCGCGAGGGGATCGCGGCGCTGAGCATGCGCCGGCTCGCCGCCGAGCTGGACTTCGAGGTCATGTCGCTCTACCACCACGTGGCCAACAAGGACGCGGTGCTCGACGGCATGGTCGAGCTGGTGGCCGCGGAGATCGATCTCCCCGCCCCGAGCGCGTCCTGGCGCGAGGCGCTGCGCCAGTCGGCGGTGGGGATGCGTGCCGCCCTCGTCCGGCATCCGTGGGTGGTGCCGCTGTGGTCCAGCCGCATGACGGGGCCCGTGCGCATGCGCCTGATGGAGGCCCAGCTCGGCGCGCTGGCACGGTCGGGCATCGACGCGCACCTGGCCCATCTGGGGTTCCACGCGCTGCTCAACCACGTGCTCGGCTTCGCCCTGCAGGAGCAGTCCTTCGTCATCGAGGGCGATGCCCGGGCCCAGGCCGAGCAGTACCTCGCGAACCTGTCGCCGGTCGAGTTCCCGCACCTGCGTGCGCACATCAGGATGCACCTGGAGGACACCGGCCCGACCGACGACTTCGCCTTCGTGCTCGGCCTGATCCTCGACCGCCTCGCCGCCAGCCACTGACGAGCCGGCGCCGTCCCCGCCCCCCATGACCCAGGGAAGGGGCTCGGGACTCCCGGCCCTTGCCCACCCTGCCTCCTGCCGTGCCACGGTCAGGGCATGGCCACCGAGCGCCCATCGCCCATCCCGCCCGCGCGACGCGCGATCGCGGCGACCCGCGAACCGGGGGTGGGGTAGCCATGGGAGCCATCGTCGTGATCGGCGGGTACGGCAACGCCGGCCGGGCCGTCGTGAAGCTGCTCCGTTCGCACACCGACCGGCCGGTGGTCGTGGCGGGGCGCAACCGCGACCGGGCGCTGGCCCTCACGGCCGCGCTGGCCGACCCGCGTGTGACCGCGGCCCAGGCCGACGCCACCGATCCGGAAAGCCTCGCCGCGCTGCTGGCTGACGCCGAGGTGCTCGTCGTCGCGGCAGGGACCTCGGACACCTGGCAGGTGACGGCCGAGGCCGCCCTGGCCGCCGGCTGCCACCAGCTGGACATCCAGATCGGGTCGGCGAAGAACGCCGGGCTGCGCGGGCTCGACGCTCGTGCGCGGGAGGCCGGGGTCAGCATCGTCACCGACTGTGGGTTCCACCCCGGGGTGCCGGCGGCGATGGTGCGCGCCGCGGCCGCCGGCCGACCCCGGCTGGCGCACGCCGTGGTGAGCAGCTGGATCGCCCTGGACTGGTCGGCGCTGGGCGCCTTCTCGGACAGCACGGTGGCCGAGATGGTGGCCGAGTTCGCCGACTACCGGTACGAGGCGCTCGTCGACGGCGCGTGGGTGGCGCCGCGGGGGACCCGCCGTGTGACGTTCCCGCCGCCGGTCGGTGCCCAGCGCGTCGCCGCCATGGGACTCGACGAGATGCGGGCGGTCGCCGCGGCGCTGCCGGGCCTGCGTGACACCGGCTTCTACGTCGGCGGGTTCCCGAGCGTGGTGAGCTACGGCGTGATCCCGCTGGTCTACGCCGGGATGAAGGTGGCTCCGCGACGCGCGGCCCGGCCGATGGGCCGGCTGCTCGACCTGGGCCTGCGCCGGTGCAGCCGCCCGCCGTACGCCACGTTCCTGCAGCTCGACGGCGGTGCGGACGACCAGCCCATCCGCCCGCTCATGCGGCTGCGGCACGACGACGCCTACCTGCTGACCGCGGCGCCGGTCGTGGCCACCATCCGCCAGGTGCTGGCCGATCCACGGCCCGGGGTGCACCTGCAGGGGATGCTCGTGGAGCCCACCACGTTCTTCGCCGACCTCGTGGCGATGGGCGTCGAGGTCTGGGCCCAGCCCGCACCGACTGGGTCCGGTCCGCCGGCGGCGCCCGGCCGGCCCGCCCCGGGGCCGTAGGCCACCACGACGGCGTCAGGACAGCCGCACGCGCGCATCGAGGTCGTCGCCGGGGAGCCAGTCCGCCACCGCGCCGACCTGCACCTCGCGCAGGAGGGCCGTGCCCCCGTAGGCGCTCAGGAACGCGGTGTCGGAGGCGTCCCGGCCGGTGGCGATGCGGATCAGCGACGCGCGTGGGGCCAGCGTGGTCGCGTCGACGACCAGCCACTCGCGGTCGATGTGGGCCTCGGCCACCGCGTGGAAGTCCATCGGGTCGAGCCCGGGTGCGTAGACCGCCACGACGCGGGCGGGCACGTGGAGGGCGCGCAGCAGGGCGACGACGAGGTGCGCGTAGTCGCGGCACACCCCCTGGCGGGCGAGCAGGGTCCGCACGGCGCCATCCGTGGGCAGGCTGGAGCCGGGGACGTAGGCCAGCCGGGTCCCGACCCAGGAGCTCACGGCTGCCAGCAGGCCCGCGCCCGCCAGGCCGGCGAACTCCGCCCGGGCCGTGGGAGCCAGCGAGTCGGACTCGCAGTACCGACTCGGGCGCAGGTAGCGCAGCAGGTCGGCCTCGGTGGTCTCGCCGCCGAGCCCTCGCCCGAGGACGCGCGCGGCGTAGTCGACGACCATGACGCCCGGGGCCGCATCGACCACGTGCATGCGCGTGCCGTGCTCACCCACCAGCTGGCGCACCGGCACGGCGCGGCCCGCCACGCTGACCCCCAACGACTCCTCGGCGAGGTGGCCGAGCGCCACCGCGACCTGCATCGCCACGGTCGCGGGTTCGAGGACCTCGACGACGAGGTGGGCGCTCACGCTGCGGCTGGCGGGGCCGGGCCCGCTGATGTGATCGGGGCCATCGGTGGATCGTCCCGGTCCCCCCGGCCCCGCTGGCGCGGCCGGACCACCCGGCTGGTCGGTCACCGGAGCAGCCGCGACAGCAGCTGGTCGAGGTCGACCAGGGCGAACCGGACCGACGAGTCGCTGCAGCCGTAGGGCAGGACCACCGTCCGGCCGTGCAGCATCGCCCCGC
>JALOLK010000010.1 GCA_025456015.1 Candidatus Nanopelagicales bacterium
AAGTCGAAGAGCGCGATGCGGATGTCCCCGCGGTTGGTGTGCAGCACGGCCGTGGTCATGGCGCCTGATCCTGCCACATCGTGGGGTGGCCGGCCGGCCGCGCTCCACAGCACAGATGCCGATGCCCCCGGGGAACAGCCCGGGGGCATCGGCATGTGTGGAGACGAGGGGACTTGAACCCCTAACCCCCGCCTTGCAAAGGCGGTGCTCTGCCAGTTGAGCTACGTCCCCGTCGACTGGTGCGACGCCGCGTGCTAGCGCAGGTCGGGCGCCGCCGTGGCCTCGTTCCAGAGGTCGCGCTCCTGCTGCGCCTCGGTCACCTTGCTGTAGGCGACGTACCCGGCAGCTGCGAGTGCGGCGAGGACGAGCAGCTTCTTGAGCATGGCCACCTCCGGGGGCTCTGGTCGCCCCCGAGGGGGCGTGCGACGTGGGCCTAAGTGGACTTGAACCACTGACCTCTTCCTTATCAGGGAAGCGCTCTAACCGTCTGAGCTATAGGCCCTTGGGTGCTGCCGCACCGGCGGCACAGCCTACCCCAGCCCCGGACGGGCCCAAAACCGCCCGACCTACAGGTCGTCCTCGGACAGCGTGAGCTCCAGGCCCCCGCCGATGCCCACCGCGAGGTTGTAGAGGAAGGCGAACAACGTCGCCAGGGCGGTGAGCAGGACGGTCTCGACGCCAGCCACCACCAGCGCCACGCCCATGACCCGGCCGAAGTCGAGGAAGCCCGTGAGGCTGGCCCCGCTCTCGCCACCGACGTCCGTCGCGGTGCGGGTGATGGCGTCGAGCACGCCGGCGGAGTCCAGGGCGAACCAGAGGGTGGCCGCGGCCACCAGCAGGACCACGGCCAGCGCCATCGCGAGCAGGAACGCCTGCTTCATCACCGACCAGGGATCGATGTGCGTGAGGTAGACGCGCGCCGAGCGCGGCCCCGTGGTGGGCTGCACGACCGATCGCGCGATCCGGGCCGCCTCGGTGCGGGGCGGCGGGCTCGCCGGTGCGGCCTGCGGCTGGGGCACGTACTGCGGCTGGGCCTGGACCGGGGCCACGGCGGGCTGGGCCGGGGCGGGGGGCGCCTGCTGGGCGGCGACCGTCGCGGCGGCGGCGACGCCGGCTGCCGCGCCCGCGGCCGCCGCTGGTGCACCACCGTTGGAGGGGGCCGGGCCGTCGGGGGTGGCCTGCCCCGGGTCGGCGGCCGGCGGCACGGGGGCCTGCGGGCGGGGGGGCGTGGAGCCCGATCCCGGGGCGACCGGGGGGATCAGGACGCTGGGCCGGGGACGCTGCGAGGTCGTCGACTCGGTCATGCGCGCGGCAGGGCCGGGCCGGCCCACGGCGCGGTCAGCGCCCGGCTGTCCCTGCACGTGCTCCATGTGCGCTCCGATCCATGGCCGCGGCAGCGCGGCCGCTGACCCCGATGGTACCCCGCTGGCTGCGGACTGCCCGGAGCCCCGAGCACGCGGCTGCGGCCAGCGCGCCCGCTCGGGCCCCGGGAGGCGCCGACGCCGCCCTCAGCCCCCGGTCGGCTCGTCGCCCCGTCCCACCTCGGACGCGGCATCGCCCTGGTGGTCCTCGCCCGGCGCACCGAGGGTCCCGTCGGACGGCTCGGCCCCGATGTCCACGCCGCCCACGGCGTCCTCGGCATGCTCGGCCGCCACGATGGCTTCCACCTCGTCCTCGGTCAGGTCCGTGGACCTGGCCACGCCGACGATCCCGTCCCCATCGCCGAGGTTCATGAGCGAGACGCCCATCGTGGCCCGCCCGGTCGCACGGACGTGGTCGACCTTCGTGCGGATCACCACGCCGTTGCTGGCGATGGCGTAGAGCTCGTCGGACTCCTCGCAGATGAGCGCGCCCACCAGCGACCCGCGCTGCTCGACGAGCTTCATGGCGGTGACGCCGTAGGTGTTGCGGCCCTGGGTGCGCCACTCGTCGACGGCCGTGCGCTTGGCGAACCCCCCGTCGGTCACGGTCACCAGGAACGTCCCAGGACGCACGACCTCCATGGACAGGGCGCTGTCCCCGGGACGCAGCCGGATGCCCTGCACGCCCGAGGTCTGGCGACCCATGGGACGCAGCGTGGCGTCATCGGCCCGGAACCGCACCGAGTTGCCCTTGGCCGACACGAGCATGAGCTCGTCCTCGGCGCTCACGAGCTGGGCCGAGATGAGCTCGTCGCCCTCCCGCAGGTTGATCGCGGCCAGGCCGTTGCTGCGGATGTTCTCGAACTCGCGCAGCCGGCTCTTCTTCACCACCCCGTCGCGCGTGGCGAGCACGAGGTAGTCCGCGACCGAGAAGTCGCGCAGGTCCAGCACCTGGGCGATCGACTCGTCGGGCTGGAACGCCAGGAGGTTCGCCACGTGCTGGCCGCGGGCGTCCCGGCCCGCGTCGGGCAGCTCGTACCCCTTGGCCCGGTAGACCCGCCCCTTCGTCGTGAAGAACAGGATCCAGTGGTGCGTGGTCGTGACGAAGAAGTGGCTCACCACGTCGTCGCCGCGCAGCTGGGCCCCGCGCACCCCGCGGCCGCCGCGGCGCTGGGCCCGGTACAGGCCGGTGTCGGTGGCCTTCGCGTAGCCGCCCCGGGTCAGGGTGACCACGATGTCGCGCTCGGCGATGAGGTCCTCGTCGGTGACGTCGCCCTCGTCGGGCACCAGCTGGGTGCGCCGCTCGTCGCCGAACCTGGCCACGATCTCGGCGAGCTCCTCGCCGACGATCTGGCGCTGCCGCTCCTCGCTGGCCAGGATCGCCTCGTACTCGGCGATGTCGCGCATGAGCCCGTCGTAGCGGGTCTGCAGCTCCTGGGCCTCCAGCGCGGCGAGCTTGCGCAGCTGCATGTCGAGGATGGCCTGGGCCTGCACCTCGTCGATGTCGAGCAGCTCCATGAGCCCCGTCTGGGCCTCGGCGGCCGAGGCCGAGGCGCGGATCAGGGCGATGACCTCGTCGATGGCGTCGATCGCCTTGAGCAGGCCACGCAGGATGTGGGCCCGCTCCTGGGCCACCCGCAGGCGGTGGGCGGTGCGCCGCTGGATGACCTCGATCTGGTGGCGGATCCAGTAGCGGACGAACTGCTCGAGGTTCAGCGTCCGTGGGACGCCGTCGACCAGGGCCACCATGTTGGCGCCGAACGTGTCGCGCAGCTGGGTGTGCTTGTACAGCTGGTTGAGCACGACCTTCGGGACCGCGTCCCGGGTGAGGATGATCTCCAGGCGCAGCGAGTCGCCGGCCGACTGGTCGATGATGTCGGCGATCCCGGACATCTTGCCCTGCTTGTGCAGCTCGACGATCTTGGCCAGCAGGTTGTCCGGGTTCACCTGGTAGGGCAGCTCGGTGACCACCAGCATCGTGCGACCGCGGGCGTCCTCGGTCACCTCCACGACCGCGCGCATCGTGATGAGGCCCCGGCCGGTCCGGTAGGCGTCCTCGATGCCGCGGCGGCCCACGATCTGCCCACGCGTCGGGAAGTCCGGGCCGGGGATGCGCTCCATGAGCGCCTCGAGGGTCTCGGCCTTCGAGGCGTCCGGGTGCTCCAGCGCCCAGCGCACCCCCTCGGCCACCTCGCGCAGGTTGTGCGGCGGGATGTTCGTGGCCATGCCGACCGCGATGCCCGCCGAGCCGTTCACCAGCAGGTTGGGGAACCGTGCGGGCAGGACCGTGGGCTCCTGGGTGCGCCCGTCGTAGTTGGCGACGAAGTCGACGGTCTCCTCGTCGATGTCGCGGGTCATCTCCATGGCCAGCTGGGCCAGCCGGCACTCGGTGTACCGGGACGCGGCCGCGCCGTCGTTGCCGGGGGAGCCGAAGTTGCCCTGGCCCTGGACCAGCGGGTAGCGCAGCACCCAGCCCTGGGTCAGCCGCACCAGGGTGTCGTAGATCGCGAGGTCGCCGTGCGGGTGGTAGTTGCCCATGACGTCGCCGACGACGCGGGCGGACTTCGAGAAGTTGCGGTCCGGCCGGTAGCCACCGTCGTACATGGCGTAGAGCACCCGGCGGTGCACCGGCTTGAGGCCGTCGCGCACGTCGGGCAGCGCGCGCGACACGATGACGCTCATCGCGTAGTCCAGGTACGAGCGCTGCATCTCGACCTGCAGGTCGATGGGCTCGATCCGCCCGTGGACGCCGGGGTCGTCGGTGATCTCAGTCATCAGATGTCCAGGAACCTCACGTCGCGGGCGTTGCGCTGGATGAACGAGCGTCGGCTCTCGACGTCCTCGCCCATCAGCGTCATGAACAGCTCATCGGCCTGGGCGGCGTCGTCGAGGGTCACCCGCAGCAGCACGCGCTCGGCCGGGTTCATCGTGGTGTCGCGCAGCTCCTGCCAGTTCATCTCGCCGAGGCCCTTGTACCGCTGGACGGCCTCCTCCTTGGGCAGGCGCAGGCCGGCGGCCATCCCGGCCTCCACGAGCGCGTCGCGCTCCCGGTCGGAGTAGGCGTACTGCGGCGCGTGCTTGACCCACTTGAGCTTGAACAGCGGGGGCTGTCCCAGGTACACGTGGCCGTGCTCGATGAGCGGGCGCATGTACCGGAACAGCAGGGTCAGCAGCAGCGTGCGGATGTGCTGGCCGTCCACGTCGGCGTCGGCCATGAGCACGAGCTTGTGGTAGCGCAGCTTCGCCTCGTCGAAGTCGTCCTGGACCCCGGCGCCCATCGCCGAGATGAGGGCCTGCACCTCGTTGTTCTGCAGCACCTTGTCGATGCGCGCCTTCTCGACGTTGAGGATCTTGCCGCGGATCGGCAGGATCGCCTGGGTGCGCGGGTCGCGCGCCTGGCGTGCCGAGCCACCGGCCGAGTCGCCCTCCACCACGAACAGCTCGCACTCCTCGGGCTCGCGGCTCGAGCAGTCGATGAGCTTGCCGGGCAGGCCCCCGCCCCCGAGCAGGCCCTTGCGGTTGCGGGCCAGGTCGCGGGCCTTGCGTGCGGCCATCCGCGCGTGACTGGCCGAGACCGCCTTGCGTGCGATCTCCCGGCCCTCGCCCGGGTTGGCCTCGAACCACGCGCCGAGCTGGTCGAACACCACCGACTGCACGACGGTCTTGGCCTCGGTGTTGCCCAGCTTCGTCTTGGTCTGGCCCTCGAACTGGGGCTCGCGCAGCTTCACGCTCACGATCGCGGTGAGGCCCTCGCGGATGTCCTCGCCGGCCAGGTTGGCGTCCTTGTCCTTGAGGATGTTCCACGTGCGCGCGAACCGGTTGACCAAGTTGGTCAGCGCCGCACGGAAGCCCTCCTCGTGGGTGCCACCCTCGGTGGTGTTGATCGTGTTGGCGAACGTGTAGACGCTCTCGGTGAAGCCGGCGTTCCACTGCATGGCGATCTCCGCCGAGATGCCCTTGTCCGTGTCCTCGGCACCGAACTCGATGACGTTCGGGTGCGCGGGGCCGCGCTTGGCGTTGAGGTGGCGCACGAAGTCGGCGATGCCGCCCTCGTAGTGGTAGGTGACCGAGCGCGGGCCGGCCTCCTCCTCCTCCACGATCTCGTCCTCGGGCAGCTCGCGGGTGCGCTCGTCGGTCAGGGACAGGGTGAGGCCGCGATTGAGGAAGGCCATCTCCTGGAAGCGCCGCGACAGCGTCTCGAAGTCGTAGTGGGTGGTCTCGAAGATGGCGTCGTCGGCCCAGAAGCTCACGACCGTGCCGGTGTCCTGGGTCGGCTCGTCCTTGGACAGCGCGGCCTGGGGCACCCCGTGGGCGTAGGCCTGGCGCCAGACGTGGTCCTCGCGGCGCACCTCGACCTCCAGGCGGGTGGACAGGGCGTTCACCACCGAGACGCCGACCCCGTGCAGGCCGCCGGAGACCGCATAGCCGCCACCGCCGAACTTGCCGCCCGCATGCAGCACCGTGAGCACGACCTCGACCCCGGGCTTGCCCTCGCTGGCGACGATGTCGACCGGGATCCCGCGGCCGTTGTCCACGACGCGCACGCCGCCGTCGGCGAGCAGGGTCACCTCGATGTGGTCGCAGTAGCCGGCCAGCGCCTCGTCCACGGAGTTGTCCACCACCTCGTAGACCAGGTGGTGCAGGCCACGCTCGCCCGTCGAGCCGATGTACATGCCGGGACGCTTGCGGACCGCGTCGAGGCCCTCGAGGACCGTGATGGCACTCGCGTCGTAGGACACGCTGGACTCCTGCCTGCTGGTGTGCTGCACCCCGGCACGCGACCCAGGCGTGTCGATGCGACGACCGGCAGGTCATCGCCGGGGGACTGCCGCGACGGACTGCTGCGGATCCTACCGTGCAGCAGGGCACCGCACCGCGGATTGTCCACAGCCACGACGCGTCCTGCCGGCCGCGACCGGCCGACCCGATCCCCCCCACGCGCGCCGAGGTGCGACCCGCCAGCGGGGCTGCTGGGTGGCGTGGCTCAGCCGTAGGTGTCGCGAGGACCCCGGCCCCGCACGCGCAGCCGTCCCCGGGTCCGCGGCGGTGCCGGTCCCACGACCTTGATGTCACGCACGACGCCGGCGCCCACGTGCGCGTCCAGGGCCGTGCGCAGGACCGGCATCATGAGGCGCAGCTGCTCGGCCCACGCGGTCGAGGAGGTGCGCACCACGAGCTGGCCGGTCTGCGGGTCCCAGGACTCCGGCGTCGCATGCTCGGCGTTGGCCGGCCCGACGATCTGCGGCCACAGCCCATGGATCGAGCCGGCGTCCAGGGCCCGGCGCCACCCCTGCTCGGCGACGAGGGCGTCCCAGGCCCCCGCCAGCGGGGTGGGGTCCCGGTCGTCGGGCCCGGGCCCGGAGAAGGAGCCCGGGGCACGGCGAGCGCGGGCACGCCCACGGACCCCCTGCGGTGGGCGGGCCGCCCCCGGGCCCGGGCTGGTCCCGGCCGCCCGAGCAGCCGCGCGGACCCGCGACAGGACCGCGCGGGCGGCGTCAGGGACCGGCGGGGCCTGCACCGCGGGGCCGTCGACCGCCGCCTCGGTGGCCCCCGGCCCCGGCACGGCGCCGGGACCGGCACGGCCGGGGGCGTCCCGCTGCGCCCCGGTCACGCTGCCCCCACCGTGCCCTGACCCACGGACACGATGCGCCCGGCCAGGGCGGCCGGGACGTCCTCGGCCACGGCCGCGGTCACGAGCACCTGCTCGACGCCGGCCACCAGGCCGGCGAGGCGCTCGCGCCGGCCCGTGTCCAGCTCGGCGAACACGTCGTCGAGCACGAGCACCGGGTCCCCTCCGGTGCCCACATCAGCCCGCAGCAGGTCATAGGACGCCAGGCGCAGGGCCAGGGCCATCGACCAGGACTCCCCGTGCGAGGCGTACCCCCGCAGCGGCAGGTCGTGCAGGGACAGCACCACCTCGTCGCGATGCGGGCCGACCAGCGTGATGCCCCTGGCGAACTCCTCGTCCCGGCGCTGTGCCAGGGCTTCGCGCAGCGCCGCGCCGACCTGGCCGCGGTCGGGCAGGTCCGCTGGGGCGGGCGCTGGCCCGCCGTGCGCCGGGGCCGGCCCGACACCCGGCACGCCACAGGCGTAGGCCACGCCCACGCGCGGCTCCCGGTCCTCGGGGGCGACTGCTCGGTAGTGCACGTCGACGGGGCCGGCCAGGCGCGCCACGAGGTGGGCGCGCGCCACGACCAGCTCGGCGCCGAGGCCGACCAGCTGGTCATCCCAGACCGACAGCGTCTGCTCCGCGGCCGCCCGGGCGCGCTGGCCACCCCCGCGCAGGGCGCCGGCCGACTTCAGCAGCGCGTTGCGCTGGCGCAGCACCCGCTCGAGGTCGGTGAGCACCCCGTCGTACCTGGGGGCCAGGGACACCAGCAGGTCATCGAGGAAGGCCCGCCGCTCCCCCGGGTCACCCTTGACCAGGGACAGGTCCTCGGGACAGAACAGCACGCGGGCCACGTGACCCAGGGCGTCGCGCTGGCGCGGCACGGGAGCGCGGTTGACCCGGGCCCGGTTGGCCCGGCCCGGGGTGATCTCGAGCTCGACGAGCACCGGGCGCCCTGCGCGCACCACCTCGACGCGCACGACCGCCTGGGCCGCGCCGACCCTCACCAGCGGAGCGTCCGTGGCCACCCGGTGCGACCGGCCGGTCGCGGCGTAGCCGATCGCCTCCACCAGGTTGGTCTTGCCCTGCCCGTTGGGCCCCAGCAGCGTGGTCACCCCCGGCCCGAGGTCGAGCTCGACCTGCGCGTAGGAGCGGAAGTCGACCAGGCCGAGGTGCGTGACGTGCACGGGCGCCGGGCGCGCGCTGGTGGGCTGCCTCAGGCGGGCAGCCGCACCGGCATCAGCAGGTAGAGGTAGTCGTCGGCCGCGTCCGCGTCGAAGCTGGCCGCACCCGTGAGGACGGCCGGCTTGTTCGGGTTCGTGAAGGCCATGTTCGTCACCGGCTGGTTGATGGCCGTGAGGCCCTCGAGCAGGTAGGTGGGGTTGAACGCGATCCGCTCCATGGGCGCACCGGTCACCGTGCACTCGATGGCGTCCAGGCCGATCGCGTCGTCGCCCGTGCCAGCCTCGAGCACGACCTCCGACCCGCTGAAGAGCATCTTCACCGCCGACGAGCGCTCGGCGACGAGGGCCACGCGCTTGACGGCCTCGGTCAGGGCCGCGGTCTCGACGCGGGCCACGGTCGGGGACTCGGTCGGCAGCAACGACCGGTACTTCGGGAAGTCGCCCTCGAGCAGCCGCGTCGTGGTCCGCCGTTCGAGGCCCTCGATCCCGAGCAGGCCCTCGCCCATGCTGGCCGAGCCGAACGCCAGGTGGACCTCGTCGGCGTGCGCCAGGGCCTTGGCCGTGTCAGCGAGGGTGCGGGCCGGGACCAGCGCAGCGGCGGTGAACGAGGGGTCCCCCGGGGTCCAGCGCAGCGTGCGCACGGCCAGGCGGTACCGGTCGGTGGCTGCCAGGGTCACCTGGTCACCGTCGACCTCGATGCGCACGCCGGTCAGGAACGGCAGCGCGTCGTCGCGCCCCGCGGCCACGGCGACCTGCGCGACCGCGCCGGCCAGCACCGTCCCGGGCACGCTGCCGCTGGGCTCGGGCATGGGCGGCAGCGGGGGGTACTCCTCGACCGGCAGGGTCGGCAGCTCGAACGAGGCGCGACCGCAACGCACGCGCAGCCGCGTGCCCTCGGTCTCCACGTCGACGGGCTGCTGGGGCAGCGCTCGCGCGATGTCGACCAGCAACCGGCCGTTCACGAGGGCCACCCCGGGCGCGGCCACGTCGGCGATCGCCTCCACGCGGCCGGAGACCTCGTAGTCGTAGCTGGCGATGGACAGCCGCGAGTCGGCACCCTCGAGGGCCTCGAGGCGCAGCCCGGAGAGCATGGGCAGCGCCGGCCTGGCCGGTACGGTCCGCCCGGCCCACTGCACGGCATCGGCGAACGTCTCACGGTCGATGCGGAACTTCACTGCCCCTCCTGGGTGCCCTGGTCGGGGGCCACCCTACGGCCTGCCCCTGACGCTGGGGCTGACGGACACCGGCGCGTGACCGGGTCGCGTCTCGAGCGCGGAGGGTGTCCACAGGGGATCGCCGCAGGGGTGGCGGTTCGGGATCCCTCTCCTGATGTCCTTCTCGTCTTCGTCATCGGTCCTGTGGATCCTGTGGACCATGGCCATCGGGGCAGGTCGGCCCGCGTGTCCGCGCCCACAGCCCCTGTGGGTGCAGCTGGGTCGGACCCGTGTGATTCGTGGACGACCGGGGCTGTCCACCGATCGGCGGGCCAGGTGTCCCCAGGTGCTCGGTGACGACCGGGGACGACACGCTGGTGGCGTCCACGCGCCGTCCACAGCGCCCTGGGGTCGATCCGCGGTGGCAGCGCCGGGCAGGCTCGGGGCAGGCAGGAGCCCTCGGGGGCTCGGGGTCGGTGCGGTGACGGTGGGGACACCCCCACCAGGCACGATCGCGGCTGGGCCCTGGGACACGGACCAGGGTCAGTGGGCGGCCGCGGCCGAGGCGCGGATGCGCGCCGTGAGGTCCATGACCGAGTTGTAGAGCGAGCGCCGCTCGGCCATGAGCTGGCGGATCTTGCGGTCGGCGTGCATGACCGTGGTGTGGTCGCGGCCGCCGAACAGCTCGCCGATCTTGGGCAGGGACAGGTCGGTGAGCTCCCGGCACAGGTACATGGCGACCTGGCGGGCGGTCACCAGCGTGCGGGAGCGGGACTGCCCGGTGAGGTCGTCGATGGTCACCGAGTAGAACTTCGCCGTCTCGAGCATGATCGCCGGGGCGGTGATCTCCGGGGTGGAGTCGGTCGGGATGACGTTGCGCAGGACCTCCTCGGCCAGGCCGAGGTCCACGGGCCGCTTGCTCAGGGAGGCGAAGGCGGTGACCCGGATCAGCGCCCCCTCGAGCTCGCGGATGTTCCGCGAGATCTTGCTCGCGATGTACTCGAGGACGTCGGCGGGCACCGAGATGCCCTCCTGGTCGGTCTTGCGGCGCAGGATGGCGATGCGGGTCTCGAGGTCGGGCGGCTGCACGTCGGTGGTCAGGCCCCAGCCGAACCGCGTCCGCATCCGGTCCTCGAAGTCCTTGAGCTTCGTCGGGGCGATGTCCGAGGTGATGACGATCTGCTTGGTGGCGTTGTGCAGCGTGTTGAACGTGTGGAAGAACTCCTCCTGCGTCTGCACCTTGCCCGACAGGAACTGGATGTCGTCGACGAGCAGGACGTCGACGTCGCGGTAGCGGCGCTGGAACTCGAGCGCGGCGTCGTCGCGGATCGAGTTGATGAACTCGTTGGTGAACTCCTCGCTGGACACGTAGCGGACCCGGGTGCCCGCGTAGAGCATCTGCGTGTAGTGGCCGATCGCGTGCAGCAGGTGGGTCTTGCCCAGCCCGGACTCGCCGTAGATGACCAGGGGGTTGTAGCTGCGCGCGGGCTGCTCGGCGACGGCGACCGCCGCCGCATGGGCGAACCGGTTGCTGGCCCCTGCGACGAAGGTGTCGAAGGTGTAGCGGGGGTTCAGCCGCGCGCTGTGCTCGGTGGCGCCCCGGCTCACCCGGGGCAGGCCGGTGCTCGGTCCGGCGGGGCCGCCGACCGCGGCCATGGGGGTGCCGCGCAGCGACGGCTGGGGAGCCGTGGCGTCGACATCGGCGTACGTCGCGTCGGCCCAGATGTCGGCGATGTCCTCGTCCACGTCGCCCAGGGACGGGTCGACGGTGACGGCCAGGGTCATGTCCCGCCCCAGCAGCATGCCCAGGGATCCCTCGATCGGCGGCCGCAGCCGGGACTCGAGGTACTCCTTGGCGAACGTGTTCGGTGCGGCCAGGACGGCCACGCTGCCGTAGACGTTCACCAGCTTGCTCAGCTGCAGGAACGCCCGATGCGAGCGGCTCAGCGCCTGATCATCGAGGGCGGTGATGACGCTGGCCCACAACTGCCCCGGATCCGCGCTGTCGTCCAAGGCAAACCTCCATGATGCGCAGCCCCTGCGGGGCGACGGGGTGTGGGCTGGGGGCGGAACGCTAACCGCCGGCCAAGCGATGCGGCAAGAGTTTTCCACAGGTTGGACGGCCCCCCGACCGCGGGGACGCCCAGCAGTGGAACGGTGACGCTGCGTGAGCGCGTTTGACCGGCTCCGGGGCCGCTGCGTACCCTTGCCCATCAGGAAGCGGTCGCCGGCGCGATCCCAGGGACGCCTGGGCGGACCCTTCGTCCGTGACTGCCACCCCGCGAGGATCCCGACATGAAGCGCACCTTCCAGCCGAACAACCGGCGCCGTGCCCGCACGCACGGCTTCCGTACCCGGATGAGCACCCGCGCTGGTCGGGCGGTCATCGCCGCGCGTCGCGGCAAGGGCCGCGCCCGCCTGTCGGCCTGACGTCGCGCGCGTGCTGCCCCCGGCGCGCAGGATCCGGCGGTCGCAGGACTTCCGAGCGGTCATGCGTGCGCGCCATCGTGGCGCCTGTCCCGTCCTCGTCGTGCATGTCGCTGCCCTGGCTCCCGGCGACGCTGCCACCCCCGACCACCCCCGCGGTCCCGCGCGTGCGGGCTTCATCGTCGGCCGGGCCGTCGGTGGATCGGTGCAGCGGCATCGGGTGACCCGTCGCCTGCGCCACCTCATGGCCGGGCACCTCGAGACGCTGCCCGACGGCCTCGGGGTCGTCGTGCGCGCGCTCCCGCCGGCCGTTGCCGCGGAGGGCGACACGCTCGCGACGGCGCTGAGCTCCTGCCTGGAGCGGGCGCTGCGCAGCCTGGGTCAACCGCCTGGGACACCCGCATGGGGTGCCCCATGACAGGGTGGGACCGGTTGGCTGCCCAAGCACGGCGCGCTTGGGACATGACCCTGGGACGCGTGCTGTCACTGGTCCTCGTCGGTGGGATCCGCGGCTACCAGCGCTTCGTGTCACCGCTGTTCGGGCCGACGTGTCGGTACTACCCCTCGTGCTCGGCTTATGCTCTGGGGGCGGTGCGCACCCACGGGCCGATCAAGGGCTTCCTGCTCGCGTCGTGGCGGTTGCTGCGCTGCAACCCCTGGTCCGCGGGTGGCATCGACCACGTGCCCCACCGGGGATCGTGGCGTGGTGGGTCGGATGTCCGGTCCACCGTCGAGACAGTTGGGAGCTAGTTCGTGTTCCTGTGGGATTGGCTGCTCATCGCGGTCTCGTGGATCCTCGTCACCTGGCACCGGTTCTGGTCGCTGTTCCTCGACGGGGACAGCGGGTGGGCCTGGACGCTGTCCATCGTCGGCCTGGTCATCGTCATCCGGATCCTGCTGATCCCGCTGTTCGTCAAGCAGATCCGGGCCCAGCGGGGGCTGCAGGCGATCCAGCCGCAGCTCAAGGAGATCCAGGCCAAGTACGCCGGGGATCGGGAGCGCCAGTCCCAGGAGATGATGGCGCTCTACAAGGACACGGGCACGAACCCGCTGGCCTCCTGCCTGCCGATCCTGCTGCAGGCCCCCATCTTCTTCGCGCTGTTCCAGGTCCTCCAGCGGGGCGTGGCCCAGGAGCAGCCGATCGGCGTGTTCGCGTGGCCCCAGTACGCCGACCTGCTGGCCAGCGCCCACGACGCGCAGATCCTCGGCGTGCCGCTCTACGCGACCTTCGCCAACGCCGACCAGACGCCGAACCCGAACGCCACCCGGATCCTCGCGGTCATCCTCATCATCCTGATGTCCGTCACCAGCTTCATCACCCAGCGCCAGCTGCTGCTGAAGAACACGGCGAGCGACAACCCGATCGCCCAGCAGATGAAGATCATGATGTACATCTTCCCGGTCATGTTCGCCGTGGGTGGGCTCAACTTCCCGATCGGCGTCCTCGTCTACTGGTTCACCACCAACCTGTGGACGATGGGCCAGCAGTTCTGGGTGATCCGCAACAACCCCCAGCCGGGGACCCCGGCCGCTGAGGCGGCCGCCGAGCGCGCCGCCCGCCGAGCGGCCAAGAAGGGCCTGCCTGCCCCGGACGTGGCCCCCAGCGGCGGGGGTGCGGTGGCCGCGGCCGTGGTGGAGGCGCCGAAGCCCCGGACGCAGCCCAAGCGCCAGCCCAAGAGCAAGCGCGGAGGGTCCTCGTCCCGAGGACGCTGACCTGGGACAGCGCGGCTGTCCCACCCCACCCGTGGTGCACCGCCGGGTGGGGACCGAGTGTGAAAGGCGGAGGATCGATGACCAACCCGGCTGACCTCGAACGCGAGGGCGACATCGCTGCGGACTACCTCGAGGCGCTGCTCGACATCGCTGACCTCGACGGCGACATCGACATGGACGTGGAGCGCGACCGGGCGATGGTCTCGATCGTCGGTGGCGACCTGCAGGACCTGGTCGGGCCCGACGGCCGGGTGCTCGACGCCCTGCAGGAGCTCACCAGGCTCGCCGTGACGCGGGAGACCGGGGAGCGCAGCCGGCTCATGCTGGACATCGCCGGCTTCCGGGCCGCGCGCCGCCAGGAGCTGGCCGAGCTCGCCGAGCGGGCGGTGGCCGACGTGCGACGCACGGGCGAGCCGGTGAAGCTGGCCCCGATGACGGCCTTCGAGCGCAAGGTCGTGCACGACGTGGTCACTGCGGCCGGCCTGCACAGCGAGAGCGAGGGCGAGGGCGACGCCCGACGCGTGGTGGTCGCTCCGGCGTGAGCGATGTTCCACGTGAAACAGCGCCCGATCCGCAGGCCGAGGCCCTCGCGGCGCGGTACGCCGGCATCCCCGGCATGGCGGCCTACGCCGCGATCCTCGCCGGGCCCGGGGTCGAGCGGGGGCTGATCGGGCCCCGTGAGGTGTCCCGGCTGTGGCCGCGCCACCTCGCCAACTGTGCCGTCGTCGCCGAGGAGGCGGGCACCGAGATCCCGCAGGGCGCCCACGTGGCGGACGTCGGCTCCGGAGCCGGGCTGCCCGGCCTGGTGTGGGCGCTCGTGCGGCCCGACCTGCGGGTGACCCTGGTCGAGCCGCTGCTGCGCCGGGCCACCTTCCTGACCGAGGTCGTGGACCACCTGGGACTGTCCGCACGCGTGGTGGTGGCGCGCACGCGTGCCGAGGACCACCAGGGGTCCTTCGACGTCGTGACCGCCAGGGCCGTGGCGAGGCTGCACCAGCTGGTGGGGTGGACGCTGCCCCTGACCCGGGTCGGCGGGACCCTCGTGGCGCTCAAGGGGGCCGGCGCCGCAGCGGAGCTCGAGGATGCCGCGGCGGCCATCGCGCGCCTCGGCGGCGGCACCCCGCGGATCGTGGAGTACGGCGTCGGTGTCCTGGTCCCGCCGACCACGGCGGTGCTCATCCCGCGTGTGTCGGCCGGTCCTGCTGTGGCCGGCGGGGGCAGGATCGGCCCCGCGTGACCACAGCGCGTCACCGGATGCACCAGTTGTCCACAGCCAGCCTGTGGACAACTGGTGGAGGAGGTGGATGATCGTGGACGACAGGGGCCCAGATGTGACCTATCTCACATCACAATCGGTCGCCGGACCACCTGCCCCCGAGTCGTCGACCGCACGCCCGGGCACGGCAGGATCCGCCCCCTCCGACGTGCGTCGGACGCCAGGGGCCACACAGCCCGGATCGCCCACAGCAGCGGCGATCACCTTCCAGGTCGTCGCCGTGGCCGCGATCCGGCCGAACCCCCGCCAGCCCCGCACGGTCTTCGACGAGGACGCCCTCGACGAGCTGGTCGCGTCCATCCGGGAGGTCGGCCTGCTGCAGCCGCTCGTGGTGCGGCCGGCGCCCTCCGGGCCTGTGGATGGCTTCGAGCTCGTGGCCGGGGAGCGGCGCTGGCGCAGCGTGCAGCGGCTGGGGTGGGACACCGTCCCGGTCGTCGTCCGGATGACCGACGACAACGACCTGCTCCGCGACGCCCTGCTGGAGAACCTGCACCGGGCCGCGCTCAACCCGCTCGAGGAGGCGGCCGCCTACCAGCAGCTGCTGGTGGACCTCGGGTGCACCCAGGACGAGCTCGCCACCCGGGTGGGCCGGTCCAGGCCCCAGATCACGAACACCCTGCGGCTGCTGCGGCTGCCCCCGGCCGTCCAACGCCGGGTGGCCGCCGGTGTCCTGTCCCAGGGACACGCCCGTGCCCTGCTGGGCCTGCCCGACGCAGCGGCCATGGAGCGCCTCGCGGGGCGCATCGTGGCCGAGGGCCTGTCGGTGCGCACCGTCGAGGAGCTCGTTGCCCTCGGCGAGGTGCCCGAGGATGCTCCGGCCCGGCGTTCCCGCACGCCACGCCGGCTGGGCTCCTCGCCGGGGCTCGAGGAGGTGGCCGAGGCGTTGGCCGACCGGCTCGACACCCGCGTGCAGGTCAGCATGGGGCGGGCCAAGGGCAAGGTCACGATCGAGTTCGCCGGCCCTGAGGATCTGGCCAGGATCGTGGCGCTGCTCGACGGCACGGGGACAACGACCTAGGACCTCGGCTGCGCGGGTGTCCCCCCTGGGACACGCCGCAGGCCCGGTGGACGACCTCCCCGGTCCAGGGCAGGGCCCCTCCTAGGATCGTCGCCCATGAGCCTCACTGACGTGGCACCCCAGCCGACCCCCGCCTCCGACCACGCCGACCTGCCGGCGAGCGCCCCCGAACCCGGGCCGACGATCGACCTCACCCGCGAGGCCACCCCGCGGCCGCAGTTCACGATCACCGAGGCCGCCACGGCGTGCGCGGTGAGCCGCAAGACGATCACCCGCAAGCTCGCCGACCTCGCCGAGCACGGCGCCGCCAAGGACCCGGACGGGGTCTGGCGCATCCCCGTGGAGGCGCTGCTGGCCGTGGGCCTGCACCCCGGGCGCTCGCTGCCCGAGCATCGCGACGCCCAGGCCGCCCGCCCCCGGGACCTCGGCGCGGCCGTGCCGAGCACGCCCGGCCCCGGCGCTGCGTCCAGCCCCCAGCGCGCCCCCGATGTCGTGACGATCCCGCGCGAGCGTTGGGACGACCTGCGCATCCGGCTGGCCAGGGCCGAGGCCGAGGCCGCGGAGCGCGCACTGGCCCTCGCCGACGCGCGGCTGGCGCTGCGGGCCCTCACCGCCGGGCCTGCGGCGGCGCCGGCGGCGACCGCGCCCATCGAGGCCCCCTCCGGCGGCGCGCCGGCCGCGCCGGTCGCCCTGGGCCCCGGCCCGGCCGCCGGCGCCGACACGATCGGTGAGATCGACCCGCTCGCCGCGGCACGCAGCCGGGCCGCCCAGACCGGGGGCTCGGTCACGGCCGAGGGGCTGCCGCGGCGCCGCCGCTGGTGGCAATCCAGGCAGGGGTAGGACATCGGGCTGGGACATGCGGTGCTGTCCCAGCCGGCCGGCCCCTGGGACATCGCTGCGAGCCGCCCAGGCCCGACACTGGGTCAGGTCCCAGGGACGCTGGGCTCCGCGAGGGCCCGCTCGATGAGGGTGGCGAAGACGTCGCCGAGGTCCAGGCCCGCGGCCGCCACGGCCTGGGGCAGCAGGGACGTCTCGGTGCAGCCGGGGGCCACGTTGACCTCCAGGAAGGTGACCTCGCCGTCCGGGGTCACGATGAGGTCCGCGCGGGAGAGGTGGCGCAGCCCGAGTGCTCCATGGGCCAGCATCGCCACCCGGGCGCACTCCGCCGAGACCGCCTCGGGCAGCCGTGCCGGGGCGAAGAACTCCGTGGTCCCGGCGGTGTACCGCGAGGCGAAGTCGTAGCTGCCCGAGTCGGGGCGGATCTCGACGGCCGGGAGGGCCTGGACGCTGCCGTCGGCACGCTCCACCACCGAGACGGCGACCTCGGTCCCCGGCACGAAGCGCTCGAGCATCGCGGTGTCGCCGTAGGAGAAGCAGCCCACCATCGCGGCGGGAAGGTCGGCCGGGTCGTGCACGATGGTGACGCCCAGGGCCGACCCGCTGCGCGTCGGCTTCACGACCAGCGGCAGGCCGATCCGCCCGACCAGGGCGTCGAGCACCGCACGGGCGCCGAGGTCGCGGAACGTGGGGTGCGGCAGCGCGACGGCGGGCGCGGTGCGGATGCCCGAGCCGGCGAGGTGGGCCTTGGCGACCATCTTGTCGAACGCGAGCCGGCAGGCGTCGGCGCCGGAGCCCACGAACGGCAGTCCGAGGGCGGCGAGCACCTCGCGCAGGGAGCCGTCCTCGCCGCTGGCACCGTGGACGAGCGGCACGACGCACCGGGGTGGATCCGAGCGCAGGCGGTCGAGCAGGGTGCCGTCGAGGTCCTGGACGGTGACGTCCATGCCGACCCCACGCAGGGCCTCGGCGACCCGCCGGCCGGAGCGGATCGAGACGTCCCGCTCATGGGACAGCCCCCCCGCCAGGATCATGATCGGTGCGGTCACTGTCCTACCCCCTGTCCATGGGTCACGGATGAGCTGGTGCGTGGGCGGCGTGACCCTGGCCGGGCACCGGGCGCGGCGTGGCGGCTCATGCCAGGTCCGGAGCCGGCGTGCTCATGACCGCCTCGTCGTGCTGGTGCCAGCCGGTGCCCGGCGCGGCCTCCCCGAAGGTGTCGATGAGGCCGAGCTCCTCGTCGATGACGTTGCCCAGCCGGCGGACCCCCTCGACGATGCGGTCCGGGGGCGGGTAGCAGTAGCTCAGCCGCAGCGACCTGCGGTTGGCCTCCTGCTCGGCCTCGCCGAGGTAGAAGCCGGTCCCTGGGACATAGGCCACGAGTGCGGCCACCGCCCGGGGCAGCATCGCGCGGGCGTCGAGGCCCTCGGGCAGGGTGACCCACGAGTAGAACCCGCCGGCCGGCTCGGTCCAGGTGGTGCCCGGGGGCATGTGGTCCGCCAGCGCCCCCAGCAGGGCGTCCCGGCGCTCCCGGTACACCCCGCGGAAGGTCCGGATCTGGGCCATCCAGTCGTTCGTCGCGAGGTACTCCGACACGGTCAGCTGCGCGTAGTTGGAAGGGCACAGCACCGCGGCCTCCGCGGCCAGGACCAGCTTCTCGCGGACGCCGTGGGGGGCCACCGCCCAGCCGACGCGCAGCCCCGAGGCGATCGTCTTGGAGAAGGACCCGAGGTACACCACCCCGGCCTCCTCGTCGGCGCGCATGGCCCGGGGCACCTGGCCGTCGAAGCCGAGCAGGCCGTAGGGGTCGTCCTCCAGGACGAGCACGCCGTGCCGTCGGGCCACCTCGAGGATGTCCTGACGGCGCTGCTGTCCCTGGGTCAGCCCGGCCGGGTTGTGGAACGAGGGGATCGTGTAGATGAGCTTGACCTGCCCCCCGTCGGCCCGGACCGCGTCGATGGCCTGGGACAGGGCCTCCGCCGACAGTCCCTGCTCGTCCATGTCGACGTGGACCACCCGCGCCTCGTACGAGCGGAACACGCCCAGGGCCCCGACGTAGGACGGCGACTCCACCATGACGACGTCCCCGGGGTCGCAGAACGTGCGCACGACGAGGTCCAGGGCCATCTGGGACCCCGTGGTCACCACGATGTCGTCGGGATGGGCGTGGATCCCCACCGGGGCCATGACCTCGAGGATCTGCTCGCGCAGCCGCTCGTCGCCCTGGCCCGAGCCGTACTGCAGCGCCGTGGCGCCCCGATCCCGCAGCAGGCGGGCCACCGTCTCGGCGACCGCGTCGAGGTCCAGCGCGGTGACGTAGGGCATCCCCCCGGCCAGGGACACGACCTCCGGTCGGCTCGCGACCGCGAAGAGCGCCCGGATCTCCGAGGCCGCCAGCCCGTGGGCGCGTTGCGCGTAGCTGGTGAACCAGGGATCGAGGCGCGTGCCGGTGGTCATGTGCCTAGGATGCCGGACGGGAGGTGGCGGCATGCGCGTGGTGCGACTGGTCCTGCTCGGCGCAACCGCCGTGGGCCTCGGCGCCGCCGCCGGTTTCGCGGTCTCGCTGCTGCGGCCCCGCCACTACGCCACCTTCGCCGGCGCCCGGCAGCCCTGAGGGGCGCGCCGGGCTGGCCGGGGCGCGCCGGACACCTCGAGGCGCAGGACGGCGGTCGACACCTGGTCGCACGGATGCATCGCCGATCGTTAGCCGCCCGATAGCGCGGCCGCTCCCGCCACTGTCAGTCCGATGGCTTACATTCTGCACATTCCCCCACAGGAGGCACCGTGCGTCGTCGGTCCCGCATCAGCCTGGCAGCCGCCGTGGTCGGGTCGCTGCTGGCCAGCACCCTGGGCCTCGTGGGGGCTGCACCCGCCGCCGCGAACGCCACCATCACGTGCACGATCGTCGCGCCGGGCAACCCGGTGGTGACCTCCGTGAACGTGCCCGTGCAGGGCGTGGTCCAGTGCAGCCACCCGGCCGGCCTGCCGGTCACCTACGGGGTGGTCGCCTACAAGCTCGACGAGAACGGCCCGTTCAACGGCAAGGTCCAGCTGAACCCCGGCACCGGCGAGTTCAGCTACCAGCCCGGCTTCTACCCGCCCGACCCGGTCACCGGCAAGCAGGACAAGCTGCCCGAGTTCTCCGGCCCCGACTCGTTCAAGGTCATCGCGACGGCGACCGACGGCAGCCAGGGCCTGCTCGAGGTGCCCATCCTCATCCAGTCGAACCCCCGCAGCTGCGACCCCGCCTTCGTGGCCGAGACCCGTACGATGTTCAACGACCCGTCGGGGGACGATACGAAGCAGTACCAGATGCTGCGCCACCTCATGCGGATGATCGACTGCACGCCACCGGTGAACCCCGACGGTACCCAGGCCAGCATCCGCTTCAGCTTCTACTCGCTGACCTACGCGCCGATCCAGGCCGCCCTCACGGCCGCGGTCCAGCGCGGCGTCTCGGTGCAGGCCCTCACGAACAGCCACTCGGACAAGTACCCGTCGTGGCGCGAGCTCACGCGCAACCTCGGCACGGACACGCGGGCGGTGAACTTCACGACCACGTGCTGGCAGGGCTGCCTCACGCCGCGCCGCCCACCGGCGCCCGGGGAGCCCACGGCCTGGTACGCGGCCGACTCGACCAACCTGACCGGGCGCACCGTGGTCTTCACCGACCGCAGCCTGCCCACGGGTGGCTCCCCGATCACGACCTGGCGCTGGGACTTCGGTGACGGCACCTTCGCCGACGGCCCCGGGCCGCACACGAAGACCTACGCCGCCGACGAGACCTATCGCACCTCGCTCACCGTGACCGACGCGGCGGGACGCAGCCACACCACCACCGGCTCCAAGACCATCCCGGACAACATGGAGCCGATGTACCCCAGCCTGCACTCGAAGATCTACCTGTTCTCCACCGTGGGCACCGGGGCGAACGCCCGCCGCTGGGTGTCGGCGTACAGCTCGGGCAACCCGACCTACCAGCAGGCGCGCAAGGGCTTCAACAACATGAACATCGCGGTGGGCGACCAGGCGATGTACGACATCCTGAACGGCTACTTCACCGACATGGTGCGGGCCTCGCGCGGCGAGCTGATCACCACCAACTACTTCCGCACGGCCAGCACGCCGGGCAACCCGAGCACCGGTGCGCGGGCCACGATCGTGCACTTCCCGCCGCAGACCTCCGGGGACATCAACCGCGACATCCTCAAGTCCATCAAGTGCCGCTACCGCGACCGCAAGGGCACGCTCCGCCGCACGGACGTGAAGGTGTCGATGTTCGTGCTCACCCGCAAGGGCGTGGCCGGTGACCTCTGGCGCCTGGCGATGCAGCAGGGCTGCAACGTCGAGGTCGTCTACACGCAGATGAGCCAGCGCGTGCGTGGAGCCGACGGCCGGTGGCTGTCGAACGAGGACGGGGAGGAGGTGGGCTACGGCAGCGCCGACTGCCTGGCCACGCCGCCGACGCGGGTCATCGTGACCCCGGCCAGCAAGGGCCGTCCCGCCAAGCGCAAGGTGGTGCGCAACACCCTGAACGGCCCCGACGGCCTGTGCAGCGGCAGCTCCCTGCGCGGCGCCGTGCCGGTGACGTCCACCGGCACGTGGCTGGACCGGCGCAGCCCGTACGGCGGCGGCCGGCTCACGGTGCGCATGTCCTGCCCGGTGGCCCCCAAGTACGACCCGGTGAAGAAGACCTGGGCGGTCCTGTGCATCCGCAACGACCTGTTCACCCACCACAAGGCGATGATGGTGAACGGCCACGTGCGCGGCCGGGTCCAGAAGTACGTGATGAGCGGATCGGCGAACTGGTCCTCGCCGGGCCTGCGCGCCTCCGACGAGATCATCACCGAGATCCAGGACGCCGGGACCCTCTACGACCAGTACGTGAAGAACTTCACGTTCATGAAGAAGGTCGTGGCCCGCAACAGCCTGAAGAAGAAGCGCTCCCGCTCGGCGCAGACCTACATGCTGCAGCTGAACTCCGGCCAGGTGCTCGACGTGCGCGGCATGACCGACGAGCAGCTCGCCGGCACGCTGGGGTAGCGCGGGCCACGGCGACGGGGGGAGCCGGGCGCGGGCCGGCCGGGGGCGCGTCAGTCCTGCGCGGGCGGGGCGAAGAAGCGGATCAGCGCGGCGGTGATCGCCTTGGCGATCGCGTCCCGGCCGTCGGGCTGGCCCAGGCGCGCGGCGTCGGCCGGGTTGGTCAGGTAGCCCAGGTCCACGTGCACGGCGGGCATGCGGGTCAGCCGCAGCATCTCCCAGGCCTTGGGGTGCGCCCCACAGCTGCCGGCGTCGGTGCGCACGGTGATCTCGTCCAGCAGCAGCTCGGCCAGCGTCCGCCCGGCGACCGAGGCGTTGGCGCCGGTGCCGCTGCCGAAGAAGAACGCGGCCACGCCGTGCGCCGCCGGGTTGGGGTGGGCGTCGCAGTGCAGGGACACCACGACGTCGGCGCCCACCTCGTTGGCGATCGAGGCCCGGGCGGCCTCGTCGAACGCCGTGTGCCCTGGCCGCGCCGGCCCGGTGACCAGCACGGTGGTCCCCAGCGCGGCGAGCCGTCCCTCGACGCGGGCCGCGATGTCCGCGGCGATGTCCTGCTCGGACAGGCCGCTGCCCGTGTGGCCGCGGCGCACCTGGTCGGGCCCGGCGTCGAGCACGACGACCTTGTGGGTCACCCCCGTGCGCAGGACCTCGAAGGCCTGCTGCTCGCGCAACAGCGTCGAGGCCCCCCCGCTGACCGTCCGGGTGAGCCGCGACAGCGCGCGGAAGGTCTCCGGACCCGCCGTGCCATCGGTCGGCAGTCCCACGTTGAGCTGGAACTCGCGCACCGCATGGTCGGTGCTGCGCCCGAAGATGCCGTCGATGCGCCCGGGCGAGAAGCCCAGGCCGGTCAGTCGCTCCTGCAGCGTGACCACGTCGTCGCCGACCATGGCGTGCCCGGGGAGGAACTGCAGCACGCGGTCACCCAGGCGCCACCGGGCCTCCTCGAGGCGACGGTAGGTCTGCGGCCCGACGACCCCGTCGACCGGCAGCCCCCGCTCCTGCTGGAAGTGCCGCACGGCCACGTCGACGGCCTCGTCGAAGCAGTCGCCATCCCCGTCGGCCAGCAGGCCGAGCCGATGCAGGCGCGCCCGCACCTCGGCGACCATGGGGCCGCTGTCATCGAGCCGGCAGCGCTGGTGGGCGCCGGTCCCGGGCCGGGTCGACGTGGGCTGGCTCACGGTCTACAGGAACTCGGCGAGGTCCTTGAGCAGCGCGGCCTTGGGCTTGGCACCGATGATCTGCTTGACGACCTTGCCGCCCTGGAACACGTTGAGCGTCGGGATCGAGACGATCCCGTAGTCCGAGGCCGTGCGGGGGTTCTCGTCCACGTTCAGCTTGGCGATCGTGAGCTTGTCGCCGTGCGTGGCGTCGATCTCCTCGAGGATCGGGGCGATCATCCGGCAGGGGCCGCACCACACCGCCCAGTAGTCGACGAGCACGGGCTTGTCGGACAGCAGGACGTCGTCGGCGAACGTCGCGTCCGTGACGGTCTTCAGCGCCATTGGGGAGCTCCTCATCGGTGGATCGGCGGCCCATCGTAACCGGGACGGCAGCCCCGGGCCCGAGCCGCGCAGGGGTGGGCCGGGTCAGGCGCTGGCGACCAGGGCGTGCTCGCGTGCGGCGAGGTAGCGCTCGGCATCCAGGGCCGCGGCGCAGCCCGTGCCCGCCGCCGTGATGGCCTGCCGGTAGGTGTGGTCCACGAGGTCGCCGGCGGCGAACACGCCGGGCAGCACCAGGCCGTTGTGCAGCACCCGGGTGGTCCGGCCCTCGACGAGGACGTACCCGGCGGCGTCGGTGTCGATCTGGTCGCGCACCAGCTCGGAGCGCGGGTCGTGGCCGATCGCGATGAACAGCCCGGTGATCGCCAGCTCACGGGTGTCCCCGGTGCGCACGTCGGCCAGGGTGACCCCGGACACCTTGTCCTGGCCGTGGATCGCGGTGACCGCGCTGTCCCAGGCGAACCGGATCTTGGGGTTGGTCAGCGCGCGCTCGGCCATGATCCGGCTGGCCCGCAGCTCGCTGCGCCGGTGCACGATCGTGACCGACTCGGCGAACTTCGTGAGGAACAGCGCCTCCTCGACGGCAGAGTCCCCGCCACCGACCACCGCGATGTCCTGTCCCCGGAAGAAGAACCCGTCGCAGGTCGCGCACCAGGACACGCCGTGCCCGGACAGGCGCTTCTCGTCGGGCAGGCCCAGCTCGCGGTAGCCCGAGCCCATGGCCAGCACGACCGCGTGGGCGCGGTGCTCGTTGCCCTCGCCGTCCCAGACGACCTTCACCTCGCCGGTGAGGTCCATGCGGGTCACGTCGTCGGTCACCAGCTCGGCGCCGAAGCGCTCGGCCTGGCCGCGCAGGTTGTCCATGAGGTCCGGGCCCATGATCCCCTGCGGGAAGCCGGGGAAGTTCTCCACCTCGGTGGTGTTCATGAGCGCGCCCCCGGCGGTCACCGCCCCCTCGAACACCAGCGGCGTGAGCGCTGCGCGCGCTGCGTAGATGGCCGCGGTGTACCCGGATGGGCCGGAGCCCACGATGATGACCTCACGCACGTCTGACACGTCGAGTTCCCCTTGATCCGCCCCGTGCGACGATGCGCGGGGCCAGTGCTGGAGCCAACATCCTAGGACCGGGGCTGATTCCCGGGCCCGGGGGCGCGGGCGGCGGCACCGCGCTCAGCTGGTGACCGCGATCTCCCGGATGCCGCCGCGCCACCCGCCGTCGACCTGGGGCAGGCCGGTCAGCCAGATGAGCACGTAGCGCGCCGAGGTGGGGTCCGGGCTCTTGAGGGTGACCTGCTCGCCGGCCTCGGTGGCCTGGGCCATCACGTCGTAGTCACGGGGGTCGTTGCCTGGGTCGTTGCTGGTGAGCACCTGCAGGTCGGTGCCGTTGCCCACCAGCTCGAGCTCGACCCGGCCGATCGCGCGCGGCGCGCCGAGGTCGACCAGCAGGCCCACGCCCGGCTTGTCGAGGCTCTTGTTGTAGTAGGTGACCGTGCGCCACGCCGTGTTGGGGTCGCCGTCGTAGGCGAACGGCACGCGGCCCGGGTTCTCCTCGCCGTTGCCCAGCGGGTCGAAGTCGCGGGCCCCGGCGATCCGGTAGTCCACCGGCTCGGGTGCCTCGCTGGCCGTGGGCGTCGGGGACGGGCTCGGCGACGGGCTCGGGAGGGGGGCCGCCACCTCGGCCTCGCTGCCCAGCAGCCGCCAGCCCAGGCCGGCCAGGACCAGCACGAACGCGAGGATGCCCACGCCCAGGGCGATCCGGGCCAGGCCCGAGCTGGGCCGCTCGGCCTGTGGCCGGGCGGTGAGCGGTCGGCGCTCCCCGTGCAGGTCGGTCAGGCTCGCCCCGAGGGCCTCGCGGGCCTGGCTGGCCGAGCCCACCGCGGGCCGTCCGCGGCCGGCGATCGGCACCACGGTCCGGGCGCAGAACTCGTCGAGGGGCTCGGGGATCTCGGCGAGCAGCCGGGATGGCGGGGGGATCGCCCCGGACACCTCCGGCGCGGCGGGCAGGCCCTCGGTCGCCGGGCCCGGCCATCGGGCGGTCAGGCAGGCGTAGAGCAGCGCGCCGACGCCGTGCAGGTCGGCACGCACCGGGTCGCCCTCAGCGGCGGGATCCACCCCGGCGAGGACCGCGTCGAGGCCCAGGCCCGTGATGCGCACCTCGCCGTCGTCGCAGATGAGCACGTTCGAGGGCCGCAGGCGCCCGTGCGCGATGCCGTGGGCGTGCGCGGACTCCAGCGCGCCGGCCACCTCGTAGGCGATCCGGTTGGCCTCCTGGGCCGGCAGCGGCTCGGTGAGGTGGTCGCGCAGCACCTCGCCGGCGCACCACTCGGTGACGACCACGAGGAACTCGTCGGTGTCGAAGACGTCGAGGATGCGCACGATGCGTCGGTCGTCGACCGTGGCGGCCGTCCGGGTGGACAGGCGCAGGTCGGCCATGAGGTCCTCGGCCCGGGGCACCAGCCACAGGGCGACCTCGCGGTTCAGGGTGCTGTCGACGGCCCGCCAGATCTGGCAGCCGTGGCGCTCCTCGACGAGGTCGGCGAGCGTGAACCGACCCACCTGGCGGTTGGGCGCGACGCCGGCCCGGTGCTCGCTCACGGCAGGAATGCTAGGCCACGAGGGGCGCGGCACCCAGCACGCCATCCCGGGTGGGGCGGACCGCGACTGACCCCGTTCGGCCGATCAAGGGCCCCCCCGCCGGTGCCGATCCAACCCCCATGCGAGGGGCATCGGCCGGCCGCGACGAGGGCGGGATCGTCCTGGGATGGCTGCTGCGCGTCAGCGCCGTGCTCCTGGTGCTGGGCGTGATCGGCTTCGACGTCATGTCGCTGGCCTACACGAACGTGACGACCGTCGACGACGCCGGCATCGTCGCCGGCAGCGGGGCGATGCTGCTCATGGAGCAGCCAGGCGCGTACGAGGCCGCGCGGGACGAGTCGCTGCAGGTCGCCGACCAGCTCGGGGTGCGGCTGCGTGCGCGCGACTGGTGGATCGACGAGGAGGGCGAGGTGCACGTCACGGTGAGTCGCCGGGCGCACTCGCTGGCCCTGCAGCACGTGCCCCAGCTGGAGCGCTACCTCACCGTGCGGGCCGTGGGCACGGCGATGGCCGGCTGACCCTGGTCCCAGGGACAGCGGCGGTCCTGGGGCAGGTCGTTGTCCCACCCCCCATCACGGCAGCCCCCGCCTCAGCGGCCCAGCCGTCGACGGACCAGCCCCACCACGTCGGCCACCTCGCGGATGCGCAGCAGGCGGGCCGCCAGCAGGTACGCCAGCATCCCCGCGGCCCCGGCGACCGCCAGGGTGAGCGCCTTGAGCAGCCACGACTGCCACAGGTCGGGCAGGCCGCGGTCGGCCGCCCAGAAGACCAGCGCCGCCGCTGCGCCGGCCACCAGGCCCGCCACCAGCATGCGGGCCACGGCGACCCAGGTCGCGCGGGTGTGCAGTCCGCCGACCCGGCGGGACAGCACGGGCCAGGCCACGACCATCATCACCCAGTAGGTCACCCCCAGCGCCAGGCCGATCGCGGGCACCTTCCACTCGGTGGGGACCAGCGCGAACAGCACGATGCTCAGGGCCACGTTGATCGCGTTGAGGACCACCGAGAGGAAGAAGGGGGTCCTGGTGTCCTCCATCGCGTACCAGCCGCGCAGCAGGATGAAGTAGATCGAGAACGGCACCAGGCCCAGCAGCATGCCGATGACGGTCAGCCCGATCTGCTGCGCCGCGTCGATCCCGGAGGCCCCGAAGCCGAACAGCAGCGAGGCCAGCAGCGGCGCCGTCGGGATGAGCACGGCGGTGATCGGCACCACGAGGGCCGTGACCGTGCGGGTGGTGTCGGCCAGCGAGCGGGCCAGGACGTCGAACTGCCGCGCATGGGCGACCCGGCTCAGGCCCGGCAGCAGCGCGGTCACCAGGGACACGGTCACGATCGAGTGCGGCAGGAAGAAGATCAGGTAGGCCTTCTGGTAGGTCGTGATCCCGGCGGGCGGCAGCCCCTCGGCCACCGCCAGCACGTTGGCGGTGGTGGCCAGCCGGCTGTGCACCACGAAGGACACCTGGTTGGCGGCCAGCAGGCCCAGCGTCCACAGCGCCAGGCCGCCGGTCTTGCCCAGTCCCCAGCCGCGCCAGTCGAAGCGGGGCCGCCAGTGGTACCCGCTCGAGGACAGGAACGGCACCAGCAGCAGCGCCTGGGCGGCCACGGCCACGGTCGAGCCCACCCCCAGCCAGAGGGCCTGCTCCTGGGTGAGCGTGCCGCCCTGCACGGCCGTGGGCCCGGCCACGGCCAGGAAGCCGAGGAAGACCGCGATGGCGACCACGTTGTTCGCGATCGGGGCGTACATGGGCGGGCCGAAGCGCCCCCGGGCGTTGAGCACCTGGGACAGCAGCGTGAACAGGCCGTAGAAGAACACCTGCGGCAGGCAGTAGCGGGCGAAGGCGGTGGCCAGGTCCAGCTCGGCCTGGGAGTACTCGGGCGAGGCGTAGATGCGGGTCAGCCAGGGCGCGAGCAGCAGCGAGACGACGGTGAGCCCCAGCAGCACGACCATGGTCAGGGTGATGAGGCGATCGGCGAACCCGGCACCGTCGTCGGAGTCCTCGCGCATGCGGCGCACCAGCTGCGGCACGAACACGGCGTTCATCGCCCCGCCCACGGTCAGCACGTAGACGGTGTTCGGGATCGTGTTGCCCACGGTGAAGAGGTCGGCGACCACGCCCAGCCCCAGTGCGGCGGTCATCGCGATGTCGCGGACCAGGCCCGTGAGCCGGCTGATGATCGTGCCCACGGCCATCATCGCGCCCTGCTGCACCAGCTCCCCCTGGCGTGGCGCGGCCACGGCCTCGAGCTCGCCGGTCACGTCGGGGTCCATGGCCAGGCTGGCGCTCGCGGCGGGCTCGGGCCGGCCGGCGGTGTCCTCGGCGGCGGTGTCGCGGGCTCCCGCAGCGGTGGGATCGGGCGCGCCGGGCTCGGGCACCGGCTCGCCGTCCGGGCGCGACGGGTCAGCCACGGTGGACCCCGGGCACCGGGACGGGGGCGGGTTCCTCGGCCGGAGCGGGGCGACGCCGCCGGCGCGCCCGGCGCACCCCGTGCACCACCACCGCGAGCACGAGCGCCCCGAGGGCCACCCGCACGAGGATGCCCGCGGCGTTGGCGTAGGCCGAGGACTGCACCGTCAGCTCGCCGGGCTCGCCGAAGTCCCGTCCGTCCGGGGTCGTGAGCTGGACCTCCACGGGGATGGGCCCGGCCGCGGCCACCTGGGCGCTGACCTCCACCGAGGTCCGCCGCTGCGGGTCCACCCGGAAGGGCGGGACCGACTCGGCGCTGAACAGCTGCGGGGGGGTGCTGGCCATGCGCAGCCCGACGGTGACGGGCAGGGTGCCGGTGTTCTCCACCGTGATCGGGATGGTCCCCGAGGTGCCGGCGACCGTGATCGAGCCGCTGGACACGATCCGCACCGAGGAGCCCAGCGCGCCGACCTGGCTGTCGACCCGGCGGGTGAGCCGCTCGCGCAGCGCCTGGTCGGCGCGCAGCCAGCCGGACAGCCCACGGCTCGGCGCGGTCCGGGCGATCGCGTCGAGGGCCGCCGGGTCGGCCAGCACCTCGGCGTACGAGGCCAGGCCGCGGTACTGGTCGCGGACCCGGTCCAGGTGGCCGGCCGGGAGCTCGGCGACGCGCTGCTCGGCCCCGTAGGGCGCCAACGAGCGGGGCACGCTGCTGGGCTCGCGCGCGAGGGCTGCGGCCAGCGACGTGGGCACCAGCCAGGGGGTCGTGCCCAGCACGGAGACGACCATGGCCGCACCCTGCGCGCTCGGGGCCCACGACAGGGCCGGGGCCATCACGAGCAGGCGCTGGGTGTCGGGCAGCTCGGTGATGGTGGCCAGGGTCTCGGCGAGCAGCCGCTGGCGGACCACCAGCACCTGGTCGGCAGCGGCCATCGGCAGCGCCAGCGTGCTGGACAGGCCGCTGTCCGCGGCCAGCACGGGCAGCGGGCCCGACGGGGTGGCCACGCGCACGTTGCCGCTCGGGGTGAAGAAGCTCGGGGTGGTCGGCGGGATCGCGGTGTCGGCCAGGACGACCGCCGACACCCCAGCGCGCGCCAGGGTCCGCAGGGTCCGCTCGTCGGCGGCGCCGCCGGGGGCCATCACGAGGCGCTGGGGCAGGTCCACGCCCAGCGCGGCCCGGGTCGTGTCGTCGATCAGGGTGCGCTGGCCCAGCACCGCGCCGAGCAGGCGGCCCCGGCGGGCGGCGACCACGTCGGCACCGCCGATGAGCATGGCCTCGGGCTCGGCCACGGGATCCTGCACCCGTCCCCGTAGCCCCTCGAGCCAGCCGGCGACCTCCGCGGCCCGGCTGCCAGCGGCGGCCGCCCCGTCCCCCGCGCCCGCCACCTCGTAGCCGTCGTCGGCGTCGTCGGCCAGCTGCACCGCCAGCGGGTCGACGACGGTGGTGACCACGCCCGGCGCCGCGTCCAGGGCGCCCAGCAGGGTGTCGAGCCGGCCCCCGGGGGACATCGAGACCGGCACCTCGTCGTCGACCAGCACGCCGGCGAGGTCCTGCGCCGGCGGGGCCGACAGCGGCCACAGCGTCGTGAGCAGCAACGGCTGCGCGGTCGTCCCCGGCGGCCACCAGGGCAGGAAGGTGCGGTCGAGGTCCTGGCGCACCGGCGCGCCGCCGAGGCTGCCCAGCGCCTCCACGCCAGTGACGTAGACGCCCGGTGCGAGCAGGCCCAGCTCGGCCACGGGGGCAGTGAGCCGGAACGGCACCGAGCGTCCCGGGGCGAGCGTGGCCGCCACGTCCACGCTCGCCCCGGGCACCGGCGTGCCCGTGCGCGAGCCCAGGCCGGCCAGCACCTCACCGATCTCGCCGCGGTTCCCCAGGGGCGTGGCCGAGACCCGCAGCACCGCACGCACCGCGTCGACCGGCTGCGCGGCGGTGCTGGTGATCGTGCCCTCGACCACGAGGGTGTCGGTCGGCGCGGGCACGGCCGGCTCGAAGCCGGTGATGCGCACCTCCAGCGCCCCGGCGCCGACCGGGGTGCGCTGGGGTGCGAGCTGGGTGGCCCCGGCCTGCCCGGGGACGGCCGTGACGGCGCGTGCCGGGGCAGTGGCCCCGGGCAGCCACACGAGGAGCAGGACGAGGGCCAGGGCCGCAGCGCCCCAGGTGCCCGCGACGAGCCCGCCACGGGCCCCCCGGGTCACCTCACACCCGGGACGATCTGGGCGACCTTCTCGACCAGCCGGCGCTCGTCGCCGTAGGCGAGCCGGCGCACCACCTGGTCGTAGGGGATCCACTCCACGGCCTCCACCTCGAGGTCCTCGTCGGAGAGCTCGCCGCCGATCGCCTCGATGACGAAGTGGTGCACGGTCTTGTGGATGCGCTTGTCCTCGACCACGAACCAGAAGTCGATCACGCCCAGCGGTGCCACGATGCGCCCGACCAGGCCGGTCTCCTCGAACACCTCGCGCAGGGCCGCCTGCTCCGGGGTCTCCCCCTCCTCCACGTGGCCCTTCGGCAGGCTCCAGAGCAGCCGCGACCGGCGGTCGTGGCGGGCGATGAGGGCCACGGCCGGAGGATCGGCGGTCAGGTCCAGCACGACGCCGCCGGCCGAGGTCTCCTCGACCTTGGGCAGGCGCCGGGCGCGCAGGCCCCCGGGCCGCACCTTGCGGGCGCCACGGCCGCTGGCCATGAGCGACGCCGGGTTGGGGAAGATCCGCCGGGTGCCCTCGACCGCCGTGCCGCCCTCGGGCTCGGCGTCGGCCTGGGCCTGCGGCACCGGCGCCAGCTCGCCGGGCGCTGCTGGCTGTCCGGTGGCCACGAGCCGGGCCGGGCGTGGCAGCGTCGCCGGGGTGGGCCGCACGGGGGGGACCTGGGGCACCGCACCGGTGGCCCCGTCCGCACCGGCCGGGGGCTCGACGGGGCCGGCAGTGGGGACGGGCCGTGGGGTTCCAGCGGGGACAGCGGGCGCCTGCGACACCCGCGGCAGGGCGGCGCCAGCGGACGGCTCCGCGCCGTCCTGCCCGGGCTGCTCGGCCTCGGTCACCGCCACGCGCTGGCGGGGATGTCGCAGGTCAGCGGGGGTCGGGATGGTGAACCGCCGGCCCTCGCGCCGCGGCGGCGGCACCGGTGCGGGCGGCTGGACCATGCCGGTCAGGATAGCGGCCGCGTAGGCTTCCGGCCCGTGCCCGACGTCCCGCCCCGCGCCGCCCTCGAAGCGGCCAGCCGACTGGCGATCGAGGCGCTGCTCGAGCGCGAGCCGGCCCTGCTCGACCTGGCTGGCCGCCTGCACGCCGCCGGGCACGAGGTCGCCCTCGTCGGCGGGTCGGTGCGTGACGCGATCCTGCGCCGGGGCGCGCCCGGGGACCTCGACCTGGCCACCTCGGCCCGGCCCGAGCAGGTGCTCGCCGCGCTCCAGGGCTGGGCCGACGCCACCTGGGACGTGGGCATCGCCTTCGGCACGGTGGGGGCCCGGCACGCCGGCCAGCAGTACGAGCTCACGACCTACCGCGCCGATGCGTACGACCGCACCACGCGCAAGCCCGAGGTCACCTACGGCGACTCCCTGCGCGAGGACCTGCGCCGGCGCGACTTCACGATCAACGCGATGGCGGTGACGCTGCCCGACCGCCTGCTGGTCGATCCGTTCGACGGCCTGGCGGACCTGGCCGCCCTGCGCCTGCGGACCCCCGCCACCCCGGAGGAGTCCTTCGCCGACGACCCCCTGCGGATGATGCGCGCGGCGCGGTTCGCCGCCCAGCTGCAGGTGCAGGTCGCTCCCGAGGTGCGCACCGCGATGGCCGCGATGGCGCAGCGGCTGGCGATGGTCTCGGCCGAGCGGGTCCGCGACGAGCTGTCGAAGCTGCTGCTGGCCGATGCTCCGCGGGCGGGCATCGAGCTGCTCGTGGAGACCGGGTTGGCCGACCAGGTCGTCCCCGAGCTGCCGGCCCTGCGCCTGGAGATCGACGAGCACCACCGGCACAAGGACGTCTACGAGCACTCCCTGATCGTGCTCGAGCAGGCCATCGCCCTGGAGCAGGCGCACCAGCCCGCCATCCCGCCGGACCTCGTCCTGCGCCTGGCCGCGCTGCTGCACGACATCGGCAAGCCGCGCACCCGTCGCTTCGAGCGCGGCGGTCGGGTCAGCTTCCACCACCACGAGGTCGTCGGGGCCAAGCTCGCGCGCAAGCGGCTGACCGCCCTGCGCTTCCCGAACGTCGTGATCGACGAGGTCGCGACGCTGGTGGAGCTGCACCTGCGCTTCCACGGCTACGGCAGCGGCGAGTGGACCGACTCGGCCGTGCGCCGCTACGTCCGCGACGCCGGGCCCCAGCTGGTGCGCCTGCACAAGCTGACCCGGGCCGACTGCACCACCCGCAACGCCCGCAAGGCCGCCGCCCTGCGGCGCACGTACGACGACCTCGAGCGGCGGATCACCGAGCTCGAGGCGGCCGAGGAGCTCGCCGCGATCCGGCCCGACCTCGACGGCAACGCGATCATGGACGTGCTCGGCATCGGGCCCGGCCGTGAGGTCGGCCAGGCCTACCGCTGGCTGCTCGAGCGCCGGCTCGACGAGGGCCCACTCGGCCGTGAGCGCGCCGAGGCCGAGCTGCGGGCGTGGTGGGCCCAGCGCGCTGCGCCGACCACCGGGGCGTAACGGGGCGGGGGTCGTGCGCTGGGGCCCAGCAGCGGGTGGCCGGCGTGGATGAGACGGCTCTCATGACGGGTTCATCTGCGGCTCATGCCCCGTGTGCACCCTGACGGCGTGTCGGACCATGTCGGGCTGCTCACCGGCCCTGGCGCCGGCCCGCTGCTCGCGGCCGGCGTGGCGGGATCCGGGGCAGCGGTGCTGGCCTGGTCGCTGAGCACCGTGCAGCACCAGGCGGGTGCGGCCACGACCGCGGTGTACCGGGCGACTGTGCGCTGGCCGGACCGGGTCGCCGAGGAGACGCTCGTCGCCAGCGCTGGGCCCGGCGTGGGCGCCACGGCCGCGCCCGGCGTCGTCGTGCTCGAGGACGGCGAGGACCGCGTGCACCTGTGGCGGTTCCCCTCCGATCCGGTCCTGCCGGGCCTGGCCCGAGCCGTGGACCCGGGGCTGCTGCCCGTCGTGCTCGCCGCGCTCGACGTGCCGGGCGCGGCCGCCACCGGGCCGGTGCAGCTGCGCGTGCGGACCTATCGGCCGACGCGGCGAGCCGTCGTGCACGTCCGGGCTCCTGGGGGGTGCGAGCTCTACGTCCGGGTCGTGCGGCCCTCGAAGGTCCGGGCCCTGCACGAGCGCCACGTGCTGCTGCACGGCGCCGGGGTCCCCGTGCCCCGCTCCTACGGCTGGACGCCCGACGGGTTGCTGGTGATCGAGGCGATCCCCGGGCCGACCCTGCGCGAGCATCTGCGCACGGGCGGGCCCACGCCGAGCGGGCCCGACCTGCTGGCCCTGCTCGACCGCCTGCCCCCGGCCGTGCGCGACCTGCCACGGCGGCGCTCCTGGGCCGACGAGGCCCGGCACTACGCCCGCGTGGTGGGGGGCCCACTGCCGCAGGAGCGGGCACGGGCCGAGCAGCTCGCGTCGGCGATCGCGTCGGACCTGGCGGGCCTGGACCCCGACGCGGCCAGCCACGGCGACTTCCACGACGACCAGCTCGTCATGCGCGGCCGGCGGATCCACGGGCTGCTCGACGTGGACACCGCCGGGCCGGGCCGGCGGGCCGACGACGTCGCGACCCTGCTGGCACACCTCGAGGCCTCGATCCTCGGGGGGGCCGCGCACCCGCAGCGGCTGCGTGAGCGGGCCGGGGCCTGGCAGGCGGCAGCCGAGGCGCGACTCGACGCCCGGGAGGTGCGGCTGCGGGTGGGCGGCGTGCTGCTGTCGCTGGCCACCGGGCCGTTCCGCATCCAGCAGCAGGGGTGGGCCGCGGCGACTAGCCTGCATCTGGAGGCCGTCGAGCGCTGGGTCGAGTCGGCCCGGGACCTGCGCGGCTGAGGTCGGGAGGTCGAGGTGGGCCGTCGCCGGTGGCGCCCCGTGGTGTCGGTGCGGGCCAGGGTGCTCACCTCCGTCCTGGTCATGGCGACCCTGGGGGTCCTGCTGGCCGGCGGGGCGGTCTACCTGGTCCAGCTGCGCTCGATCGGGACGGCGATCACGGCCTCCCTCGAGCAGGAGGTGGCCGAGTTCCGGACGTTGGCGCAGACCGGGCTGGACCCGGAGACCGGCCGGCCCTTCGGCAGCATCGAGCGCCTGCTCCTGGTGGCCCTGCAGCGCAACGTCCCGGACCGCAACGAGCCCTCGAGCAGGAGCCGACCGTGCTGGCCGCGGTCGCCGAGGTGGCCCCCGACGGCGACGTCGTCATCCGCGACGTGCCCACCTCGGCCGGGACCGCCCGCATGGCCATCGTCCCGGTGCAGCTGGGCGAGGACGCCTCGTCGAGCGGCAGCTTCGTCATGGCGTACGCGATGCAGCGCGAGGTGGCCGAGCTGCGCCAGCTGGCCCGCATCTACGCGCTGGTGTCGCTGGTGACGCTGCTGCTGGTCGGGCTGGTCGGCTGGCAGGTCTCGGGCCGGCTGCTGCGGCCGCTGCGGTCCCTGCGCGAGACGACCCAGCGCATCACCGAGGCGGACCTGTCCGAACGCATCCCGGTGCGGGGCAACGACGACCTGTCCGAGCTGACCCGCACGGTCAACGACATGCTCGACCGCCTCGAGGAGGCCATCGCCACCCAACGGCGGTTCCTCGACGACGCCGGCCACGAGCTGCGGACGCCGCTGACGATCGTGCGGGGCCACCTCGAGGTCGTGGATCCCGACGACCCGGCGGACGTGGCGACGACCCGTGCCCTGCTGCTCGACGAGATCGACCGGATCGACCGGATGGTCGACGACCTGATCCTGCTGTCGAAGGCGCAGCGCCCGGACTTCCTGGCGCTGCAGCCGATCGACCTGGCCGGCCTGACCGTCAACGTGCTCGACAAGGCCCGCATGCTCGGGGACCGACGCTGGGTCCTGGACGGGGTGGCCGTCGGCGTCGCGCAGGCCGACCCCGAGCGGCTGACGCAGGCGATGCTCGAGCTGGCCTCCAACGCGGTGAAGTTCAGCGCGCCGGGGTCGACCGTGGGGATCGGCAGCGCGCTGGCCCCTGGGGACGTCCGGCTGTGGGTGCGTGACGAGGGCCCGGGCATCGCGCCCGCCGAGGTGGATCGCATCTTCGGGCGGTTCAGCCGCGGCGGCGGCTCGGGCGCCGTCGACGGCTCAGGCCTTGGCCTGTCGATCGTGGAGACCATCGCCACGGCCCACGGGGGTCGTGTCGAGCTCGAGAGCACGCCGGGCGCCGGGTCGACCTTCACCATCGTCCTGCCGGCGACCGCCGAGGAGGATGGTGCTGCGGACTGGGCCGAGCCGGACGCCGCGCGACCGGAACAGGTCGTGCTGCCGTGAACCGCATCCTCGTCGTCGAGGACGAGGAGCGGATCGCCAGCTTCGTGGGCAAGGGGCTGCGGGCCAACGGCTTCACCCCGACCGTCGTCGCCGACGGCCCCACCGGGTACGACTATGCGATGACCGGCGAGTTCGACCTGGTCGTCCTGGACATCAACCTGCCGGGCATGGACGGCTTCGAGGTCCTGCGTCGCCTGCGCCGTGCGGGCAACGCCATCCCGGTCATCATCCTCACCGCACGCACCTCGACCTCGGACACCGTGGCGGGCCTCGAGGGGGGCGCCGACGACTACATGCCCAAGCCGTTCCGGTTCGAGGAGCTGCTCGCCCGGGTCCGGCTGCGACTGCGCAGCGAGCGCAGGGAGGACGCCCCCGTCCTGGCCCACGGCGACCTCCTGCTGGACCTGCTGACCCGCCGGGCCGAGGTGGCCGGGCGCAGCGTGGACCTCTCGGCCCGCGAGTTCGCGCTGGCCGAGACCTTCCTGCGCAACCCCGGTCGGGTGCTCTCCCGCGAGCAGCTGCTCAGCCATGTCTGGGGCTACGACTTCGAGCCCGGGTCCAACGTGGTCGACGTGTACGTGCGCTACCTGCGGCGCAAGCTCGGCGCCGCGCGCATCGAGACCGTCCGCGGGATGGGGTACCGGCTCACCGACCACGGATGAGGGCGCTCTCATCGGTGTCTCCTGCTGGTCTCATGCGTCGCGGGGATGCTCGTGCCATGAGGGACCACACCCGGGTCCCGGCCAACCGGAGGAGAGCGCGATGAGTGGGACGAGGAAGTGGCTGCTGGTGAGCGGGACGCTGGCGCTGGGTGCGGCAGCGATCGGCCTGTCCGGCGAGCTGGGCCTCGGGGACCGGTCGGGCGGACCTGGGGTCCAGCTGGTCCCGGCGGCCGGCACGGCGGTGCCCGGTGACGGCGTCACGATGATCCTGAGCACCGCTGACGACGTGGCCAGCCCGGAGCAGCGGTCCACGGCCGGGCAGACCAGCGCCGGGTCCCCGGGCTCCCCGGCCTCGCCCTCCTCGCCGGACCAGCCGTCCCCCGCGAGCCCGGCGTCGCCCGCCAGCCCGGCGTCGGCCAGCCCGGCGTCGCCTGCCAGCCCGGCGTCCCCGGATCCGGTGTCTGCGCCGAGTCCGGCGTCGCCTGCCAGCCCGGCGTCGCCGGATCCGGTGGCCCCTGCGGCCCCGGTGGCGGTGGACCCGGCCGCGCCGACCGCCCAACAGGCCGATCCGGGCAGCCCGGCCTCACCACCCAGCCCGGCCTCGCCGGAGAGCCCCGCGTCGGCTGACTGAGCCGGACGGCGCGGGCGCGTCAGGGCCGGCCCGGCAGCTCCCACAGCGCGGCGCGCACCCCGGGCAGCGGGATCCGGTCCGCGGGGTCGATGGCGGTCATCGCGCAGATGAGGTCGTCCAGGCCCCGCGGGGCGCGGCGGCGCGCCCGCAGGGGCTCCGGTGCCGCCACCGGCCCGACCTCCTCGTCGTACCCCGCGCAGCCGACGGGGAACGGGTCCTCGCCGCTGGCGGCCTCCAGGAGCAGCAGGCCCAGGCCCCAGACGTCCGTGGCCGGGGTGACGCGGGTGCGCCCGGCCTGCTCCGGGGCCAGGTACCCGGCAGTGCCGGCCCGCCGGCGCCACGGCCCCGGGGCCTGGGCCAGGGACAGGTCCATGAGCCGGACCAACCCGTCGCTGAGCGTGGCGTTGGCCGGCTTCAGGTCGGCGTGCACCAGGCCTGCACCGTGCAGGTACCCCAGCACGGAGGTCAGCTGGCGGCCCAGCATCACCACGTCGCGTGCCGGGATCGGGCCCGCCTCGAAGAGGTGGGCCAGGGTCTGCCCGGGCAGCGTCTCGAGCACGATCGCGGGTCGCGGGATCCGGTGGACCTCGTAGCCGCGCACCAGGTGCGGGTGGGTCAGGGAGCGCAGCAGCCGACCCTCGCGCAGCAGGCGACGCACCGCCTCCTGGGCGGCCGACGGGCGGGCGCGCTTCACGACGACCGGGCAGTCGCGGTCCAGGCTCCAGGCCTCGTACACCTCGAACGAGTGGCCGCGGTGGAGCAGCCGGACCAATCGGTAGCCGGGCATCCGCGTCATGGGACGGCCGCCCCGACCGGTCGGCGACCGGCGTGCGCCGCGGGGGCGGTCAGGTCGACCAGCCGGTCCGCGGCCGCGAGGAGGATCGGATCGTGGCTGGCGACCACGACCGACCGCGTGCGGGCCAGCTCGCGCAGGGTGACGACGAGCCGGGCGGCCTCCCGGCCGTCCAGCCCGGTCGTCGGCTCGTCGAGGAGCAGCACGGGTGCCCGGCACAGCAACGTCCGGGCCAGGGCGATGCGTCGGCGCTGGCCGCCGCTGAGGGTCCGTCCGTCGCGGCCCAGCGGCGTGTCCAGGGCGAGCGGGAGCCCGGCCACCACGTCCGCCACACCAGCCTCACGCAGCGCGGCCCAGAGGGCGTCGTCGTCGGCGTCCGGCTGGGCCAGGGCCAGGTTCTCCCGGACCGTGGCGTCCAGGACCGGCGCCTCCTGGAGCAGGAAGCCGATCGCGTCGCGCGTGGTGCGCAGGGGCAGGTCGCGCAGGTCCACCCCGTCGAGCAGCACCTGGCCGACCTCGGGATCCGCCAGGCGGCCCAGCAACCGCAGCACCGTCGACTTGCCCGAGCCACTGGGTCCGGCCAGCGCGACGAGCGACCCCGGCTCGACCGCCAGGTCGAGGCCGGTCACGACCGGGCAGCCCTGCCGGTAGGCGTACCCGACGTCGCGCGCCTGCAGCCCGCCCAGGATCCGGTCGGGCCGGACGGGGTCGGGGCGCTCGGCCGGGCCCGGGGGCAGATCGAGGACCTCGAGCACCCGCTCGGCGCCCGCGGTGGCGGCCACCACCTCCACCCCGAGGTCGCCCAGCGTGCGGACCGGGCGGTACAGCTGGGCCAGGTAGGTCAGGAAGACCAGCAGCTGCCCCAGGGTGAGGCGCTCGTCGGCCAGGGCCCACGTGCCCAGCGCGAGCACGGCCAGCATGGCGACGAGCTCGAGGAGGTCGAGCACCACCGGGTAGGCGGCCCGGACGCGTGCGGCGGCCAGCTCCGCGGCGATGATGGCCCGGCCCTCGCGGTCGAAGCGCTCCTGCTCGTCGCGCTCGCGGCCGTGCAGCTGCACCAGGGTGAGGGCGCCGATGCTCTGCTCGGCGACGGACGCCATGGAACCGGCACGCCGACGCTTCTCGCGGGACGCCTCCTTGAGCCGTCGGCCGAACCGACGCGCGGACCACCACAGCAGGGGCGCGACGAGCAGCGCCAGCAGCGCGAGCTGCCAGTCCAGGACCAGCAGGGCGCCGGTGAACAGCACGATCCGGGCCACGGCGCCCACCCCGTCCACGGCGACGCTGAGCAGCAGCGCCTCGACGCTGCGGGCATCGGTGCTCAGCCGCGTGAGCAGGTCTCCGGCCCTGGTGCGGTCGACGAGCGTCGCCGGTGCGGCGTGGATGCGGGCCAGCATCGAGCGCCGGACCTGCAGCGTGATGCCGGCGCCGACCCAGGTCGAGACGTACTGGTCGACCCACCCGAGCAGCCCGCTGGCCAGCGCCAGGAGCAGGTAGGCCAGCGCCAGGCCAGCCAGCGGGGCCAGGGACTCGGGCACGAGCACGTCGTCGACCACGCGCTGGAACAGCCAGATCTCGACGGCCTCCACCGCTGGCAGGGCCGCCGCGACGAGCAGCAGCGCCCCGATGCCCACGCGGTGCGGCCGCAGCATCGGCCGGAACCGGCGCAGGGCCTGCGCCAGGGAGATCCGGCGGGCAGCCGGGACCAGGCCCTCCCCCTCCACGGGGGGCCGCAGGAACGCGGCGATCCTCGGCCGGACGCGGCGCAGGGGCCCCGGCCGGTGACCGGGGCCCCTCGTGCGCGTGCGCCGCATCGGTCGCCGGCTCAGCTCGAGGAGCTGCGCCGGGCGCGGCGGGTGCGACGCTTGCGGCGACGGCGCGGCCGCGAGCTGTCGGAGCTCGCGCCGGTGGCCCGTCGTCGGGCGGGGGTGAGTGCGCGGACCAGGCCAGAACGTGCCATCAGGAGCCTCCTTGATCGGCCGGAACGGGTCGTCCGGTGCTGCGATCCTCGCCGCGTCCGATGACAGCAACGTGAGCGCGCGGTGAGGGCTCTCTCATCCCGGTGCACGGCGGCCGGCGACGGGGCGCGGCGGCCCCAGGCGGCCGGTGACGCAACCGGGAGACGGACCTTGCGTGCGCCTCCCCGGGGTTGTCGGTGGGCTGGGGTTCAATGGCGACCAGCACCCCGGCAGGGTCGAGCCGGGGAGCGGAAGGAACCGCCGTGTCCGGGACACTCACCCGGCAGCGCCGAGCCGCCCGGGCACCGGCACTGCCCCATCTGGTGGGCCTCGACGGGGTGCGCGCCATCGCGGTCATCGCGGTCGTGCTCTACCACGCCGACGTCGCGTGGATGCCCGGTGGGTTCCTCGGGGTCGACGTCTTCTTCGTGCTCTCCGGCTTCCTGATCACCTCGTTGCTCCTCGTGGAGCTGGACCGCACGGGCCGCCTGGACTTCCGGGAGTTCTACCTGCGCCGCGCGCGACGGTTGCTGCCGGCGCTGTTCGCCATGCTCGGGGTGACCGCGGTCCTCGTGGCGACCGTCGCCTACGACGGGGCCGCGGCCTTCCGGCGCGACCTGCCCGGCGCGCTGCTGTACTACGCGAACTGGCTGGCCATCATCACGGACACGTCGTACTTCGAGTTCATCGGTCGCCCGCCGATGCTCAAGCACCTGTGGTCCCTGGCGGTGGAGGAGCAGTTCTACCTGATCTGGCCCGCGGTGGTGCTGCTGCTGCACCGCTGGCGCGGGGCGCGTGCGGTCGGCTGGGTGGCCCTGGGCGGGGCGCTGCTGTCGACGGTGGCCATGACGATCGGCTCGGTCCTCGGCGACATGCCGGGCGCCAACGACCCGAGCCGGCTCTACTTCGGCACCGACACCCACGCCATGGGCGTCCTGCTCGGGGCGGCCCTGGCCGTGGTGTGGCGGCCGGGTCGCACGGCCCCGGTGCTGGCCCCCCAGGCCCGTGCGGTCATCAGTGCCGCCGGCGTCGTCGGCCTGGGCCTGCTCGTGCTGGCCTTCACCCGGATCGGGGAGTTCTCCACCTTCCTGTACCGCGGCGGGTTCCTGGTCGTCGCCGCGGTCAGCGCGGTGGTCGTGGCCGCGGCGGCGCACCGTGGCGTGCCGTTCGGCCGGTGGATCGGCGTGCCGCCGATGCGCTGGATCGGCGAGCGCTCGTACGGCATCTACCTGTGGCACTGGCCGCTGTTCCTGGTGACCCGGCCGGGCATCGACCTGCCGCTGGAGGGCCTGCCGGCACTGGTGCTGCGGCTCGTGCTGCTGCTCGGCGTCGCCGAGCTGAGCTACCGGTACCTGGAGATGCCGGTCCGCCGGGGTGCGCTCGGCCGGGCCTGGCAGCGGATGCGGTCCGAGGGCCTGCCGCGGCCGAGCGCCCCGATGGCCGTGGGTGCCGCCGCGGTCGCCGCCCTGGTGATGTTCACCGGCGTGCGCATCGCCGTGGCCCCCCCGGCGGCGGCGGTCGGCGGGTGGGACTCCGGCAGCGCGGCGCTGGCCGTGCCGGTGCGGGCCCCGCTCGAGCAGGACTTCACCCGCATGCTGGCCGCCGAGGGCCTGGACCCGCGGCCGCGCGTCACCGCCTTCGGCGACTCCGTGCTGCTCGGCGCCTCCCGCACGCTCGAGGGCACGTTCAACCTGGCGCTCAACGCGAAGGTGGGCGAGCAGGCGGCCGACCAGGTGTCGGCCATCACCCGGGCGGCCCGCGACGGCGAGCTGGGCGACCGCGTGCTGCTGCACGTGGGCAGCAACGGCATCGTCACCGAGGAGCAGCTGCGCGCGATGCTGGCCCAGCTCGCGGACGTGGACCGCGTCGCCGTGGTGAACGTCCGGGTGCCGCGCCGGTGGATGGGGCCGAACAACGCCCTGCTCGAGCGGGTCGTGCCCGATCACCCCAACGCCGTGCTCGTGGACTTCGCCGCGGCGTCGGCCGACGAGCGCGACTGGTTCGTCGACGACGGGGTCCACCTGACCACCCAGGGGGCCCGCGAGTACACCGAGCTCATCGCCCGCGCCTTCGACGTCGAGGTGGCGCCCAAGGCCCGGTGACCCCTGCCCGGCCCGCTGCCAGCGGGGCTCCGTGCGATTTTGGTGCCGGCGGAGCGGCCAGTAGACTCGGTCGGGTCGCCCAGCGGATCCGTCCGGCGGGCAGGCGCGAGTGGCGGAATAGGCAGACGCGCACGGTTCAGGTCCGTGTGCCCGTAAGGGCGTGGGGGTTCAACTCCCCCCTCGCGCACGACCGAGGCCCCTCATCCGGCGTGACCGGGTGGGGGGCCTTGTTGGTCGCCGTCCGCACGCCACCGCCGTCCGGCGGCGGCCTGCGACGTGCTCGCCACGAGCCGGTGCGCGGGGCCCCGCTCGGGGCGCGGTTGCGGCCCGGCGTCAGCCGACCCGCAGGCCCAGGGCGTGGGCCTCCTCGTGCAGCTCGTCGCGCACCGCCGGGTGGGCGGCCTTCGTGATGAGGTTGCGCGCCTGCTCGTCCTGCGAGCGGCCCCAGATCTCGGCGATGCCGTGCTCGGTGACCACGGCGGTGTGCTGGAACGAGGTGACCGGCTCGTCGAGCAGCGGCACGATCGTGGAGACGTCGGCCTTGGGATGCCAGGACCGCAGCGCGATGAACGCCTGGCCGCCGGGGGCGTGCAGGGCCCCGACGATGAAGTCGGTCTGGCCGCCGAAGCCCGAGTAGATGCGGGCGTTGATCCGCGAGGCGTTGGCCTGGCCGAACAGGTCGACCTGCAGGGCGGAGTTCACCGAGGTCATGAGGGGCTGCTGGGCGATGAGGCCGGGGTCGTTGGAGGCCTCCGTGCGCAGCATGCGCACGCGCGGGTTGCCATCGACCCAGTCGTAGAGCTCCTCGGAGCCGAACAGGAACGACACCGCCAGCGGGTTGTCCGGGTCCAGCGCCCCGGCCTTGTCCAGCGCCAGCACCCCGTCGGAGAACATCTCGGTCCAGAATCGCAGGCCGCGGCGGTCGGCCAGTGCGGTGAGCACGGCGTCGGGGATGCCGCCGATGCCCATCTGCAGGGTCGCGCCGTCGGTGATCCGGGCCGCGATCCGCGCCCCGATCTCGCGGCTGGTGTCGTCCAGGGGCAGCGGCGTGGCCGAGGTGAGCGGCTCCTCGGCCTCGAACAGCACGTCGATCGAGCTCAGCGGCACGATCGCGTCGCCGTACGTGAACGGCATCCTCGGGTTCACCTGGGCGATCACCTTGCCGCCCCGGGCCCGGCACGCCTCGATCGCCGCCGGCATCACGTTGACCTCGATGCCGAGCGAGACCACCCCGTGCCGCGGCGGCGAGGTGTGCAGCAGCACCACGTCCGGACCCATCGCGCGCTGGAACATGGCGGGCACCAGGCTCAGCCGGCACGGGACGTAGTGCAGCCGCGGATGGTGGCGCATCCCGGGGCCGACGAACGGCGTCTCCGGGGTGATCCCCTCGCGGTCGGGCAGGCCGCGCTGGGGGTTCAGCGTCCAGAGCCGCCACTGCGGCAGGTGCTCGTCGAACAGCGCCAGGGCGGTGCGCGGATGGGCGAAGTTGCCCGAGACGACGACCCTCGGGTTGGGCGAGAGCCCGTGCAGGACTGCCGCGAGGGCGTCGGCGTCGGCATGCAGCGTCATGCGCCGGATTCTCCCATCGTCGGCAGCGCCCACTGGCAGCCGAACGCCCCGGCCGTGCCCGTCCGAAGGTCCCGCGTGCCGCGCGGCGGTGGGCCGGAGGGCCGCCACGGGCGTCCCCCCGCCTGGATCGCGTTCGATCTGCGAGCGTTCGCCCCGCCCGAACCGAACGCGATCCACGCCTGGGGCGCTCGAACCGAACGCGATCCCCGCCGCCCACGCGGCGCCTGACCGACGGCCCGAGGTGCTCGAACGGCGGGTGGCGCTTGCGTGAACGCCGAACGACCACGTACGCTCTGCAGATGTATCGACTCGATACATCGGTGACGGAGAGCCCCAGCCGGGGCCCGGCGTGAAGGGACGGTAACCGCGATGGCCACTGGGCGCCGCAGCGGGGTCCTGGAGTTCGCCATCCTCGGCCTGCTCCACGACGCCCCGATGCACGGCTACGAGCTGCGCAAGCGGCTCAACGCCGTCATGGGCTCCTTCCGGGCGATCTCCTACGGCTCGCTGTACCCCGCGCTGCGTGATCTCGTCGAGCGTGGCCTCATCGCCGAGGCCGGCAGTGCCGACGCCAGCGCGCCGGTGCTCACCGGCCGGCGGGCCAAGACCGTCTACGAGCTGACCCCCGAGGGCAAGGACCGGTTCGCCGAGCTCGTCTCGCGCACCGGCCCGGAGAGCTGGGAGGACGAGGCCTTCGGCGTGCACCTGGCGTTCTTCGGCAGCACGCCCGCCGAGGTGCGCATGCGCATCCTCGAGGGCCGCCGCAGCCGCATGGAGGAGCGTCGGGCCAACCTGCACGCGTCGATGACCCGCAACCGCGAGCGCATCGACACCTACACCCTGGCCCTGCAGCGGCACGGCCTCGAGGGCGTGGAGCGCGAGGTGCGCTGGCTCACCGAGCTGATCGAGCACGAGCAGAACGAGCGGCGCGCCGGATCCCCCGGCGTGGCCGAAGTCCCAACGACCGGTGACACCGGGGCCGGGCCGCATCGCCCGCGGGCCCGCGGGTGAGGAAGGAACGACAGATGGGTGCCATTCGTGTGGCCATCGTGGGCGTGGGCAACTGCGCCAGCTCCCTGGTGCAGGGGGTCGAGTACTACAAGGACGCGGATCCGAACGACCGCGTGCCAGGCCTGATGCACGTGCAGTTCGGCGACTACCACGTGCGCGACATCGAGTTCGTCGCCGCGTTCGACGTCGACGCCAAGAAGGTCGGCCAGGACCTCTCGCACGCGATCCTCGCC
>JALOLK010000138.1 GCA_025456015.1 Candidatus Nanopelagicales bacterium
CCGGTGGGCGCGGCCACGACGATCGTGCCGCGCTCGTAGCCGCCGAGGCGCTCGAGCTCGGCCAGCGCGATGCGGGCCCGGTCCTCCGGGCGGTCCGCGCTGCCGAAGCCGGCGATGGCCCGCACCGGCTCCTGCGCCGGCTCGCCCATCACCTCGCTGATCTCCTCGGCCGTCAGGGCCATGGTGACGAAGCGACGGCCCTCCTTGCCGATGGCGTCGAACGCGACCACGCTGGTCGGCCCGGCGGAGACGTGCGGATTCACGGGGGGCTCGGGGTAGGCCGGCTCCACCACGTCGTCGTCCTGCAGCACGCGCCGGCGCAGCCGGTCCAGGCCCAGCAGGGCGGCACCGGTGAAGACCAGCGAGGCCGTCGCGTGCCCGACCAGGGGGGTCACCGGGTCGTCGCGGCGACCCATGGCCCGCGAGACCAGCACCGGGGTGCCCTCGGCGATCGCGAACTGCACGGCCGCCACGCCGACCAGGCCGCCGGCCACCGCGGCACCGGTGCCGAGGGCCTGCAGGCGACGCGGCATCGTGCGCTCAGCCACGAACGCCCGGCGCTGCGGGGCGCGGCCCTCACCGTGCCGGTGGGCCCGCCGGTTGCGCATGACGACCCGTGCGCTCGAGGCCACCGCGCCGAGGCCGGCGGCGATGGCGAGGTTGACCGGCAGGGTCCGCGGCCCGACGGTCGCGTCGAGCAGCTTGTCCGTGCCGACGACGGCGGCGCTGGCCACCGCCCCGGCCGTCGTGACCCACGCGACCGAGCGGGCCGTGGACAGGGCCAGCGGCACGTCGTGCCCGGCCGGGACGACCGCCACGACCGCCATCCCCGCGGCCGCCACGCCCGCGCTGGCCACCAGGACGGCGTCCTGCGTGCTGCCGCCCCCGCGGGCCTTGATGCCCAGCTCCGCCAGGGCCTCCACGGTGGAGACCCCGAGCGAGGCGAAGCCCAGGCCGTAGGCGGCCGACACCCCGGTCACGATGGCCTGGTCGGCCGCGGAGCGCGGCAGCAGCCCCCGGGCCAACGACGCGCCGACGGTGGCCGCGGCGGTCGCCACGCCAGCCCGCAGCGCGAGGTAGTGGCGCTGCCGGACGAACGTCCAGACCGGGGTGGGCTCGATCATGCGGCCAGTCCTTCCCATGACGGTGGCGCGGCCAGCGCGAGGGTAGCCCCTCCAGGCCCGGCTGGCCCGGGACGGCAGGCCCGACCGACCCCGCCGCTCAGCCGGCGCGCTCCTGAGCCTGCGGACCCGGGCTCCCGACCGGCGCCCCCCGTGGAGCGAGCGACTTGGCCAGGAAGTGGGTGGCGTCGACATTGTCGTTGTAGCGATCGATGGGCTCGTAGCCGTGCCGCCGGTACAGCGCCAGGGCGGCGGCGAGCGTGCCGTTCGTGTCCAGCCGCAGGGTGGTCAGCCCCAGCCCCAGCGCCTGGGCCTCGATCGCCGCGAGGAGCCGGCCGCCCAGCCCGGTGCCGCGCCGGGCGGGGGCCACCCACATGCGCTTGAGCTCACCCACCCCGGGCGCCAGCGTGCGCACCGCCGCGCAGCCCACCGCCGGGCCGGGCCCGGCGGTCGCGAGCAGGAACGCCCCGGTGGGGGCGACGAAGTCGGCGACGCTGGCCACCGCCTCGTCGAGGGCCACGCCGTTGATGCCGCAGGCCTGCGAGACCTCGAGCAGGTACGCCCGCAGCGCCGGCGGCACGCGCGGGTCCTCGCGCGGGTCGACGGCGCTGATGGTGACGCGGTCCTCGGCCACGCGGCGATGATGCCACCGGCGCCGCCGGCGTGCCGCGTGCCGGGCACGGCGCGGTCCGTCGTCGGGCCGGGTCAGGCGCGGTGCCGGGCGATCTGCTCCTTCGCCGTGGCCAGGACGGCCTCCGGGGTGAAGCCGAACTTGCCCTGCAGCTCCTTGAGCGGGGCCGAGGCCCCGAAGGTGCCCATGCCGATGATTGCGCCCTGCCCGGCGTAGCGGTCCCAGCCGAGGGTCGAGCCCTGCTCGATGGCCACCCGTGCCGGCACCGCGCTGGGCAGCACCGATTCGCGGTAGGCCGCGTCCTGGCGCTCGAACAGCTCCCACGACGGCATGCTCACCACGCGCGCCGGGATCCCCTCGGCGCTCAGCGCCTCGTAGGCGCCCACGGCCAGCGCCACCTCCGACCCCGAGGCGATGAGGATCACCTCGGGGGTGGCCCCGTCGGCCGGGTCGGCCAGGACGTAGGCGCCCTGGGCCAGGCCGGCCGCGGAGGCGTAGCGCGTCCGGTCCAGGGTGGGCAGGGGCTGGCGCGAGAGGAACAGCGCCACCGGGCTGTGCCGCATGGGCATGAGCACCCGCCAGGCCTGCGCCACCTCGTTGGCGTCGGCGGGCCGGATGTCGACCAGGTAGGGCACGGCCCGCAGCGAGACGATCTGCTCGACGGGCTGATGGGTCGGGCCGTCCTCCCCGACGCCGATGGAGTCGTGGGTGAAGACGTGGATGACGGGCAGCTCCATCAGGGCGCTCAGCCGGATCGCGCCGCGCTGGAAGTCCGAGAAGATGAGGAACCCGGCCTGGTAGGGCCGCACCTTGCTCAGCGACAGGCCGTTGGCGATGCAGCCGGCGGCGTGCTCCCGCACCCCGAAGTGCAGGTTGCGGCCCGACCGGTCGGCAGCCGAGAAGTCCCCGGCGCCCGGGAACGTGAGCATGGTCTTCGTGGAGGGCCCGAGGTCCGCGGCCCCCCCGAGCAGCCACGGCACGCGCTGCGCGACCGCGTTGAGGACCGTGCCGTTGGCCTCGCGGCCGGCCAGGCCCTTGGCGTCGGCCGGGAACGTCGGGATGTCGGCGTCCCACCCCTCGGGCAGGGTGCGCTGCTGCTGGTGCTCGAGCTCCGCGGCCAGCTCGGGGAAGGCCAGGCGGTAGGCCGCGAACGTGGTCTCCCAGTCGCTGCGGGCCTGGGCGCCGCGGGCCCCGATCCCGGAGCGGAACGTCTCGTACACCGCGTCGGGCACCAGGAACTGCGCGTCCTGGGGCCAGCCGTAGAACTGCTTGGCGCCGCGGATCTCCTCGACGCCCAGCGGCTCGCCGTGCGCAGCGTGGGTGCCCTCCTTCGTGGGCGCGCCGTAGGCGATCCGCGAGTCGACGATGACCAGCGTGGGCCGGTGCGCCTCCTGGCGGAACGCGTGGAACGCCCGGGCCAGCATCCGCCGGTCGTTGGCGTCCCCCACCCGCAGCACGTTCCAGCCGTAGCCGATGAACTTGGTGGCGATGTCGTCGGAGAACGCCAGCTCCGTGGAGCCCTCGATGGTGATCTCGTTGTTGTCGTAGATCCAGCAGAGGTTGTCCAGCTGCAGGTGCCCGGCCAGCGAGGCGGCCTCCTGGGCGACGCCCTCCATCATGCAGCCGTCGCCACCGATCGCGTAGACGTCGAAGTCGAACAGCGTGAAGCCGGGCCGGTTGTAGCGGGCCGCCTGCCACTTCGAGGCGATCGCCATGCCCACGCTGGTGGCGTACCCCGTGCCCAGCGGACCGGTGGTGCACTCCACGCCGGCGGTCCACCGGTACTCCGGGTGCCCCGGCGCCTTGGAGTCCAGCTGCCGGAAGGACCTCAGGTCCTCCAGCGTGATCGACAGCTCGCCCAGCGTCTCGTACTTCGGGTTCACCGAGTGCACCTGGGCCAGGTGCAGCAGCGAGTACAGCAGCGTCGAGGCGTGCCCGGCGGAGAGCACGAACCGGTCGCGGTTGGCCCAGATCGGTTGCTCGGGGTCGAACCGCAGGAACTCCTGCCAGAGCGTGTACGCCACCGGCGCCAGGGCGATCGGGGTGCCGGGGTGCCCGGAGTTCGCCGCCTGCACGGCATCCATCGCCAGCGTGCGGATGGTGGCCACGGCCAGCTCGTCCGGGTCGGTGATGGTCGGCGTGCTGGTGCTCATGCGGGCTCCGATCGGGGCAGGGGCAGTGGGGTCGATGACCCCAGTCTCCCCTGCGGGCCCAGCAGCCGGGCACCGGTTGGCGCCCGGCGTGGGTCAGGCCGGCACC
>JALOLK010000139.1 GCA_025456015.1 Candidatus Nanopelagicales bacterium
GGCTCAGACCCGCAGGTCGAACCAGACGACCTTCGAGCGCTCCGTGACGGTCCAGCCCCAGCGGGCGGCCAGCTTGTCCACGAGGTCGATCCCGCGGCCGGACTCCTCCTCGGCCTGGGCCTCGCGCCGTTCCGGCAGCAGGTCCGGATCGGCGTCGCCCACCTCGAGGTGCAGGAAGCCGTCGCGCACGTGGGCGTGCACGGCGATCGGCCCGCGCGCGTGCCGGACGGCGTTCGTGACGAGCTCGGAGACCAGCAGCTGGGCGTCGTCGACGAGTTGCGGCAGGTCGGCCCGGGCGAGGAACCGGGCCACGGCGTGACGGGCCTCCCCGGGCGCCTGGGCGGTGTTGGGGAGCAGCTCGTCCAGGGGCATGGCCGCGTTGTACCCACCGGCCTCGGCGGTTACACCTGCGGCGCGCCGGAGGTTCCCGGGCCCCGGCTCAGGCCGGGACGGCCCGGCGCAGGATCGCGTCGAGGACGTCGGCCATGCCCTGCGGGTCCTCGGTCGACGGGTTGTGCGCGATGCCGGGCAGCACCTGCCACGGGGCACCCAGCCGGTGGGCCATCTGCTCCTGCTCGGCCAGCGGCCAGGCGTCGTCGAGGGCGCCGGTGACCACGGTCGCCGGGATGCCGTGCGCGGCGAGCACCTGGGCGGCCTCGTCCGTGCGGTCCGTGGCCGTCATGAGCAGCTCGGCGGCGTCGTGCAGGGCGTCGGGGTCGTTGGCGATGAAGCGCTCGGCGCAGAACCGGGCGACCTCCTCGGAGGGGGGCGCCCACCCGCCGGCGCGGTCGAGCTGCTCCTTGATCACCCAGATCTCGGGCATGGTCCGGGTGCCGAGCAGCTGCTGGAGCATCCGCAGGTTCGGCTGCGCGGCAGCTGGCACCGGACCCGGGCCGGAGCACACGATCGTCAGCGAGGCGACCAGCTCCGGGCGGTCGATGAGCAGGGCGCGGGCGACCAGGCCGCCCATCGAGTGGCCCACCACGTGGACGGGGCGGCCGGGCGCGAACCACGTCGCCACCGCCGCCATGGCCGCAGCCAGGGCGGTGTCGGTGTGGGCGCCGCGACCGCCGAGCCCGGGTGCGCCGCCCTGGCCGGGCAGGTCCGGCGCAACGACGCGCCAGCCGTGGTCGGCCAGCGGGCCCACGACGGCGAGGTAGTCCTCCTTGGAGCCGGTGAAGCCCGGCACGAGGAGCACATCTGCCGCTCCCGTCACATCCGTCACAGCCGTTGCAGGCTCGGCGACGAGCACCGGCAGCGGCGCCGTCGGAGGCGCGAGAACCGCCACGCCATCGGGCATGGCGATGAATGGGGGGGTGCTCATGAGCGTGCACAATAGGGGGAAGTCGCCGAGCGAGCAGGGGCCGCGGACATGACGCGCATCATCGCCATCGCCAACCAGAAGGGCGGCGTGGCCAAGACCACGACCGTCGCCTCGATCGGGGCCGCGCTCGCCGAGCTCGGCCAGCGGGTGCTGCTGGTCGACCTCGACCCGCAGGCGTGCCTGACGTTCTCGCTGGGCTTCGACCCCGAGTCGCTCGAGTTCTCGATGCACGACGTGCTGCTGGGCCGGGTCTCGCCCTCCATCGCGGTGCTCAAGACCGACGAGGACATGCACCTGCTGCCGGCCACGATCGACCTGGCCGGCACCGAGGCGCAGCTGCTCACGCGCACCGGCCGGGAGTTCGCGCTGCGGACCGCGCTGGAGGACATCGCCGGCGAGTACGACGTCGTGCTGCTCGACTGCTCCCCGTCGCTGGGCGTGCTCACCATCAACGCCCTGACCGCCGCGCAGGAGGTCCTGATCCCGCTGCAGTGCGAGACCCTGTCGCACCGCGGCGTCGGCCAGCTGCTCGACACGATCGCCGACGTCCGGCGGATCACCAACCGCGACCTGGTCGTGCTCGGGGTGCTGCCCACGCTGTTCGACGCGCGGACCAACCACTCGCGCGCCGTGCTGGCCGACATCAACGCCCGCTACGGCCTGGACATCCTCGGCCCGGCGATCCCGCGTTCCATCCGGTTCGCCGAAGCGCCGGCGGCCGGGCGCTCGGTGCTCGCCTCCTCGTCGGCGCGCTTCCGCGGCGCCCAGGCGTACCGCGACCTCGCGCGCGGCCTGCTCGAGGGCACCGCGACCACCTCCCACGACCTGATCGGAGCCCCCGCGTGAGCCAGACCTCCTTCGACCGCGTCCGCACCCGGGCCGCCGACGGGCGCACGGGCGCGCCGGTGGACGTGCAGGGCAAGTCCGCGCTCTTCAGCGGGTCGGTGGTGACCCCGTCGCTGGGGTCCGTGGCGATCACGTGCTCGGTGTGCCAGAACGCCACCGTGGTGCCCTATGCCCAGGCTGTCCGCCTGGCCCTGCCGAGCGTGCACCTGCCGATCATCCGGCGCGGGTACCCGTCGTGGATGCGCTGCCCCGCGTGCGGCGAGCGGCACTGGGTGCAGGTCCGCTTCCGCTGACCCGAGGCTCCCCGGGACGGCGCTCCCGCTCCCGAGCGCCCCGGCGCCCCGGCGCGCATGCGTGCCCCCGCCCTCGGCGCGGTAGGCGTGGTCTGCGCCCCTGCGTCGCCCTGTTGTCCGCGCACTGGTCGCACGCTTCGGGCCCCCTGCGGCGACGCGCTCCGCCGAATCCCTCGTGTCTGCGCGCGCGAGCCGACAGGGCTGGGCCACCTCCGACACCTCGCGTCGGCACGCTCGGGGTTTTGCATACAATCTACAAAAGCCTGAGTGTGCCGAGCGGAGACTCCAGAGCGGGATCATCGGCGGCTGCGCGCGGGCCCGCCGGCGCTGATCGCGGGAGTACGCCGTGGAGTTCGGCCCGGGTGTCGCCGTGCTTCGGGACGGGGATACGGGCGCGACGCGGCGGGAGCGGGGTTGCGACTCGTGCCGGAGCGGGGTCGTGACTCGTGCCGGAGCGGAGTCGTGACTCGTGCCGGAGCGGAGTCCTGACTCGTGCCGGAGCGGGGTCGTGACTCGCGCCGGATCGCCGCCCAGCCTGCTGGCTGGCCGTCCTGCGTGGCAGCCCGGGCTACTCCGCGGTGGGCGGGCTCGACTGGCCCTCGGCCACGGGCTTGCCGCTGCGCGTGCGTGAGCGGTTGCGGCTGCGGCGACGGCGCGGTTTCGCCTCACCCTCGGCCGCCTCGCCGGCACCCGCGCCGGCCTTGGCGTCCTTGGGCCCATGCGGGATCGCCTGACCGTGGTGGTGCGTGTGCCCGCGGCGATGCCCGCCGCCGGCGCCGCTACCCGAGCCGCCCGACGAGCGACCGCCGCTGCCGCGGCCACCGTCACGCGGGGCCGGCTGGCGACCGCCGAGGTCCTCGAGCTCCTCGGCCTCCAGGCCGGCACGGGTGCGCGCCGCCCGCGGCAGCCGACCCGAGGTGCCCTCGGGGATGCCCAGGCCCGTGTAGATGTGCTCGGACGTGTGGTAGGTCTCGATCACCTCGTGGAACGACAGCCCCAGCGCCTTGTTGATGAGCTGCCAGCGCGGGACGTCCTCCCAGTCCACGAACGTGATCGCCACACCGGAGGCGCCGGCGCGGCCGGTGCGCCCGATCCGGTGCAGGTAGGTCTTCTCGTCGTCGGGGCACTCGTAGTTGATGACGTGCGTGACGCCCTCGACGTCGATGCCGCGCGCGGCCACGTCCGTGGCCACGAGGATGTCGACCTTGCCGTTGCGGAAGGCGCGCAGCGCCTGCTCGCGGGCGCCCTGGCCGAGGTCGCCGTGCACCGCGCCGGCCGCGAAGCCGCGCTCGGTCAGGTCGTCGGCGACCGCTTGGGCGCGGCGCTTCGTACGGCAGAAGATCATGGAGGGTCCGTGCGAGGTGGCCTGCATGATCCGCGAGAGGATCTCGACCTTGTTCAGCGGATGCACGCGCCAGACGTGCTGCTCGATGGCGTCCACGGTCGCCGACTCGTCGTCGGGGTTGACCGCGCGGATGTGCGTCGGCTGGGTCATGTAGCGCCGTGCCAGCGAGATGATCTGCCCGGGCATCGTGGCGCTGAAC
>JALOLK010000077.1 GCA_025456015.1 Candidatus Nanopelagicales bacterium
CAAGGACCTGGCCACCGGCAAGGAGCAGAAGATGACGATCTCCGGCGGCTCGGCGCTGCCGAAGGACGACATCGACCGCATGATGCGCGACGCCGAGGCCCACGCCGCCGAGGACCACGCCCGCCGCGAGGAGGCCGAGATCCGCAACACCGCGGAGTCGCTGGTCTACCAGACGGACAAGTTCCTGCGCGACAACGAGGACAAGATCCCGACCGACGCGAAGGCCAACGTCGACGAGCCGCTGGCGACGCTGAAGAAGGCCCTGGAGGGCACCGACATCGAGGCGATCAAGGACGCCTCGGAGAAGGTCGCCACCGCGTCCCAGGCGCTCGGCGCGGCCATGTACGCCCAGGCCCAGCAGTCGGCCCCGGCCGGCGGTGCCGAGGGTGGCCCGACCGGCGGTGCCAGCGGTGCTGCCGACGAGGACGTCATCGATGCCGAGATCGTCGACGAGGGTGAGCAGAAGTGAGCGATCCGCACGAGGAGCAGCCGCACGCCGGGGGCACGCCCCCGGCGGGTGGCGGCCCAGACCCGGAGCAGCCGCAGCCGGCGGAGCCGCCGCAGCCCGAGCCCGACGTGGCCGACGCCGAGGTGGTGGACGTCTCGGAGCCCGAGGCCGCCGATGCCGGGGCCGAGCAGGCCGCGGATGCCGTCGAGGGCGAGATCGTCGAGCCCGGCGGCGCCGACGAGCTGCTGGCCGAGGCGCTGGACGCCGACGCGGTCGAGGCCCAGTTCCAGGCCGCGGAGGCCGACGCCGCCGCGGCCGCGGGGGATGCCGGGGTGGCCGCCGCCCAGGTGGCCGCCCTCACCGCGGACCTCCAGCGGGTGCACGCCGAGTACCAGAACTACCGCAAGCGCGTGGAGCGCGACCGCGAGCTGGTGCGCGACCGGGCCGTCGAGGCGGTGCTGGCCGAGCTGCTGCCGATCCTCGACGACATCGGCCGGGCCCGCGAGCACGGCGAGCTGGTCGGCGGGTTCCGCTCGGTGGGCGAGGCCCTCGAGGGGGTCCTGACCCGCGTGGGGCTGCACGCCTTCGGAGCCGAGGGCGAGCCGTTCGACCCGACCCGGCACGAGGCCCTCATGCGCGAGGCGCGCGAGGGCGTCACCGAGCCGACGGTGGTGACGGTCCTGCAGGCCGGCTACGAGTTCAAGGGCCGGGTCGTGCGCCCGGCCCGGGTCTCCGTGGCCGGCACCGACTAGGCAGCATCGACCCGACGAAGGGAGGTGGGGGTGCGGTGAGCACGAAGGACTGGATCGACAAGGACTACTACAAGGTCCTGGGCGTGAAGAAGGACGCCTCGGCCGACGAGATCAAGAAGGCCTACCGCACCCTCGCCCGAGCGCACCACCCCGACAAGAACCCGGACAACGCCGCGGCGGAGTCCCGCTTCAAGGAGGTCTCCGAGGCCTACGACGTGCTCTCGGACCCCAAGACCCGCCGGGAGTACGACGAGGCCCGCACCCTGTTCGGCAGCGGGGCCGGCGGCTTCCGGTTCCCCGGCGGCGCCGGGGGCGGGCCGACGGGCACCGGCGCGGGCAACGTCAACCTCGACGACCTGCTGGCCCAGATGCGCCAGCAGGGTGGCGGCGCCGGTGGCCCAGCCGAACGACGCCGCGCTCGCCGCGGCGGGGGGCGGACATCGAGAGCGAGGCCACGATCGGGTTCGTCGAGGCCCTCGACGGCGTGACCGTCTCGCTGCGCCTCACCACCGACGAGCCCTGCGGCACCTGCCAGGGGACCGGGGCGAAGGCGGGGACCAGCCCACGGCTGTGCCCCACCTGCGACGGCCAGGGCCAGGTGCTGCGCAGCGGCGGCGGGTTCGCCCTGCCCGAGCCGTGCCGGGAGTGCCGCGGCCGCGGCATGGTGGTCGACGACCCGTGCCCGACCTGCTCGGGCTCCGGTCGCGCCCGGGCGGCCCGTCCGGTCACCGCGCGGATCCCCCCGGGGGTCAGCGACGGCGCGCGCATCCGGCTCAAGGGCAAGGGCGCCCCCGGCGAGTTCGGCGGGCCCCCCGGTGACCTGTTCATCGTCGTGCACGTCGGGGCCGACCCGGTGTTCGCCCGCTCGGGGGACCACGTCACGGTCACCGTGCCGGTGACGTTCCCCGAGGCCGCCCTGGGCGCCGACGTCCCGGTGCCGCTGCCCCGCGGTGGCCGGGTGACCCTGAAGATCCCGGCCGGCACGGCCAACGGGCGCACGTTCCGCGTGCGCGGCCGGGGCGCGGCGCGCCGCGACGGGACCACCGGCGACCTGCTGGTGACCGTCGAGGTCGTGGTGCCGCGCAGCCTGCCCGACGTCGCGCGCGAGGCCCTGGCGGGGTACGCCACCGCGCTGGCCGAGCCCGACCCGCGCGCATCGCTCATCGCCACGGCCGAGGCCCGCCCGGGCATCGGCCGCACCGCTCCGGCCTGAGGAGGTGACCCGTGGAGCTGGACTTCGACGACGACACCCCCGTCTACGTGATCTCCGTGGCCGCCGCGCTGGCCGGCCTGCACCCGCAGACCCTGCGCCAGTACGACCGCATGGGCCTGGTCTCGCCCAACCGCATCGGTGGGCGCAACCGGCTGTACTCCATGCGCGACATCGCCCGGCTGCGTGAGGTGCAGCGGCTGGCCGCTGACGGGGTGAACCTCACCGGGATCATGCGCATCCTCGAGCTCGAGGAGCAGCTGGCCCAGATCCGGCGCCGGCTCGACGCGATGGAGTCCCGCGAGCGCTCGACCGCGCTGGTGGTCTGGCGCCCCGACCGCCGCCGCTGACCCACCACCACCACCTCGACCGACCGACCCGCACCCATGGCCCCTCGTGCGCCTGTGTCATCGCAGCGGCGTCGCCGCTGCACCGGGGATGACACGAGGCCCGCGGGGTGTCGCCACCAGCCCGCAAGGAGGCCCGCATGGCCGATCAGTTCACCACCCGCACCCAGGAGGCCCTGAGCGCGGCCGTGCGCGAGGCCGCCGGCCGTGGCAACGCCCACGTCGAGCCCATCCACGTGCTGGCCGCCCTGCTCGCCCAGCGCGACGGCATCGCGACCGCGCTGCTCGAGGGCCTCGGCGCCGACGTCACTGCCCTGGCCGGCCAGGCCGAGCGCCAGATCGCCGCCCTCCCGGCCGCCGCCGGCGCGACCGTCGCCAGCGCCGATCTCGCCCAGCCCACGTACCGCGTGCTCAAGGCGGCTGGCGACCTGGCCCGCACGCGGGGCGACGGCTTCGTGTCCACCGAGCACGTGCTCATCGCCCTGGCCGCCCCGGATGCCCCGACCGGGCCCATGCTCGCCGCCGCCGGGGCCACGCCCGAGGCCCTGCTGCGGGCGCTGGACGCCGCCCGAGGCGGCCGCCGGGTCGACTCCGCCGATCCCGAGGGCAGCTTCAAGGCCCTGGAGAAGTACGGCATCGACCTGACCGCCCGGGCCCGCGAGGGCCGGATCGACCCGGTGATCGGTCGCGACGCGGAGATCCGCCGCGTCGTGCAGGTGCTGTCCCGCCGCACGAAGAACAACCCCGTGCTCATCGGCGAGCCCGGCGTCGGCAAGACCGCGGTCGTGGAGGGCCTCGCCCAGCGCATCGTCGCCGGCGACGTGCCCGAGTCGCTCAAGGGCAAGCGCCTGATCGCGCTGGACCTCGCCGGCATGGTCGCCGGCGCCAAGTACCGCGGCGAGTTCGAGGAGCGGCTCAAGGCCGTGCTGTCCGAGATCGCCGACTCGAACGGCCAGGTGGTCACCTTCATCGACGAGCTGCACACCGTCGTCGGCGCGGGCGCCGGCGGCGACTCGGCCATGGACGCGGGCAACATGCTCAAGCCGATGCTGGCCCGCGGCGAGCTGCGGATGGTGGGGGCGACCACGCTCGACGAGTACCGCGAGCGCATCGAGAAGGACCCCGCGCTCGAGCGGCGTTTCCAGCAGGTGCTCGTCGGCGAGCCCAGCGTCGAGGACACCATCGGCATCCTGCGCGGCCTGAAGGAGAAGTACGAGGCCCACCACAAGGTGGCCATCGCCGACGCCGCGCTGGTCGCGGCCGCGACGCTGTCCGACCGCTACATCACCAGCCGCTTCCTGCCCGACAAGGCGATCGACCTCGTGGACGAGGCCGCCTCGCGGCTGCGCATGGAGATCGACTCCTCGCCGGTGGAGATCGACCAGCTCCAGCGCCAGGTCGACCGGCTGCGCATGGAGGAGCTGGCCCTGGCCAAGGAGACCGACGAGGCCTCGGTGGCGCGCCTGGCCAAGCTGCGCGCGGACCTGGCCGACAAGGAGGAGACGCTGGCCGGCCTGCGCGCCCGCTGGGAGCAGGAGAAGGCGGGCCTGGACCGGGTCGGCGAGCTCAAGATCCGCATCGACGAGCTGCGGATGGCCGCCGACCGCGCCCAGCGCGAGGGCGACTTCGAGACCGCCGCCCGGCTGCTCTACGGCGACCTGCCCGCGCTGGAGCAGCAGCTCGAGGCCGTCGCCGAGGAGGCCAACTCCCGCTCGGCGATGGTCCGCGAGGAGGTCGGCCCCGACGACGTGGCCGAGGTCGTGGCCGCGTGGACCGGCATCCCGGCCGGCCGGCTGCTCGAGGGCGAGACGACCAAGCTGCTGCGCATGGAGGACGAGCTCGGCGCCCGCGTGGTCGGCCAGGCCGCGGCGGTGCGCGCCGTCTCCGACGCGGTGCGCCGCGCCCGGGCCGGCATCGCCGACCCGAACCGGCCGACCGGCTCGTTCCTGTTCCTCGGCCCCACCGGCGTGGGCAAGACCGAGCTGGCCAAGGCCCTCGCGGAGTTCCTGTTCGACGACGAGCGGGCGATCACCCGCATCGACATGAGCGAGTACGGCGAGAAGCACTCGGTCGCCCGGCTCGTGGGCGCCCCGCCGGGCTACATCGGCTACGAGGAGGGTGGCCAGCTCACCGAGACGGTCCGCCGCCGGCCGTACACCGTGGTGCTGCTCGACGAGGTGGAGAAGGCCCATCCCGAGGTGTTCGACGTGCTGCTGCAGGTGCTCGACGACGGCCGGCTCACCGACGGCCAGGGTCGCACCGTGGACTTCCGCAACGCGATCCTGATCCTCACCTCGAACCTCGGGTCGCAGGCCCTGATCGACCCGACGCTGAGCCCCGAGCAGCGTCGCAACGCGGTGATGGCCGTGGTGCGCTCCGCCTTCAAGCCCGAGTTCCTCAACCGCCTCGACGAGATGGTGGTGTTCGAGTCGCTCACCCGTGCGGACCTCGCCTCGATCGTCGACCTGCAGGTGGCCCTGCTGGCAGGTCGGCTGGCCGATCGCCGGCTCACCCTCGAGGTGGAGCCCGCGGCGCGGGAGTGGCTGGCCGACCACGGCTTCGACCCGGCCTACGGGGCCCGCCCGCTGCGCCGCCTGATCCAGTCGGCGATCGGTGACCCGCTCGCGCGGGGGATCCTCGCCGGGGAGTTCCGCGACGGGGCCACGGTCCGCGTGGACGTCGCCCCCACGGGGGCCGACGCCGGCCTGGTGCTCACCGCCGTCTGAGGCCCCGGCCACGCCGGCGCCGGCGGTCACGCAGCGTCGCCGCCTCCGGCCCACGACCGATCACCGCGCGTCACCATCTCCTTGGGCGTACGGTGCCCGGGCGGCGGGCAGACTCCGTCGCGCTCGCCACGGGAGGTGCGATGGCCAGGGCGACGGTCGCCAGCCGTGGGCAGCTGGGCGAGGTGCGGCGCGGCCGGGTGGCCAGCGGGACCGTCCTGGGCGTCGCGTCCTTCGGGGCCTTCCTGGCCTTCCTCGACGCGACCATCGTCAACGTCGCCTTCCCGAGCATCCGGGCGTCGTTCCCCGAGGCCACGATCAGCAACCTGTCGTGGATCCTCAACGCCTACAACATCGTGTTCGCGGCCTTCCTGGTGCCCTTCGGCCGGATGAGCGACCTCATCGGCCGCCGGCGGGCGTTCGTCTGGGGCGTGCTGGTCTTCACCGTCGCGTCGGTGGCCTGTGCCCTGGCCCCGTCGGTGGCCGTGCTCGTCGGCGCGCGGGTGGTGCAGGCCCTCGGCGCCGCGATGCTCGTGCCGGCCTCGCTGGCGCTGGTCGTGGCGGCCTTCCCGGCCGAGAGGCGGACCCACGCGGTCGGGCTGTGGGGGGCCTCCGCGGCCCTCGCGTCGGGCCTCGGGCCTCCGATCGGCGGGCTGCTCGTCGAGTGGGGCGACTGGCGCTGGGCGTTCCTGGTCAACCTCCCGTTCGGGGTCGTCGCGTGGGTGGTGGCCCGTCGCTCGCTGGTCGAGAGCCGCGCGCCGGGCCGGCGCACCCTGCCCGACCTCGGTGGTGCGGCCCTGTTCGCCGTGGCCCTGGGCCTGCTCACCCTGGCCATCGTCCAGGGCGAGTCGTGGGGCTGGACCAGCCCCGCGGTGCTGGCCAGCTTCGCGGCCGCCGGGCTGCTGCTGGTCGCCTTCGTGCTGAGCTCGCGGCGGCACCGCTCGCCGCTGCTGGACCCCGAGCTGCTCCGGGTGCGCGCCTTCACCGTCGGCAACCTCGCCACCGTGGCCGCCGGCCTGGGCTTCTACGCCTACCTGCTCACGAACGTCCTGTGGCTGTCCTACGTCTGGGGCTACAGCGTGCTGCGGGCGGGCCTGGCGCTGGTGCCGGCGGCGCTCATCGCGGCCGTGGTCGCTGCCGTCCTGGGCCCGATCGCCGCGCAGCGGGGCTATCGCACGTTCATCGTCCCCGGCGCGCTGGTGTGGGCCGCCTCCTACGTCTGGTACGCCACGCAGGTGGGCGTCACGCCCGCGTTCCTGACCGAGTGGCTGCCCGGCCAGGTGCTCAGCGGCATCGGCGTGGGCATGACCCTGCCGCTGCTCGGCAGCGCGGCGCTGGCCGCCGTCCCGGGCGGCCGGTACGCGACCGCCTCCGCGGTCGTGTCGAGCACCCGGCAGCTGGGCGGCGTGCTGGGCATCGCCCTGCTCGTGGTCATCATCGGCACGCCCACCCCGGCGACCTCGGTGGACGCCTTCCGCCAGGGCTGGTGGATGTCGGTGGCCGCGTTCGCGACCGTCGCGGTGATCGCGCTGTTCCTGGGCCGGATCGTCCCGGCGAGCGAGGAGGCCGACGACCCGGCGGCCCGCCGGATCGAGGTGCACCTGCCGCCCCCGCGCGGGGCCACCGACCAGGCCCCCGCCTCCATCGGCGCCGTGCCGCTGTTCAGCCAGCTGCCCGAGGCGGTGCGCGCCGCCCTGGACGAGGCCGCGCGCGATCGGCGCCTCGACGGCGGCGCCTGGTTGTTCCACGCCGGTGACCCGGCGGACTCGGTCTTCGTGCTGCGGGCGGGTCGGCTCGAGGTCGTGGTCGGCGACGAGGTCGTGCGCGAGCTCGGGCCGGGCTCGGTGGTCGGCGAGCTGGCCCTGCTCACCGGCGGCACCCGCTCGGCCTCGATCCGGGCGCGCCGGGACAGCGTCCTGAGCGAGGTGTCCCGCGAGCAGTTCGACGCGGCGATGGCCGGCGACGCCGCGGCGTACCCGGCCCTGGCCGGCGTGCTCGCGCGGCAGCTCAGCGACGCCCGGCCGCCGGCCCGCGCCGCCGGCACGCAGCCGGTGGTCGTGGCCGTGGTCGGGCTGCACCCGGATGCGCCGGTCGAGGCCGTCGCGCACGCGGTGCGCACGCACCTGCGGACCCGGCTGGCGGCCGACGTGCTGGCCGACCCGACGCCGGAGTCGCTCGAGCGGGCCGAGGGCGTCCTCGACCGGGTGCTGCTCGTGGCCGCGGCCGGCGACCCGCACCGGGACCTCTGCCTGCGGCAGGCCGACCAGGTGGTGCTCGTCGCAGCCGCCACCAGCGGGCCGCCCGACGATGCCGTGGACCTGCCCCCCGGGGCCGACCTCGTGCTCGTGGGCACTCGCCCCCTGGAGGAGACGCTGCGCCGCTGGTGCGCCGTGCTGGACCCCTGGCAGGTCACGATCGCGGCCGAGGGCGTCCCCGGCGACGACCTGCGGATGCTCGCCGCCCGGATCGGCGGCTGGTCGGTGGGCATGGTGATGGCCGGCGGCGGGGCGCGCGGCTTCGCGCACATCGGCGTGCTGCAGGAGCTCACCGAGGCGGGGATCCTGGTGGACCGGGTGGCCGGGGCCAGCATCGGGTCCATCGTGGCCGGCGCGTGGGCCAGTGGCCTGGACCCGCAGACGCTGCACGACGTGCACTACGAGGACTTCGTGCGGGCCAACCCGATCGGCGACTACACCTTCCCCTCGGTGTCGCTGATCAAGGGCCGGCGCACGCGCAGCATGCTGCGCCACCGGCTCGGCGGCCAGGAGATCCAGGCGCTGCCGCGGCAGTTCCGCTGCATGAGCGTGGACCTGCTCGGCCGGGTCCCGATGGAGCACCGCCGGGGCGACCTCGCCGAGGCCATCAGCGCGTCGGTCTCGATCCCGGTGCTGTTCCCGCCCATGCGGATCGCCGACCGCCTGCTCGTCGACGGCGGGGTGCTCGACAACCTGCCCGTCGGGCTGCTGACCCAGCGCGACGAGGGCCCGATCCTGGCCGTGAACATCACGATGGGCGGCGGCGGTGGGTCGGCGAGGCGGACCGGCCCGCCGCGGATGCCCTCGATGGGCGACACGCTGCTGCGCGTCATGATGATCGGCAGCGGTGGGGCGGTCCAGGCGGCGCGGGCCTCGGGGGCCACGGTGATCACGCCGCCGCCGCTGGGCGTCGGGACCCTCGAGTGGCACCAGATGGACCTCGTCGTCGAGGCCGGCCGCATGGCCGCCCGCCGGCTGCTCGAGGAGACCGGCGGGCAGTTCCCGCCCCCCTGATCCGAGGGTTCGCCCGTGGCTACCCGATCGTGAGCTCGATCGGCACCGCGGCCAGCGCCTGGCTGACCGGGCAGTTCGCCTTGGCGTGCTCGGCCGCGGCCCGGAACCCCTCGTCGTCGACGCCGGGCACCTCGCCGGCCACGTGCAGGCGGATGCCCGTGATCCCGGTGCCCGGCTGGAAGTCCACCTCGGCCGAGGTGCGCAGCTGGGTCGGCGGGGTCCCGGCCTTGGTCAGGCCGTTGGACAGGGCCATCGAGAAGCAGGTGGCGTGGGCCGCGGCGATGAGCTCCTCGGGGCTGGTGACCCCATTGGGCTCGGCGGAGCGCGCCGGCCAGCTCACGGGGTGGGTGCCCAGGCGCGAGGACTCGAAGGTCACTGCTCCGGAGCCCTCCGTGAGCGAGCCGTCCCAGACCGCGGATGCCCGACGTGTGGTCGCCATGCCTTGCCCCTCTCGTGTGGTGCCATCGATGCCTCAGTCGATCATGACGCAGGGGGCGGGGACGCGCATCCGGCGTCGGCACGGGCAGGGGGCGTCGGGCCGGCCGGCAGCGCGGCGGCGCGATCCGGGCCGGACGACTGGGTCAGTGATGGCCCTTGGTCACGATCGTGATCATCTTGAGGTTCAGCACGGCGAAGCGCCACGCCTGCACCAGCACGTTGCTGCGGGCCTTGACCTCACGCGGGGAGGGCTTGCGCGCGTCCGGGAAGCTCGTCACGTTGCTCACGGGGACCCCTACTCCGGGATGAGGTGCCAAAGCGGGCGGGCCTTGGCCTTGTAGATGAACAGGTAGTGGAGCATGACCTTCATCCAGTGGGCGCTGAGCCCGAGCTCGCCGAAGGTCTGGCTGGTGTCGCGGCCCAGCTCCCCGTACGTCTCCTTGTCGGGGATGATCGGGTAGACGGTCATCGCGGCGGCCTTGCCGCTGAACACGCCCTTGCCCCCTGAGGCCAGGCACGCCGCACCCTGCTCGGCCATCGAGGCGGTGTGCACCGTGCCGGCAGCCCCGTGCTTGACCCGCTCGGCGATCGTCTGGGCGACCGCCCGCCCGATCACGCCGGAGGGCATGCCGGTGCGCGGCGGGGCGGGCGTGATGGACGTGCCGTTCGGCGTCGTGCGCGGCTCGGACATCGGATGCGGGGGCGCGAACGCGATGCCCGCGGCCCAGACGTTGTCGTACACGGCCGACTGGTAGGTGCGCGGCCAGTCGCTGGCCCTGAACTCGGCGTACGACTTGGGGCTGTAGTCCGCGTCGACCTTCATGAAGCCGCTGGGGGCGAACACCTGGTCGCTGACGTCGTTGCCCTCGCGGTCGAACGCCCTGAGGTCGGCCCCGCGGAACGGCGGCAGGAGCATCGCGAAGTCGAAGGACTGCTCCGCCTTCGAGCCGTCGAGCAGCTCGTAGCGGACACGGCCCGGCTCCACGGCCTCGATGTGCGCGCCGATGATCGCCTTCACGCCGCGCTCCTCGAAGAACGACTCGGTGAAGTCCTGGCTGCTCATCACCTGGCCCTGGTAGCCGAAGTTCATGCCGTCCATGCCGAAGTCGCCGAGGCGGGCCTCGTTGGTGATGTAGATGACCTCGGCGAGGTCGCGCACGCCCTCCTTGACCAGCTCGTGCTCGACGTTGAACGTGTACTCGAACGCCGCGCCCTGGCAGGTGCACGTGCCGTGCCCCATGCCGATGAGCAGGGTCTGGCGCTGGCCCGCCCGCAGCGCGTCGATGACCTGGTGCAGCGCCGCGTTGGCCTCGGTCGCATGCCCGGCGGTGCACACCGACCAGCTGTTGCCGCCGTCGGGCCCCAGGCCCGGGGTGGCAGCGAAGTTCAGCTTGGGCCCGGTGGCGTTGACCAGGAAGTCGTACGTGATGCGTGCCTGCTCGCCCCGGCGCGAGGGATCGGTGTACCGCACGGTGACGTGGGGCTCGGGCTGCTCCGCGCTGCCCTCGCCGTGCAGCTCGACGGCCAGCGCCTGGTGGAAGACGATCCCCTTGCGCCGGTAGACCGGGGCGAGGGGGAACAGCACCTGCTTGGCCGTCATCTGGCCCACGCCGACCCAGATGTTCGAGGGGATCCAGTTCCACTGCGAGTTCGGCGAGACGACGACGACCTCGTGCTCCTTGCCCAGCATGCGGCGCAGGTGCAGGGCGGCGGTGTGGCCGGCGATGCCGGCGCCGAGGATCACGGTTCGGGACATGGGCATACCCCCGGTGGTATTGGGCAACGCCTCACCGTAGACCCGGCGGACGGGGGAGGCGCGCTGGTGGGACATCTGCGCGCGATCCGTGCCGCCGACCCGCAGTGCGTCGTTCGGGACGCCCCGATCATGCCGCCGGCGTACCCCCGCGGGTATGGGACGAACGACCCTCACCCACCCGCGAAGGGCCCTGCGACCGACCGGCGCCGGGAGCCTGGGACGACGACGAGGGGGCTCCCGTGGGAGCCCCCTCGCGGCGGCGGAGGATACGGGATTTGAACCCGTGAGGGGTGTTGCCCCAACACGATTTCCAATCGTGCGCCCTAGGCCACTAGGCGAATCCTCCGCGGAGGATCCTACCCGGGCGCCGAGCCCGTTCCCGCCAGAGCGCCGGGCGGCCGGGGCGCCGGGGGCCATCCCACGGGCGCGGGATCGGCGGGGTGCAGGCGCCCCTGCCGGCCGCGTAGACTCCTCGTCGACCCCCCGTGCGGCGTCACCCTGCGAACCTCCCCAGGGCCGGAAGGCAGCAAGGATAAGCGGGCTCTGATGGGTGCGCGGGGGGTCACTCGTGCCCGTCCGCCGATCGCCGGCCCCCCGGGGCTACGGTGGCCCCGTCCGCGGTCAGGTGCACGTCCAGGGGGTCCGTGATGCTGCTGCGCCAACCCGAGCTGCCCGGCCCGCTGCTGCCCGCGGGGGCCCGCATCGGGGTGATCGCCCCCTCCGGGGTGGTCCAGCCCGACCGCCTCGGTCGCGGCGTGGACGTGCTGCACGCCTGGGGGTACCGGGCGGTCATCGGCCGGCACGTCCTCAAGGTGGCCGGGCACACGGCCGGCACCCCCGACGAGCGCCGCGAGGACCTGCACTGGGCCATGACCGACCCGGAGCTCGACGCCATCTGGTTCGCGCGCGGTGGGTTCGGCTCGATGCACCTGCTCGAGGACCTCATCCGGATCGCGCGGAGCCCGCAGGTCGTGCCGGGCCGTCCCCTGCTGGGCTTCTCCGATGCCACCGCCTTCCTCGCCGCGCTCTACGGCGAGCACGGCCTGGTGGACGACCCCGGGCAGCCGGGGCACGGCGGCCTGCTCGGCGTCCACGCCCCGGTGATCACCGCGCTGGGCGACCTCGCCGCCGACCGTGCCCGCGAGCGCGTCCGCGCCATGCTCCAGCAGGGCAGTGGCTTCGGCGCGCGCGTCGAGCTGGTCGCCGGGCCGCGCCGCTCGGTGAGCGGTCCGATGATCGGGGGCAACCTCGCGATGCTCGCAGCGCTGGCCGGCACGCAGCACGCCCTGCGGGCGCACGACGCGATCGTCGTGCTGGAGGACGTCGGCGAGCCGGTCTACCGGCTGGACCGCATGGTGACCCAGCTGCAGCTGTCCGGGGGGCTCATGGGCGCGCAGGCGTTCGTGCTCGGCTCGTTCAGCGCGATGCCCGGCGAGCGCGACCCGCACGCCGAGCGGTTCATGGAGCACCGGCTGGAGGAGTTCGGCGTGCCGGTGGTCGCCGGCGCCCCGATCGGCCACGACCCCGACAACGAGCCGTGGGTCTACGGCCAGGTCGGCGAGCTGGTGCTCGACGGGGAGTTCGCGCCGCTCGAGCGACCGCACGCCGAGGACCTCGAGGCCGCCGAGCGGGGATGACGCCCAGCGGTCGCGCCGCGCGTGCTCGGGGCGGCGGGCGGGTCGGGGGCCGTCAGACGATGCCGTAGAGCCGGTCCCCGGCGTCGCCCAGGCCCGGCACGATGTAGCCGTGCTCGTTGAGCCGCTCGTCGATCGCGGCCGTCACCAGGGTGATCGTGGGCAGGCGGCCGGCCACGTGCTGGTCCACCGCCGCGATGCCCTCGGGCGCGGCCAGCAGGCAGACCGCGGTCACGTCGCGCGCCCCTCGGGCCAGCACCAGGTCGATCGCCATCATGAGCGTGCCCCCGGTGGCCAGCATCGGGTCGAGGAGGAAGACCTGGCGGCCGGCCAGGTCCATCGGCAGCCGGTCGGCGTACGTCGACGCCGCCAGCGTGACCTCGTCGCGGATCATCCCGAGGAAGCCGATCTCGGCGGTCGGCAGCAGCTTCGTCATCCCGTCGAGCATGCCCAGGCCGGCGCGCAGGATCGGCACCACGACGGGCCGGGGCGCGGCCATCCGCAGCCCGTGCATGGGGGCCACCGGGGTGGTGATCGGCACCTGCTCGACCCGGATGTCGCGGGTGGCCTCGTAGGCCAGCAGCGTGACGAGCTCGTCGACGAGGCGCCGGAACGTGGGGGAGTCGGTCCGGGCATCCCGCAGGGTGGTCAGCTTGTGGGCGACCAGCGGGTGGTCGGCGAGCATCACGCGCATGCGCGCAGCCTAGTGAGCGGCCCGCCCGGCCCCGTGCGCCCCGCCCGACCCGGCCCCTCCGCCCGGTCGGCTCCCCCCCGGCCGGCCCGGTCCCCCGGCCCGGTCGGCTCCCCCCCCGGCCGGCCCGGTCCCCCAGGCGATCGCGTTCGATCTGCGCCACGCAACCCGGGATCGCGTTCGATCTGGGAGCGGCTGGTTCTCCGAAACCGAACGCAATCCGGGGGGCAGGTGCGGAGGGGTGGTCAGGTGCGGAGGCGTGGCCAGGCG
>JALOLK010000140.1 GCA_025456015.1 Candidatus Nanopelagicales bacterium
CGAATCCCTCAATCTGCCCCCTGCCCGGCCCGGCTGCCAACGGGATCGGCCTCGAAGTGCACCCCCTCGAGTCCGTGGAGCACGCGGGTGTGTGGATTCCGAGGCTCAGAGGCGCGCCAACCCTTGGGACGGGGTTGCGGACGTGGCATTCGCGGTCGCCCCCGGCGGCCGGGCGCCTCGAGAGCGCCAGGGGACGACGCCGCGCAGCGGAGGCCGGGTGGGGCCCCGGTCCGAGCCCCGGGCCGCACGGGAGAGGTCGAGGCGCGGACCCCGGGGGTCAGTCGATCCGCACGATGCCGCGGGGGGTCTGGAACGTGACCGCCACCAGGCCGGGACCGGCCGGGTCGTCCTCGGGCAGCCACAGCACCTCGCTGTCGTCGAGCGGGTGGTGGCTGGGCTCGCCGAGCCACTCGGCCACCCGGTCGGGCGAGCCGGCGATCTCCAGCGCCGCGATCCGCACGTCGCGCCCTCCGGCCGCCGGGTGCTGGGCGGGCTCGCACTCCCACTGGACGAAGAAGGGCAACTGCGCGTCGGCGATCGTGTCCAGCACGCCGATCTGGCGCCAGCGCAGGTCGTACCCGTCGGGCCGCACCCGGTGCCCGGCCACCGCCGGGCGGCCCAGCCGAGCCTCGATCCGGTCCATGTGGGTGACGGCGACCACCCAGCCCATCCACCCGCCCCCCTGCTCGGCGCGCGTCCGCACGGCCCGGCCGAACGGCGCGGTGTCGGTGGCCGGGTGGTCCAGGGCGGCCACCACCTCGAGGTAGCAGCCCCCGGCCAGCGGCAGCACGAAGTTGCGGGTGCCGAACCGCGGATGCAGCCCACCGTCGGTGAAGGACGCGCCGAGGGCCGACCCGATCCGCTGGACCGTGTCGGCCAGATGCTCCACCGGGGCTGCGTAGGAGACGTGGTCGAGGCGCATGGCGCAATGGAACACCCCTGCCCCGTGGACCTCGGCAGGGCCCCCCGGAAGTGGCCGGCGCAGCGGCCCCCCTCGTACCCGGGGGGGCATCGCAGCCAGGCCCGCTCGGGCCGCGCCCGCAGGGGCCCGCATGAGTATTGTGGCCAGCGCCGGGCGCAGCACCGGGGACACGGGAGGACGCATGGCCAACGCGAAGGTCGTCCACGAGCACGGCGAGATCGAGCTGGCCGAGCTCGGCGCGACGGACGGGGAGTCCGGCTGGGACATGGGCATGCTGCTCAAGGACAGCCAGCACGTCGCCTACGACCCGGGGTTCGTCAACACCGCGTCGTGCCGTTCGGCCATCACCTACATCGACGGCGACGCCGGCATCCTGCGCTACCGGGGCTACCCGATCGAGCAGCTCGCGGCGCACTCGAGCTTCACCGAGGTCAGCTACCTGCTCATCTACGGCGAGCTGCCCACGGCCGACGAGCTGCGCGGGTTCGAGGACAACATCCGCCAGCACACGATGCTGCACGAGGACCTGCGGCGCTTCTTCGACGGGTTCCCGCGCGACGCCCACCCGATGCCGGTCCTGAGCTCGGCCGTCTCGGCGCTGAGCACCTTCTACCAGGACTCGCTGGACCCGTTCGACCCCGAGCAGGTGCACATCTCGACGATCCGGCTGCTGGCCAAGCTGCCCACGATCGCGGCGTACGCGCACAAGAAGTCGATCGGCCAGCCCTTCCTGTACCCGGACAACAGCCTGGGGCTGACCGAGAACTTCCTGCGCATGACCTTCGGCGTGCCGACCGCCCCCTACGAGATCGACCCGCTCATCGTGCGCACGCTCGACATGCTCTTCGTGCTGCACGCCGACCACGAGCAGAACTGCTCGACCTCCACCGTGCGCCTCGTCGGCTCCTCGCACGCCAACATGTTCGCCAGCGTCTCGGCCGGCATCAACGCGCTGTTCGGCCCGCTCCACGGCGGGGCCAACCAGGCGGTCCTCGAGATGCTCACGCGCATCCACCGCGACGGCCTCGACGCGCGCACCTTCGTGCAGCGGGTCAAGGACCGCGAGGCCGGTGCCAAGCTCATGGGCTTCGGCCATCGCGTCTACAAGAACTACGACCCCCGGGCGGCCATCGTGAAGGCCGCGACCCACGACGTGCTCGAGCGGGTCGGCGGATCGGACCCCCTGCTCGACATCGCCCTGGAGCTCGAGGAGATCGCGCTGGCCGACGACTACTTCGCCTCGCGCAAGCTCTACCCGAACGTCGACTTCTACACGGGCCTGATCTACAAGGCCATCGGGTTCCCCACGCGCATGTTCACCGTGCTGTTCGCGCTGGGCCGGCTGCCCGGCTGGATCGCGCAGTGGCGCGAGATGATCGAGGACCCGGCCACCCGGATCGGCCGGCCCCGCCAGGTGTACGTGGGCCCCACCGAGCGGATGCTGCCGCGGGCCCTGCCCGAGCCGCGCCACGTCGGCTGAAGCCCCCGAGGGCGCCCCGAGGGGACGCCCGCCGGGCGCGCCCAGCCCTCAGAGCCGGGCGGGCACCCGCAGGTCCACCGGCGGCGCCGCCGACTCGATGACCTCCCGGATCTCGCGGCCGACCAGCTCGTGGCGCTCCAGCAGCGCGTCGCGCAGCGCGACGACCACGTGCTGGTTCGCGGTGAGCAGCTCGCGGGCCACCTGCTTCTGGTCGGACAGGATCCGCTCGACGGCCTCGCGCCCGGCCGGGTCGGCGAGCACCCGGCCCACGAGGTTGGAGTCCGCGAAGGCGGACTGCTGCACCGCGGCCAGGCTCACCAGCGACCCGCCCATCCCGACCGCGCCCACCATCTGGGCGGCCACCGTGGTGGCGTAGGACAGGTCCCCACCCGGGCCGGTCGAGACATCGCCGAAGAAGAGCTCCTCGGCCACCTGGCCGCCCATGGCGATCTGGATCAGGGCCAGCATCTCGGAGCGCGACCGGGTGAAGACGTCCTCGGCATCGCCGTGGGCGAGCATGCCCAGGGCGTCACGGCGCTTGATGATCGACAGCACCTCCAGGCGCCGGTGCGGCGCGACGAGGTGGGCCATCGTGGCATGGCCCGACTCGTGCGTGGCGATCAGGCGGCTCTCGTGGGCGGTGTACGCCACCGGCTGGCCCAGGCCGATCTCCTCGGTGAGCCGGGCGGCCTCGACGTCGGCGCGGGTCATGGCGTTGTCCCCGCGGCGCAGGGCGTTCACGAGGGCCTCGTCGAAGAGGTGCTCGATCATGACCGGCGTGTAGCCCTGGGTCACCGCGGCGATGCCGGCCTGCACGTCGGCGTCGTCGAGCTCGGCCGCGTGGGCCTTGCGCGCGAGGAAGTGCTCGATGAGCTCGAGGCGCCCGGTCCGGGTCGGCGGGTCGAACGAGAGCCGGCGGTCGAACCGGCCGGGGCGCAGCAGCGCCGGGTCGAGGTTGTCGGCGCGGTTCGTCGCGGCGATGAGCAGCACGGTCGCCGCCGCGGGGACCGGCCGGCGCAGCTGCCGGTGCGCCGGCAGCAGCAGGTTGATCCGGTCGGTGAACCAGGCCCGCGTCTTCTGCCAGCCGTCGGGCTCGTCGAAGGACTGCATCTGCACGAGCAGCTCGTTCACGACCCCGCCGGTGCCCTCGGACACCATGCCGTGCACGACACGGCCGGCGCCCCCCGCCCCCGACGCGGGGGACACCGACAGCGACGGCAGGCCGGACAGCCCGCCGCAGCACATGGGCGCGGCCAGGCTGGCCGCCGAGACCGCGGTCATCGACGAGCCGACCCCCGAGCGGGCCATCGCGATCGCGTCGATCTCCTCGATGAAGCCGATCGCACCACCCTCCTGGCGGGCCGCCTTGCGCAGCGCCTTGAAGTAGGAGCGGATCTTGCGCGCCGTGGCGCCGTAGTACATCGACTGGAAGCTGGTCGCCGAGACGAACAGGAACGGCACCCCGGCCTCGCGTGCCATCGCCTTGGCCAGGTGCGTCTTGCCGGTGCCCGGCGCGCCCTCGAAGAGCAGCCCGCGCCGCGGCGTGCCGCCCATCTCGGCGCGGAACGCGCGG
>JALOLK010000078.1 GCA_025456015.1 Candidatus Nanopelagicales bacterium
CCTCGATCGGGCCTACCGTTGGCGCCCATGACGACACGCACCTTCACGGGGATCCCGGCCGAGGCGTTCGACTTCTACGACGCCCTGGCCGCCAACAACACGCGGCCCTGGTGGCAGGAGCACCGCGGGACCTACGAGGAGCAGGTGCGCGCCCCGATGGCCGCCCTGCTCGCCGAGCTCGCCGAGGAGTTCGGCGAGGGCCGCCTGTACCGGCCGTACCGGGACGCCCGGTTCAGCCGTGACAAGGCCCCCATCAAGGACCACCAGGGCGGCCTGGTCGGCCTCGAGGACGCCGTCGGGTACTACGTCCAGCTGTCGGCGAGCGGGCTGATGGTCGCCGGCGGGTGGTACGCCCCGCTGGGCCAGCAGCTCGTGCGGTTCCGGGAGGCGATCGAGGCCGGCCACGCCGGTGAGGTCCGGGCCATGCTGCGCACGCTCGAGCGCCAGCACTGGGAGCTCGACGGCCAGCCGCTCAAGACGCGGCCCCGGGGGGTCGCGCCGGACCACCCCGACCTCGACCTGCTGCGCTTCCGGGCGCTCACGGCGGCCAAGCACGTGCCGGTGCAGCCCTGGCTGGGCACCCGCCGGGCGCTCACCACGGTGCGCGCCGGGTGGCGCCAGCTGCGCCCGCTCGTGGAGTGGCTGGCCGACCACGTGGGCCCGGGCGTGGACCCCGCCCTGCCGCCGGAGTAGCGCGGCGGCGGGTCAGGCCACGGAGCCGGCCAGGTCGGCGGTGACCGGGAACCCCGGGGGGAGGGGGTCGACGTGCAGCACCACCAGGGTGCTCGTCGCGCGGGTGAGCGCGACGTACAGGTCGTGCACCCCGCGGGCCCCCGAGCCTGCGATCGCCGCCGGCTCGACCACCACGACCTGGTCGAACTCCAGGCCCTTGGCCTCGGCGACGGTGAGCAGGCTCACCGGGGTGTCCAGGGCGGTGCCGCCCACGCCCAGGGCGCCGTGGGGCAGGGCGGCGGCGAGTGCGCGCGCCATCGGGTCGCGCAGCGCCGGGGGCACGATGACCGCGGCCCGGCCCTCCTCGCCCAGCCAGGCCCCGAGCTCCTCCGCCGCGGTGCTGCCCAGCGCCAGCAGGTCCGGCACGGCGCGCACCCGGGGCGCCTCGCCGTCGCGCACCGAGCTGGGCACGCGGGCTTCCGGGTCGACCGCGCGCAGCACGTCGCCGGCGAGCGCCATGATCGGGGCCGGGGTGCGGTAGTTCACCGTCAGGCCCTGCACCGACCAGCGGCCGGGCACGAGCCGGTCGAACACGTCGGCCCAGGTCCGGGGCGCGGCCAGCGACGAGGCCTGCGCCAGGTCGCCGACCACCGTCATCGAGCGGCTCGGGCACCGCCGCAGCAGCACCCGCCACAGCATGGGGGAGAGCTCCTGGGCCTCGTCGACCACCACGTGGCCGTACGTCCACGTCCGGTCCGCCAGCGCCGCGTCGACCACCGAACGGCGCGTGCGGCCGCCGTCGGCGTACCGGTCGAGCAGCGCCCCGGCGGTCAGCCCGGACACCCCGGTCATCTCGAGCACCCCGCGGGCGTACTCCTCCTCGGCGGCGCGCTCCGAGGCCGCGATCGCGGCGGCCCGCCGGGCGGGCTCGTCGTCCTCGCCGAGCAGCTCGGCCGCCTCGTCGAGCAGGGGCACGTCGGCCACCGTCCAGTCGGCCGTGCGCGGCCGCGCGAGCAGCGCCCGCTCGCGGGGCGACAGCCGGGGCGCGGCGGCGGCCAGCGCGCCCGGGTCCGCGAACAGGTCGGCCACGACCTGCTCGGGGGTGAGCGGCATCCAGCAGAGGTTGACCTCCCGGCGCACGTCGGGGCTGTCGCGCAGGTCGCCGAGCAGGATGTCCCGGTTGCTGTCGGCGTCGACGTTGCGCGCGCTGGCCAGGGCCTGGGCGAGCCGGTCCAGCAGCGAGAGCACGAACGTCCGGCGGGCCCGGTTGTGCGGCTTGCGCGAGGCCCGCGCGCGTTCCCGGGCAGCCGCCACCATCCCCGGGGTCAGCGTGATCCGGGTGCCGGCCACCACCAGCTGGCGCGGCCCGTCGGGCACCCGCTGCCGCTGCCGCACGGCGGTCGCGAGCACGTCGGCCATCCGCAGGTCGCCCTTGACCGCGGCCGCGCGGGGGTCCGGCTCCGGCACGCCCTCGACGCCCGGGTGCAGCTGCGCCGGCGTGGCGAGCACCGCGCTGGACTCGCCGAGGCCGGGCAGCACCTGGCTGATGTAGCGCAGGAACAGCGGGTTCGGGCCCACGACCAGCACGCCACTGCGCGCGATCTGTTCCCGGTGGGTGTAGAGCAGGTAGGCCGCGCGGTGCAGGCCCACCACGGTCTTGCCGCAGCCCGGCCCACCCTCGACGACGAGGACCCCGGGCAGGGGAGCGCGGATGATGCGGTCCTGCTCGGCCTGGATCGTCGCCACGATGTCGCCCATGCGCCCGGTGCGCCGGGCGGCCAGGGCCGCCATGAGGGCGCCGTTGCCCTCGAAGTGCTCGCCGGCGACGGCGTCGAGGTCGAGCACGTCGTCCTCGACCGCGCTGACCCGCCGGCCCTCGAGCAGGATGTGCCGTCGTCGCGCGACGCCCATCGGCTCGGCCGAGGTGGCCCGGTAGAACGGCTCGGCGGCGGGGGCCCGCCAGTCGGTGAGCAGCAGGGTCTGCGCCTCGTCGGCCAGGCTCAGGCGGCCCACGTAGACCGGCGGCCCGTCGGCGGTGAAGTCCAGCCGGCCGAAGCACAGGCGGCGCTCGGCCGAGCTCAGCGCGCCCAGGCGCTCGTGGAACGCCCGGATCATCCCCTCGCGCTCCACCTGGGCGGCCGGCGTGCCCGCGGTGACGGCGCGCCGTGCCCGGGCGAGGTCCCTGGCGGCGCGCTCGGTGAGCTCGTCGAGGCGGGCGTACATCGCCGAGACGACCGGCTGTTCGGCGCGCACCGCGTCGGTCTCGGTCGGCGAGCGCATCGATCCATCGTAGTGAGGGGGCGTGTCCGGCGCAGGCAGGGCCGCGGCGCGCGGCGAGAATGGGCCGACGAGGACCACCCCGGCCGCTCGCCGGCCGGGACATGCGATGCAGGCAGGGGGTGGCAGGTGCGCACACAGGTCGCGCCCGTGGGGCTGTGGCACCATGCCGGCATGCCCCGCACCCTCGTGGCGATCCCGGCCCTGGACGAGGCCGAGACGATCGGGGCGGTCATCGCCGAGGTGCGGGCGGCGGTCCCGGGCACTGACGTCCTCGTGGTGGACGACGGCTCCACGGATGGCACGGCCCGCGTGGCGCGGGCCGCCGGGGCCCGGGTGATCAGCCTGCCGTTCAACGTCGGCGTGGGCGGGGCGATGCGCACGGCGTTCCTCTACGCCCAGCGGCACGGCTACGACGCGGTGGTCCAGGTCGATGCCGACGGCCAGCACGTCGCCGAGGGCATCCCGACGATCGTGGCCGGCCTGGCCGACGCCTCGGTGGTGGTCGGCTCGCGGTTCGCCGGGGGCTCGGGTCCCGAGGTGCGCGGTCCGCGGCGGTGGGCCATGCACCTGCTCGCCGCCACCCTCACCCGGGTCTGCCGGACCCCGCTGACCGACACGACCTCGGGCTTCCGGGCCGCCGACCGGCAGGCGATCGCGCTGTTCGCCCGCCACTACCCGGCCGAGTACCTCGGCGACACCGTCGAGTCGCTCGTGCTGGCCGCGCGCGCGGGCCTGACGGTCCGCGAGGTGCCCGTCGCCATGCGACGCCGGCAGGGCGGCGCCGCCAGCCAGTCGCCGGTCCGCGCCTCGCTCTACCTCGGCCGGGCGGTCCTGGCGCTCTACGTGGCGCTGGCGCGCCGGCCCGTCCGCGTGACCCCGGTGGTGCTGCCCGCCGCCGCGACCCCGCCCACCGCGTCCTGATGGGGATCAACTGGGTCGGGCTGGTCGCCTCGCTGCTGCTGGCCGCGTTCGTGGCCGAGCTGCTGCGCCGCGGCATCCTGCGCGAGCGGTTCGCGGCCCTGTGGGTGGCGGTCAGCGCCCTGCTGGTCGTCGTGGCCCTGGCCCCGGGCCTGCTGCGCTGGGCCGCGGACACGCTGGGCTTCGAGCTGCCGGCCAACCTGCTGTTCTTCGCCGCGATCCTGTTCCTGCTGCTGGTCGTGGTCCAGCTCAGCTACGAGGTGTCCAAGCTCGAGGCACGCACCAGACGCCTGGCCGAGGACCTCGCGCTGCTGCGCGCCGAGGTGCACGATGGCCCGACCGCGAGCGCCGATGGGCCGAGCACGTCCTGAGAGGAGTCCCATGGCTGACCAGCCCGCAGCACCGGGCGCCGCCGGGCCGGGTGTGCCCGACGCGCCGCCCGCCGGGCCCAGCGCCGGCGACCCCGCCCCGGCTGCCCGGGACACCAGCCTGGCGACGCTGCCCTGGGACCTCACCGACCCCCGGGACGACCGGACGCTGCCGCCCTGGTTCCGACGGGCCGTCGTGCTCGTGCTGGCCCTGCTCGTGGTCATGCGCGTGGTGCTGTGGGGCTTCGGGGAGCTGCAGTCCTTCTGGTACGTGCTGTTCCTGGCGTTCTTCCTCGGCCTGACGCTCGAGCCCGCCGTGGGCTGGCTGGCCCGCCGCGGCCTGCGCCGCGGCGTCGCCACGATCCTGGTCATGCTCGGCCTGGGCCTGGGCACGATCGTGTTCTTCGCCGTCTTCGGCAACCTGCTGGTCACCCAGCTCTCCCAGCTCATCAGCAGCATCCCGGACCTGCTCAACCAGGCGGTCGCCCGGATCAACGAGCGCTTCGGCACCGACCTGTCGACCACGTCGATCCTGGACAGCCTGGGGGTCGGCGCCTCGGATCTGGCCCAGGTCGCGGCCGACCTCGGCGTCGGGCTGCTCAACGTCGTGGTGACCGCCGTGGGCCTGGTGTTCAACCTGTTCACCGTGGCCCTGTTCACGTTCTACTTCGCCGCCGAGGGCCCCCGCTTCCGCGCGACCGTGGCGTCGTGGCTGCCGCCGTCGCGGCAGCGCACGGTGCTCACGGTGTGGGACATCGCCACCCAGAAGGCGGGCGGCTACGTCATCTCGCGCGGCATCCTGGCCCTGGTGAGCGCGCTGTTCCACGGCATCGTGTTCCTGCTGGTCGACCTGCCGTACTGGCTGCCGCTGGCCATGTGGGTCGGCCTGGTCTCGCAGTTCGTCCCGACGATCGGCACGTACCTGGCCGGCGCGCTGCCGATCACGATCGCGCTGGTGCAGGGCGAATGGGTGACCGCGCTGGTCATCCTGGCGGCGATCGTGGGCTACCAGCAGGTCGAGAACTACTTCGTCGCCCCGCGCGTGACCCGCAGCACCCTGGAGATCCACCCGGCGGTCGCGTTCGGCTCGGTGCTGGTCGGCGGGACCCTGTTCGGGGCGATGGGGGCGCTGCTGGCGATCCCCGTGGTGGCGACCATCCAGGCCGTGATCATGACGTACGGCCGGCGCTACGAGCTGGTGCACGAGCTCGACGGCGGGCAGCCGGCGCAGCCGGGCGGCGCGGCACCGCTGCCCTGACGGTGGCCACCGAGCCGGGGCCCGAGCTGGCGCGGGCCCAGCTGGCCCAGCACCCGGTCCGGGTCGCACCCCTGCTCCTCGGCGCCCGCCTGCACAGCACGCTGGGGGATGGGACCGTCACCGTGCGCATCACCGAGGTGGAGGCCTACGGCGGGGTGGGTGAGGACCCCGGCTCGCACGCCCACCGCCAGCGCACGTCGCGCAACGCCAGCATGTTCGGCACGGTCGGCCACGCGTACGTCTACTTCACCTACGGCATGCACTGGTGCCTGAACGTGGTGGCACATGAGCCCGGGGTCGCCGGAGGGCTGCTCGTCCGTGCCGGGGCCGTGGAGGCCGGGCACGCCGTGGCCAGGGCGCGACGGCCGGCCGCGCGCACCGACCGCGAGCTCGCCCGCGGCCCCGCCCGCCTGGCCGCGGCGCTGGGGGTCACCGGGACCCTCGACGGGGTCGACCTGCTGGTGGCTGTCTCGCCGCTGCGCCTCGAGCTGGCCCCGCCGGGTGGCGGGCCGCGGCACCGCAGCGGTCCCCGGACCGGTGTCGCCGGCGCGGGGGCGACCACGCCCTGGCGGTTCTGGCTGCCCGACGAGCCCACGGTGAGCCCGCACCGGGCGGCGGCGCCGCGCCGCGGCAGCACGGATCCAGCACGGGATCAAACTTCTTCGTAATTTGTGCATCCGAAGCGCCCGGTCTGTCCGAATACCTGGATGAGCGCCGCAGAGTGCGGCGGTCACCGTTCCCCAGGAGACTTCCCATGAACCTCAAGCTCGCAGCTGCCGGCAGCCTGGCCGCCGTCCTGTTCCTCGCCGGATGTGGCGGTGGCGACGACGAGGCCACCTCGCCGACCACCCCTGCCGCCTCCCCCACCGCCGAGGCCAGCCCCGAGGCCCCCATGACCGAGGCGGGCACGATCGTCGAGGTCGCCGCCGGCAACCCCGACTTCAGCACGCTCGTCGCCGCGGTCGAGGCCGCTGGCCTGGCCGAGACCCTCTCCGGTGAGGGCCCGTTCACGGTCTTCGCCCCGACGAACGCCGCGTTCGAGGCGCTGCCCGAGGGCGTGCTCGACGCCCTGCTGCTGCCCGAGAACAAGGACGCCCTCACGAGCATCCTGACCTACCACGTGCTGCCGGCCGAGGTCATGGCCGCTGACGTGACCGCCGGCGACGTCGCGACGGTCGAGGGCTCGACGATCACCATCACCACCGACGACGGGGTCAAGGTCAACGACGCGACCGTCACCGCCACGGACGTCGACGCCTCGAACGGCGTGATCCACGTCATCGACGCCGTCCTCGTGCCGGAAGGTGTGGATGTCGCCGCGCTGACCAGTTGATACCCGGGGGGCTGGGGCCCCCAGGACCAGGGACCGGTGCGGGTAATGGGCTTCCGCGCCGGTCCTTCGGTCCCCCCGGTCCGGTGATCCACCGGCCACCCCACCCGTCCTGCCCCGGTCCCGGCTCCCGCCGGACCGGGGCAGCGGCGTTCCCGGGGCCGTGCGGCTAGTGCTCGCCCTCCCGCTGGCGCGCCCGCTCCCCCTCGGCCGCGGCCAGCTCGAGGTCGCGCGCGTGGTCGGGGACGTGCACCTGGGTGTCCTTGGGCGGGCGCACGTAGCCGGTCGTCGGCGGCCGGGTCGGCAGGGACAGCCGCGGCTTGTCCACGTGCGTGTAGGGGATCGTCCCGAGCAGGTGGTGGATCGCGTTGACCCGGGCGCGGCGCTTGTCGTCGGACTCCACGACGTACCAGGGCGCCGTGGAGGTGTCGGTGTGCACCAGCATGTCGTCCTTGGCGCGGGAGTAGTCCTCCCAGCGGGTGATCGACTCGAGGTCCATCGGGGAGAGCTTCCAGCGGCGCATCGGGTCGTCCAGGCGGGAGCGGAAGCGGGCCTCCTGCTCCTCGTCGGAGACGCTGAACCAGTACTTGCGCAGCAGGATGCCGTCCTCGATGAGCATGCTCTCGAAGATGGGTGCCTGGTGCAGGAACCGGCGGTACTCCTCGGCCGTGCAGAAGCCCATGACGCGTTCGACGCCGGCGCGGTTGTACCAGGAGCGGTCGAACAGGGCGATCTCGCCCGCGGCCGGCAGGTGGGCGACGTAGCGCTGGAAGTACCACTGGCTGCGCTCGCGCTCGGTCGGCGCCGGCAGGGCGACGATCCGCGCGACGCGGGGGTTGAGGTACTGCGCGATCCGCTGGATGGTGCCGCCCTTGCCGGCGGCGTCACGGCCCTCGAAGATCACGACCAGCCGTGCCCCGGTGGTGCGCACCCACTCCTGCATCTCGACGAGCTCGGCCTGCAGGCGGAACAGCTCGAGCTCGTAGAGCGCCTTGTTCATCCGCTGCTTCTTCCTGGCCGACTCCTCGCGCTTGCGCGCGGCGGTCTCAGGGGTCGGCTGGCCCGATGCGTCCTGCTGCTGCTTGCCCTTCTTGCCCATGGCCGCCAAGCGTAGTGAGGCGGCGTCCCCGAACCGCCGCCGAGCCGCGCGCGCCGCGCCTGCACTCCCACTCGGTGGCCGGAAGGGGCCACCATGGGCCCATGGCCCCCACCGCCGCACCCACCCGTGCCGTCGACCCCATCCCCCGGGTCGCCGGCCTGCCGCTGCTGGGCAGCACCCCAGCCTTCCTGCGTGACGCCCGTGGCCTGGTGCTGCGCGCCCAGGCCCAGCACGGCGATGCCTTCGAGCTGCGCGTCCTGGGCCAGCCGGTCACGGTGCTGCTCAGCCCGCAGGCCACCAAGGAGGTGTACGTCGACCGGGCGAGCACCTTCTCCAGCGAGCGCGGGTGGTCGTTCACGATCGGCCCGCTGTTCGCCCGCGGCCTCATGCTGCGTGACTTCGAGGACCACCACCTGCACCGCCGGGTGATGCAGCACGCGTTCCGACGGGCCGCCCTCGCCGGCTACATGACCCGGGTGAACGCGCTGGCCCGCGAGCACGTGGCGAGGGCCGTGGCCGGCGCCGGCCCGGACGGCGTCGACGTCTACGACATGGCCAAGCGCCTCACGTTGGACATCGCCGCCCAGGTGTTCGTCGGCGTCCGGCTCGGGGCGCAGGCCGACCTCGTGAACGACGCCTTCGTCGCGATGATGCGCGCCAGCGTCGCGCCGGTCCGCCGCGAGGTGCCGGGCACCGCGTTCGCCAGGGGCATGGCGGCGCGCCGCCGGCTGCGGGCGTTCCTGGCCGACCTGGTCGCCGAGCGCCGGGCCGCCCCGGAGGGCGAGGACCTGCTCTCCCGCCTGGCGCACGCGACCACCGACGAGGGCCGGGCCCTCGACGTCGACGAGGTCGTGGACCACATGGTGTTCCTGCTGCTGGCCGCCCACGACACCACGACGGCCACGCTGACGGTCATGCTCTGGCACCTGGCCCAGGAGCCCGCGTGGCAGGACCGGATCGCCGGTGAGCTGGCCACCCTCGACGGCGGGGACGTCACGATCGACACCTACAAGCAGCTGGTCGCCGCCGAGCTCGTCATGAAGGAGGCGCTGCGGCTGAGCCCGCCGGTGCCGTTCTCACCGCGCGGCGTGGTGCGCGACTGCGAGGTCGCCGGCGTGCCGCTGCGGGCGGGGCAGATGATCACGCTGGCGTCCCTGGCCCTGCACCGGCACCCGGACTGGTGGGCCGAGCCCGACAGGTTCGACCCGCTGCGCTTCGCCGCGGACCGCGCGGAGGACCGGGCGCACTCGCACCTCTACGTGCCGTTCGGCGGCGGGGCGCACATCTGCCTGGGCAACCACCTGGCCGAGCTCATGACGAAGGCTGTCATCGCGGCGGTGCTCGCCGAGCACCGGGTGCGGGCGCGGCCCGGCCAGCGGATGGAGATGGCGGCGGTGCCGATCCCCAAGCCGCGGGGCGGGCTGCGCCTCGTGGTGGCCTGAGGGCTCCTCAGACCCCGACCTCGTCGAGGGAGCCCACCTCGGCGTCGGCGATGTGCTCGGCACCCACCCGCTTGCGGAACACCCAGTAGGTCCAGGACTGGTAGGCCAGCACGATCGGGGTGAACACCACGGCGACCCAGGTCATGATCGTCAGGGTGTAGTCCGTGCTCGAGGCGTTCTCCGTCGTGAGGCTGGGCCCGGACGGATCGATGTTGGGCATGACGTTCGGGAACAGCATGCCGAACAGGGCCACCACGGCCAGGCCGATCGTCACGGCGCTGGCCGTGAAGGCCAGGCCCTCCTTGCGGGCCCGGTGCATGGCCAGGGCCACGAGCCAGGCGACGGCGGCCAGCAGCACCGGCACCCAGGTCCAGGCCTTGTCCGAGAAGGCCAGCTGCGCCCAGAGCAGGAACACGACGGCGAGGACCGTGGCGGCCGCCCCCGTGCGCAGGCCCACGGCGTAGGCCCGCTCGCGGATCTCGCCGGTGGTCTTCAGCGACAGGAAGATCGCCCCGTGGGTCAGGAAGATGGCCACGAAGGTCAGCCCGCCGACCAGGGCGAACGGGTTGAGCAGGTTGAAGAACCCGCCCGTGTACTCGATCGAGCCCTCGATCTCGGCCAGCGGCACGCCCCGGACGATGTTGGCGAAGGCCACGCCCCACAGCAGGGCCGGGACGGCCGATCCGAACACGATCGCCGCGTCCCACCGCGCCCGCCAGGCGCCGTCCGAGCGCTTCGACCGGTACTCGAAGGCGACCCCGCGCACGATGAGGGCCACGAGGATGAGGAACAGCGGCAGGTAGAACCCGCTGAACAGCGTGGCGTACCACTCGGGGAACGCCGCGAACGTGGCACCGCCGGCGACGAGCACCCACACCTCGTTGCCGTCCCAGACCGGCCCCAGCGTCGTGACGACGGCGCGCCGCTCGGCCTCGGTCTTGCCGACGACGGGCAGCAGCATGCCCACGCCGAAGTCGAAGCCCTCGAGGACGAAGTAGCCGATCCACAGGACCGCGATCAGGACGAACCAGACGGTCGTCAGCTCCATGATCAGTTCCTCTCGGGCGTCAGTAGGAGATGGTCAGCGGGGCGTCGGCCTCGCGGTCCACGAAGGGATCGACGACCGCCTCGGGCGGGCCCTGGCGCACGGTGCGCACGATGAGGCCGACCTCGATGACGGCGAGCACCGCGTAGATCAGCGTGAAGCCGATCATCGTGGTCCACACCTCGCCGGCCGTGACCACCGGCGAGACCCCGGCTGCGGTCGGCATCAGCCCGAAGACGATCCAGGGCTGGCGGGCCATCTCGGTGAAGATCCACCCGAAGCTGGCTGCGAACAGCGGCAGCAGCGGCACCAGGATGGCGAAGCGCAGGGCCCACCTGCTCGTGGGCCGGCGGTCCTTGCGGTAGGCCCACAGCGCCCAGAGCGCCCAGAGCGCGGCCAGCATGCCCACGCCGATCATCAGGCGGAAGGACCAGTAGGCCACCGGGATGTTCGGCGCGAAGTTGTCCAGGCCGGTCCATGCGTAGGTGGTGGCGTACTCCTCGTTGAGGTTGTTGATCCCCTGGACCTCGCCGTCCCAGGTGCCGGTGGCCAGGAAGGACAGCAGGTTCGGGATGGTGATCGAGAAGACCTCCTCCGAGCCGTCCAGCGTGCCGAGCGTGAAGATCGAGAAGTCCGCCGGGGCCGACGTCTCCCACAGCGCCTCGGCGGCCGCCATCTTCATCGGCTGCTGCTCGGTCATGATCTTGGCGTCCATGTCGCCGGAGATGGAGACCAGGACCGCGGCGACCAGCGTCGTGATCGCGCCGAGCTTGAGCGTGGACTTGGCCACGTCCGCGGCCTTGTCCTTGAGCAGCAGGTAGACCGAGATGCCCGCGACCAGCGCGCCGGCCACCATGAACGAGGCCGACAGCGTGTGGAAGAAGGCCACGACGGCGGTGTTCTGGGTGAGCACGGCACCGAAGTCGTTGAGCTCGGCGCGGCCGGTGGCCTCGTTGAGCTCGTAGCCGACCGGGTGCTGCATCCACGAGTTCGCCGCGAGGATGAAGTACGCCGAGAGCATGGTGCCCAGGCTGGCCAGCCAGATGGTGGCCAGGTGCAGCTTCTTGGGCAGGCGGTCCCACCCGAAGATCCACAGGCCCAGGAACGTCGACTCGAGGAAGAAGGCGAGCAGGCCCTCGATCGCCAGCGGGGCGCCGAAGATGTCACCGACGAAGCGGGAGTAGTCGCTCCAGTTCATGCCGAACTGGAACTCCTGCACGATGCCGGTGACCACGCCCATCGCGAAGTTGATCAGGAAGATCTTCCCGAAGAACTTCGTGGCGCGCAGCCACTTCTCGTTGCCCGTGCGCACCCACGCGGTCTGCATGCCGGCGACCAGCCAGCTCAGGCCGAGGGTGATCGGCACGAAGAAGAAGTGGTAGACGGTGGTGATGGCGAA
>JALOLK010000079.1 GCA_025456015.1 Candidatus Nanopelagicales bacterium
AGGGCCTGCTCGCGGCCGACCTCGGAGACCAGCAGCAGCTCGGCACCGGACAGGTCGATGTTGGCGGGCAGCAGGTCCATCCCCGGCACCGAGGTGGGCCGGATCACGTCGCGAGCGGTCGCCTCCCCGGTGATCATCACGTCGGAGATCGTGCGCTCGAGGGTGTGCGGGTGGATGCCCACCCCGGCCCCGAGGGCGCCCTGCGGGTCGAAGTCGAGCAGCAGCACCCGCCGGCCGTACTCGGCCAGCGCCGCACCCAGGTTGATCGTCGTGGTCGTCTTGCCCACGCCGCCCTTCTGGTTGCACAGCGCGATGACCTCGGCCGGTCCCTGCGCCGCGCGCGGGTGGGGTCGGCCGAAGTGCGGCAGGGGACGCCCGGTCGGGCCCAGGCCGTCCCTGCTCCTGCGCGATGCCGCCATGGGCGCACCTCCTCCGCTGCTGGTGGGCCGGGCACAGCCTAGCGAGGCTGCCGGGCAGGGGGCTCAGCCCCGCGCGCGGGGGTGCGCCAGCGCGTACACCTCACGCAGGTGCTCGACGGTCACCTTCGTGTACACCTGCGTGGTGGTCACCGAGGCGTGGCCCAGCAGCTCCTGGACCACGCGCACGTCGGCGCCCCCGTCGAGCAGGTGCGTGGCGAAGGAGTGCCGCAGCGTGTGCGGGGACACCTCGGCGCGCACCCCGGCGCGCTGCGCGGCGTCCCGCAGGATCGTCCAGCCGGCCTGCCGCGTCAGCCGGCCGCCGCGGACGTTGACGAACACCGCCGGCTGGCCGCCGGCCACCCCGAGCACGAACCCGGGACGGGCGCGCACGAGGTAGGCCTCGAGGGCCTCCCGCGCATGCCGGCCCAGCGGGACCAGGCGCTGCTTGCCGCCCTTGCCCCGCAGCAGCACCACGCCGCCGGGCAGGTCCAGGCCGTCGAGGTCCAGGCCGACCGCCTCGCTGATGCGCGCGCCCGTGCCGTAGAGCAGCTCGAGCAGGGCCCGGTCACGCAGCCCGCGGGGCTCGGCGGCGGTCCCGCCGGTGCTGGTGAGGATCGCGGTGACCTCGTCGACGGTGAGGGCCTTGGGCAGGCGCTTGGCGGCCGTGGGCGGTCGGACCTCGCGCCCGGGATCCCCGGTGGCAAGGCCCTCCCGCTGGGCGAAGCGGTGGAAGCCGCGGACGGCCACGAGCGTGCGGGCCGCGCTGGCGGCCGCCAGCGGCGGGTGCCCCTCGTCGCCGGTGCGCAGCCAGGCCAGGAAGTCGCCGAGGTCGGCCTCGGTCACCTCGTCGACGCTGGTGATCCCCCGCCCGGCGCAGAACGCGAGGTAGCGGCGCAGGTCGCGGCCGTAGGCGGCCAGCGAGTTCGGGGCCAGGCCACGCTCGACCGCGAGATGGTCGCGGTAGGCCTGGGCCGAGCGGGCGATGGGCGGGGGGCGCGTGCCCGCGCCACCCACCGCCCCGGGCGGCTCGTCGCCGGGCACTACGCCAGCACGGACTCGAGGGTGACGTGCGGCTGGTCGAACGCCTCGGCGACCGCGCCGTAGACGATCTGTCCGGCGTGCACGTTGAGGCCCAGGGCCAGCGCGTGGTCCTCGCGGCACGCCTGCACCCACCCCTTGTCGGCCAGGGCCAGCGCGTAGGGCAGCGTCACGTTGGTCAGCGCGTACGTGGAGGTGTGCGGCACCGCCCCGGGCATGTTCGCCACGCAGTAGAAGATCGAGTCGTGCACGCGGTAGGTCGGCTCGGCGTGGGTCGTGGGCCGTGAGTCCTCGAAGCAGCCGCCCTGGTCGATCGCGATGTCCACCAGCACGCTGCCCGGCTTCATCCGGGAGACCAGTTCGTTGCTCACCAGCTTCGGCGCGCGGGCCCCGGGCACCAGCACCGCGCCGATGACGAGGTCGGCGTCGAGCACCGCCCGCTCGACCTCGTAGAGGTTCGAGGCGATCGTCTGCATGTGGCCCTGGTAGATGGCGTCGGCGTTGCGCAGCTTCACGATGTCGCGGTCGAGGAGCAGCACCTCGGCCTGCATGCCCAGCGCGATGGCCGCCGCGTTCATGCCCGCCACGCCCGCGCCGATGACGACCACCTTGGCGGCGTAGACGCCCGAGACCCCGCCCATGAGGGTGCCGCGCCCGCCGTACGCCCGCATGAGCGCGTGCGCCCCCACCTGGGGCGCCAGCCGGCCGGCCACCTCCGACATCGGGGCCAGCAGGGGCAGCGAGCGGTCGGGCAGCTCGACGGTCTCGTAGGCGATCGCGGTCGTGCCGGAGGCCACCAGGGCGTCGGTGCACTCCCGCGAGGCGGCCAGGTGCAGGTAGGTGAACAGCGTCTGCCCCTCGCGCATGCGGTGGTACTCCTCCGCGATGGGCTCCTTGACCTTGAGGATGAGCTCACCGGCGGCCCACACCTCGTCGGCGGTCTCGAGGATGCACGCCCCCGCCGCGACGTACTCCGCGTCCTGGATCGAGGACCCGACACCAGCGCCGCGCTGCACGAGCACCTCGTGGCCGTGCTGGCACAGCTCGTGGACGCCGGCCGGCGTGATGGCGACGCGGAACTCATTGTTCTTGACCTCGGCGGGGATGCCGACCTTCATGTGCCGTCCTCTCGCCCGACCGCCGGATCGACCGGACGGCCCTCCTCGTCGGCGCCTTCCCGTGGCGCCGGCGGCCTCAGCCGCGCCCGGCGCGCAGGGCCAGGATCGCCGCGACCGCGGTCGCGTTGCTGATCGAGCCGTCGAGGCAGCGCTGCACCGCCTCGGGGAGCGTAGCCCAGCGCTGCGGCAGTTCGCGCTCCTCGGCCTCGCCGGTGTGGGGTCGGGCCTCGGGGTCCAGGTGCAGGCCGGTGGCCTGGAAGATCGTGATCCGCTCGGTGGTGCCGCCCGGGCTCAGCGCCAGGGTCAGCAGGGGCGCCCAGTGCTCGGCGGTGACCCCGGCCTCCTCGAGCAGCTCACGCTGGGCACAGACCAGCGGGTCCTCGTCGGGCTGGTCGAGCAGGCCCGCGGGGATCTCCCACAGGAACGCGCCGATGGGGTGGCGGTACTGGCGGATGAGCAGCAGCCGGCCCTCGTCGTCGACCGCGGCGACGGCCACCGCGCCCGGGTGGCGCAGCACGTCGCGCACGACGACGTGGCCGTCGATGTCCACCGTCTCGGACCAGACCGACCACTTCGCCCCGGTGAACCGGTGCTCCTCGGCCAGCACCGGGAAGCGGTGCGGCTGGTCGACCAGGGGCAGCTCGCTCACCGGGCGCCGACGGCCGCGGCCTGCGGCACGCCGTCGGCCAGCACGCCGCGCCGCACGAGGGCGGCGTGCACCAGCCCGACGAACAGCGGGTGCCCGCGGGTCGGGCGCGAGCGGAACTCGGGGTGCGCCTGGGTGCCGACGTAGTACGGGTGCACCTCGCGCGGCAGCTCGACGAACTCCACCAGGTGCCCGTCGGGTGAGGTCCCGGAGCAGACCAGGCCCGCGTCGGCGAGTTGCTCGCGGTAGGCGTTGTTCACCTCGTAGCGGTGCCGATGGCGCTCGGCGACCGTGGTCGTCCCGTAGGCCTCGGCGACGACCGAGCCGGCCTGCAGCGCGGCTGGGTAGAGGCCCAGGCGCATGGTGCCGCCCATGTCGCGCTCGCCGGAGACGACATCCACCTGGTCGGCCATCGTGGCCACCACCGGGTGCGGGGTGGCCTCGTCGAACTCCAGGGAGTTGGCCCCGGCCAGCCCGGCCAGGTTGCGGGCGGCCTCGATGACCATGCACTGCAGCCCCAGGCACAGCCCCAGCGCGGGGGTGCCGCCCTCCCGGGCCCACCGCAGCGCCCCGAGCTTGCCCTCGATGCCACGCACGCCGAAGCCGCCGGGCACGCAGATGGCATCGACCCCGGCCAGGGCGCGGGCAGCCCCCTCCGGCGTCGCGCACTCGTCGGAGGCGACCCACCGCAGGGTCACCCGGCAGTCGTTGGCGAACCCGCCCGCCCGCAGCGCCTCGCTGACCGACAGGTAGGCGTCGGGCAGGTCGATGTACTTGCCGACCAGCCCCACGGTCACGGTGTGCGCCGGCTGGTGCACCCGCCGGAGCAACTCGCCCCACGCGGTCCAGTCCACGTCGCGGAACGGCAGGCCGAGGCGGCGCACCACGTAGGCGTCGAGCCCCTCGCCGTGCAGCACCTTGGGGATGTCGTAGATCGACGGCGCGTCGACGGCGGCCACCACCGCCTCGTCGTCCACGTCGCACATGAGCGAGATCTTGCGCTTGATGCCCACGGGCACCGCCCGGTCGGCGCGCAGGACGATCGCGTCGGGCTGCAGGCCGATGCTGCGCAGCGCGGCGACCGAGTGCTGGGTCGGCTTGGTCTTGAGCTCGCCGGACGGCCCGATGTAGGGCAGCAGGGAGACGTGCAGCACGAACGTGTTGCTGCGGCCCACCTCGTGGCGGATCTGGCGCACCGCCTCGAGGAACGGCAGGCCCTCGATGTCGCCCACCGTGCCGCCGACCTCGGTGATGACCACGTCGACGTCCGGGCCCGCCATCTCGAGCACCCGCCGCTTGATCTCGTTGGTGATGTGCGGGATGACCTGGACGGTGTCGCCGAGGTACTCCCCGCGCCGCTCCTTGGCGATCACCTGGGAGTACACCTGCCCCGTCGTGACGTTGGCCGAGCCGTGCAGGTCGGTGTCGAGGAACCGCTCGTAGTGGCCGACGTCGAGGTCGGTCTCGGCGCCGTCGTCGGTGACGAACACCTCCCCGTGCTGGAACGGGTTCATCGTCCCGGGATCGACGTTGAGGTAGGGGTCCAGCTTCTGCATGGTGACCCGCAGGCCCCGGGCCTTGAGCAGGCTGCCGAGCGAGGAGGCCGTCAGGCCCTTGCCCAGCGAGGAGGCGACGCCTCCTGTGACGAACACGTGCTTGGTCGACTGAGGCGCACCCATGGGCGGCCAGACTATCGCGGCCGAGCGCCTGCCACGAGACGCGCCGCGCCCGGCGCGGGCCGAGCCACGGGGTCAGCCCTGGTGGCCGCTGGGGTCGGACCCCTCCGGTTGCCCGGCCAGCTCGAGCAGTTCGCGCGCGTGCGCACCTGCCGCCTGCGACTCGGCCAGCCCGCCGAGCATGCGTGACAGCTCGCGGACGCGGTCCTCGCCGGTGGCCTCGCGCACCGAGGCCTCGGTCACCACCCCGTCGGAGCCCTTGGTGACCACGAGCTGGCGATCGGCGAACGCCGCCACCTGCGGCAGGTGGGTGACCACGATGACCTGCGTGGCACGGCTGAGCAGCGCCAGCCGGCGACCCACCTCGATGGCCGCCGCGCCGCCCACCCCGGCGTCGACCTCGTCGAAGACCATCGTCGGCACCGGGTCGGCCCCGGCCAGGACCACCTGGATCGCCAGCATCACCCGTGACAGCTCGCCGCCGGAGGCTGCCTGGGCGATGGGCCGGGCCGGGGCGCCGGGGTTGGCGGCCAGCGTGAGCGTGACATCGTCGGCGCCCGTGGCACGCACGGCGATCGGGCCGAGGTCCTCGTGGCCGGGCAGCACCAACCCCTCGGGGTCGGGGCGCAGCTCGATGGCGAAGGCGACGCGGGCGCGCGGCATGGCCAGCGCGGAGAGCTCGGCGCTCACGGCGCTGGCGAAGCGCTCCGCCGCCGAGACACGGTGCGCGTGCAGCCGCGCGCACAGCCCCGCCAGCTCCGCGCGGGCCGCCGCCAGCTCCACGTCGAGCCGCTCGATGCGGTCGTCGGCCCCTGCGAGGTCCGCCACCTTGGCGGCGGCGTCGGCCGACCAGGCGAGCACCGCGTCCACGTCAGGGCCGTACTTGCGGGTGAGCCGGCCGAGCTCGGCGCGGCGGTCCTGCAGCGCGGCCAGCCGGGCCGGGTCGGCCTCGACGTCGGCGGCGTACCGGGTGAGGTCCGCAGCCAGCTCGGCCACCTGGGCCATGAGCGAGCGCAGGGCCGAGGCGTGCTCGGCCAGGGCCTCGTCGTGCGCGGCTGCGGCCTCCAGGGCGCGGCGCGCTGCGGCGAGCAGGGCCATCACGTCGGCCGACCCGTCGACCTCGGCCTCGGCGGTGAGCGCCTCGCGCGCCGTGCGTGCCGCGGCATGCAGCAGGTCGGCGTGCTCGAGGCGCTGCGCCTCGGCGGCCAGCGCGCGGTCCTCCCCCGGCTGCGGGTCGGCGGCCGCGATCTCGGTGAGCGCGTACTCGAGCAGGTCCAGCTCCCGGGCCCGCTGCATGGCGCTGGTCCGCAGCGCGACGAGCTCGCGCTCGAGGCCGCGCGCGTGGCCGTGGGCGTGCGCTACCCGCGCGGCCAGCGCCTGCACCGCGGGCCCCGCGTAGGCGTCGAGCAGCCCGAGGGCGCGTCCGGCCAGGCGGGTCTGGTCGTGCTGGCCGTGGATGACGAGCAGCTGCCCGACGGCCTCGGCGAGCAGCGCGGTGGGGACCCCGCGGCCGCCGAGCACGCTGCGCGCACGGGAGGCGATGATCCGGGCGGCGGTGAGGCCGTCCTCGTCGACCAGGCCGCCGGCCTCGACCACCGCGTCCGCGACGGCCGGCGGTGGGGCGTCGAACCAGCCCTCCACGACCGCCTGCTCGGCGCCGTGGCGGACCAGCCCAGGGTCGGCCCGACCGCCCGCGAGCAGCCCGAGTCCGGTGACGACCATCGTCTTGCCCGCCCCGGTCTCGCCGGTCACCGCGGTGAACCCGGATCCGAACCGGCAGGTGGCCTCCGCGATGACCCCCAGGCCGGTGATCCGCAGCTCGTGGATCACCCGCGGGCCCCGGGCGCGCCGCGCCACCCCTCGATCGGCAGGGCGAACTTGGCCACGAGCCGATCGGTGAACGGGGCGTCGCGCAGGCGCGCGAACGACACCGGCTCGGGGTGGCGGCGCACCTCGATGTGGGCGCTGTGCGGCAGGGGGAAGGCGCGCCGGCCGTCAGCCCAGAGCACGCCCTGCTTCGCCGGGGCCACGCTGTCGACGGCGATGAGGCTGGTGGGCGCGGTCACGAGGGGTCGCGCGAACAGGGCGTGGGCGCTGAGCGGGACCACGAGCATCGCCTCGACCTCGGGCCAGATGACCGGGCCACCCGCCGAGAAGGCGTAGGCCGTGGACCCGGTGGGCGTGGCGCAGACCAGCCCGTCGCACAGCCAGCGCGACAGCGGCCGGCCGTCCAGGCTGACGAGCAGCTCCAGCATGCGGTCCTCGGGCGCCTTCTCGACCGTCACCTCGTTGAGCGCCCAGGTGTGCACGACCTGCTCGCCTTCGGCGAAGATCCGCGCGTCCACGGTCATGCGGTGCTCCACCCGGTAGTCGCGCGCGACCACCGCCTCGACGACCTCGGCGAGGTCCTCGCGCTCGAGCTCGGCGAGGAACCCGACATGGCCCAGGTTGACCCCGAGCAGGGGCACCCCGGTGCCGCGGGCGCGCTCGGCACCGCGCAGCAGCGTGCCGTCGCCGCCGAGGACGACGACCAGCTCGCAGCCCCTCGCGGCGGCCCCCTCCACGTCGGCGTCGACCGGGATGATCGCCTCGATGCCCAGCGCGGGGCACTCGTCGTGCGGGGCGGCCACCTGCAGGCCGCGGCCCAGCAGGGCCCGGGCCGTGCGGCGGGCCGCCTCGATCGCCTCGGGCCGGCGCGTGTTGGTGACCAGCAGGATGGTGCGCGGTACCTCCACGCCCACCTCCTCACCCCGGCCGGCCGTGCTCACGACGGCCCCCTGGCGACCGCCAGGTCGACGGCGGCCGGGTCGGGCGGCGCCGCATCGGCCCGCAGGTGCAGAAAGTACTCGACATTGCCGCTGGGCCCGGGCAGCGGGCTGGCGACCACGCCGGCGGTCCCCAGCCCCAGTGCCCAGGCGGCCCGGGCCACCTCGAGCACGGCGCCGGCTCGCACCACAGGATCGCGGACCACGCCACCGCTGCCCGCGCTGCCCAGCACGGCCCGACCGACCTCGAACTGCGGCTTCACCATGAGGAGCAGGTCTGCGCCGCTCGCCACCACGCCGGCCAGCGCCGGCAGGACCAGCCGCAGCGAGATGAAGGACAGGTCGGCCACCACGACCTCGGGGCGGTAGGGCAGGTCGGCGGCGTCGAGCGCGCGCACGTTCGTGCGATCCAGCACGGTGACACGGGCGTCGCTGCGCAGCGGCCACGCGAGCTGGCCGTACCCCACGTCGACGGCGACCACGTGGGCCGCCCCGGCGTGCAGCAGCACCTGGGTGAAGCCACCGGTGGAGGCGCCGGCGTCCAACGCACGGCGACCGGTGACCATCGTGCCGCCGGGGTCGAACGCGGCCAGGGCGCCGAGCAGCTTGTGGGCTCCCCGGGACACCCACTCGGGGCCCGCGGGTGCCTCCACCACGGTCAGCGGCGCGGCCTCGTCCACCTGCGTGGCGGGCTTGGTCGCCGCCGCCCCGGCCACGCGGACGCGACCGTCGGCGACGAGCTGCTGGGCATGCTCCCGGGACCGTGCCAGGCCCCGCCGGACGAGCTCGGCGTCCAGCCTGCGTCGCGCCACCGCGCGCTAGCCGCGGGACTCGGGGTCGGCGAGCACGGCGGCGAGCCGGCGGTGGATGTCGGTGTAGACGGCCACCTGCTCGGCACGTGGCAGGACCTCGACCTCGGCCAGTCGCGACAGCGCGTCGTCGACGCGGGGGTCGCCGGTGGCCGGCGGCGGGGAAACGGCGTCGGAGGGGACGGCGTCCGAGGGGAGCGTCTCGGAGGCGACGGCCTCGGAGGAGTCCTCGTGGGAGGGGACGGGTGGGTCGCTCACCGCTCGCCCCGGACCTCACCGAGGCGACGCTCGAGGCGGTGCAGCTGCAGGCGCACAGCCTGCAGCTCGGACTTCTTCACCAGCCCGAGCCGGTTGATCACGCCGTCCACGTCTCCGGCGACGACGCCACGCAGCACGTCGCGGCCGTGGCCGGCCGCGGCCCGCGGCGCCTCGGCCAGGGGACCGCGCAGCGCGGGCAGCTCGACCTGCGCCAGGCTCGTGATGCCCTCCACGGCGCCGCGGCCGACGCCGAGCACCCGCGCCGTGGCCGCCTGGGCAGTGCCCATGCCGATGGCCGAGTAGTCCCTCACGATGTCGATCACAGGCCGCCCCTTCCTCGCCCGAAGGGTACCCCGCGGCCCTGACATGCCCGCCGTGGTGCCGCCCTGCCCTCAGTCCCGACCGACGGTGGCCGGACCGGTGGCGACCAGGCCCTCGTCGGCCATGGTCCACGCCGCGCTGACCACGCAGCGCACCACGTCCAGGGCGGGGCCGTGGGGTGGCGCCTCGGCTGCCGGCCCCGTCGCGCCCGGCAGCCCCTGCGGCACCCAGGCGTGCCCGGAGGTGTCCGCGTCGGGCGCCAGCGGCGGCTCCCCCGGGGTCGCCGCCCCACCCGTGGTCGACGGCGCCACGGGCACGCGGAGCACGGTACGTCCGCATCGGACCACCAGCGCATCGCCCGCGCGGGTGACGAGCACCGCCGGCGCAGGGTCGAGCAGGGCGCGCAGGTCGTGGTCCAGATAGGTGGGGCGGTGCTCCGGTGCAGCGTCGAGCAGGTCGTGCCAGTCGCTGACCCCGGTCAGCACGAGCAGGGAGGGGATGCCAGCCCGCGTGGCGCCCTCGATGTCGGTGTCCAGGCGGTCGCCGACCACGAGGGGGCGCACGGCGCCCATCCGGTCGATCGACTCGATCATGAGGGGCGGCTCGGGCTTGCCCGCCACGAGCGGCACCACGCCGGTGGCGTGGCGGACCGCCTCCACCATCGCCCCGTTCCCCAGCACCCGCCCGCGCGGGGTCGGGATCGTGCGGTCGCGGTTCGTGGCGACCCAGAGCGCACCGCCCTGCAGGGCCAGCGTGGCCTCGGCGAGCGCCCGCCAGCCAACCTCCGGACCGAAGCCCTGCATCACCGCGAGCGGGGCGTCGTCGAACGAGTGCACGGGCAGCAGCCCGCGCTCCTCGAGGGCCCACGCCACGCCAGGTCCGCCCACCGCCAGCACGCGGGAGCCCCGGGGCAGCCGCTCGGCGAGGACACGGGCGCCGGCCTGGGCCGAGGTGACCACGTCGGCGTCGTCGGCGTGCACCCCGAGCTTGCGCAGGTGCGCCGCGACGACCGAGGGCGGGCGGGCCGCGTTGTTCGTCACGAAGCCCGATCGCATGCCGTGCACCGCCAGCGCCTGGTCCAGCGACGCAGCGGCGTGGGCCACCGCGTCGGGGCCGACGTAGACCACGCCGTCGAGGTCGAGCAGGGCGACGTCGTGCACGGCCGCCAGCGGCCGATCGGTGGCCCCCAACGTCGCCATTCAGCCCTCCCTGGCGGCCTCGTCGGGCGCGTCGCCGCCGTGATCGGCCCCGTCCGGCGCATCGTCCGGGGTCACGTCGAGCTCGTCGAAGGTCACCCCGTCGAGCTCGTCGAGGCGCTCCGCCGCGTCCGTGCTGCCCTCGGGGTCCACGTCGGCGGCGCGTGCGAACCAGGTGCGCGCCTCGGCCGTTCGTCCGACGCCGAGCAGCGCGTCGGCGTAGGCGTAGCGCAGCCGGGCCAACCACTCCCCCTGCGCACGCGACTTCAGCGCCGGGACCTGCAGGGTGAGCACCGCTGCCTCGCCCTGGCCGAGGTCGCGCCGCGCCCCGGCGGCGACGATGAGCAGCTCGACCTTGCCTGCGCGGTCCAGGGTGGCGGCCTCCGGGGATCCGGCCAGGTCCAGCGCCTTCTCCGGGTGCCCAAGGCCCCGCTCGCAGTCGGCCATCATCGGCAGGTACTCGTTCGAGCCCGAGATCCGCGCCGCCGCCCGCAACTCGGACAGGGCCGTGCGGAAATCGCCGACGGCGTAGGCCGCGACGCCCACCGCTTCGCGGACCACGGCCACCCGGCCCGCCCTCCGAGCCGCCGCCTGGGTGTGGGCCAGGGCGAGCGCGGGGTCCTCCGGCAGCAGCGCGGCCGCCGCCACGAGGTGCCGGGCCACGAGCTCGGCCAAGCCGTCGGGCAACGTCCGCAGCGAGGCTCGCGTCACCCGATCGAGGGCGTCGGCCTGCACGTCGTCGGGGATGTGCGGGTCGACCACGCCGTCGTCGCGCCGGGCGGGACGTCGCTCGTCGCGGGGTCCACCCCGTGGGCCGTCCCCGCGCGGGGGACGGCTGTCGGGTCCGCCCCGGCCCGTCGGCGCTCCTCGCGTGCCCGCACGGCCCCGGCCAGCTGGCCCAGCCCCGCGTCCAGGTGACCCCTGGCGGCTGCTACCGCCCGGACCGCCTCCGCGAGGACCGGAGCCGGCACCCGCCCTGGCGTCCGTGCGCCCATCGGCGCTGCGGGGCGAGCGGGGCGGTCCGTCCCGGCGATCACCGGACTGACGTGGTGAACGCTCCGGGCTGCGCGGCGAGCGCGGCGCTGCGCTGCGGCGATCACCGGACTCCGCCCGTCCCGGGCGATCGGCCCTCACGCCATCCTTGGGGCGCGCACCCCCCGTGGCCCCGGCGGGCCTCGGTGAGGAGCGGGGCCGTGAGCCCTCGCCACCCGACGAGGCGCGCGAGCTCGACGGACCGGGCGGGGAGCCCGACCCCGAAGCGGGCTTGGCACTGGATCGCGAGCCCGCACCACCGGGCTTGGCACTGGATCGCGAGCCCGCACCACCGGGCTTGGCACTGGAGGTGCGGGGCGGCCCTTCGCCGGCGGGCGGGAGCCGCCAGCGCTCGCCGGCCGTTCCTGCCCCCGGCGCCCCGCATCGGCGGGCCGCTTGCCCTCCCCGGAGCGCCCCTGACCGCCCGCGCCCGGGCGCGGATCGCGGTCGTCGTCCTGCTGCCCCATGTGCGTCCTCTCGTCGGCGGTCACCCTATCGGCGGGTGGACCGACCCGTCCGGGCCCGAACGCCTGCGCGGTCTCGGCCGGACTCCGGCCCCGCCGCCCGCCGTGCGCGCGACGATCGGTTGCCCTACGCTCGCGCCACGTGCACGTGGTCGGCCGACCCAGAGCACGTCCCATCCCAGACACGGAGGTACCAGCATGGGCATCGGCGACATGATCAACCAGGCCAAGAGCGCGATCGGCGGCGACGCCGCCGTGGACGCCAAGATCGACGAGGCTGCAGAGGCCGTCAAGGCGCAGACGCCCGATCAGGCCGACGGGCTGGTCGACCAGGCTGCTGAGGTCGCCAAGGACCAGATCTGACCACGCGCACCGACCGCACAACGCACAAAGGGCCGCCCCGAATGGGGCGGCCCTTTGGCAATGAATGTCCGGCGGCGTCCTACTCTCCCACAGGGTCCCCCCTGCAGTACCATCGGCGCTGAGCAGCTTAGCTTCCGGGTTCGGAATGGGACCGGGCGTTTCCCGCTCGCTATGGCCGCCGAAACTCTATTGAGATATGTCCCCGACCGTATCTCGGGAACCGCACAGTGGACGCGAATACAATGAAAAGAGTGGACAAGTCCTCGGCCTATTAGTACCGGTCAGCTGCACACGTTGCCGTGCTTCCACCTCCGGCCTATCAACCCAGTCGTCTACTGGGGGCCTTAC
>JALOLK010000011.1 GCA_025456015.1 Candidatus Nanopelagicales bacterium
ACGGCTCGGCCTACGTGGGCGTCAACATCGACACCCGGGCCATCCCGGACCCCGCAGCCTTCCTGGAGCACCTGCGGGCCGGCTTCGACGCCGTGCTGGCGATCGCCGACCCGACGGCGCGGGCCGAGCTCGGCGTGCACTCCGGCGAACCCCCGGCCGCGCCGGAGCCGGCCGAGCGGGCGGTGAGCGAGGTGCCAGCACCGGCCACGCAGGCGACGGCCACGCGGGCGCCCGCCTAGCGCGCTCCGGCCAAGGCGGCTCCGGCCAAGGCGGCTCCGGCCAAGCGCGCTCCGGCCAAGCGCGCTCCGGCCAAGCGGGCGGCTGCCAAGCGGGCGGCTGCCAAGCGCACCCCCGCCACGCCCGCGCCACCCACCGACCCCGGGACGACCACCGGCGGGGCCTGACCCACCTAGCATGGCGCCGTGAGCGCGCCGGCGATCGCCGAGGTCGCGGACCCGGTCGTCGCCGGGCCCGCCGCCGAGCCGTCCCCAGCGCCGCGGTCCCGCCTGCACCGGCCGATGCCCTCCTCGGGGCTGCGTGGCTGGATCGGGCCGCTGCTGGTGACCCTGCTGGCCGGGCTGATCCGCCTGCCGCACCTGGGCCGGCCCGACGCGATCGTCTTCGACGAGACCTACTACGCCAAGGACGCCCTGGCGCTGCTGCGCTTCGGCTCCGAGCGCCAGGTCATCGAGGGTGCCGACGAGGTGATCCTCGCCCGGGACGCGCCCTGGCGGGACCTCGACATCTTCACCGACGCCCCGGCGTTCGTGGTGCACCCGCCGCTGGGCAAGTGGGTGATCGCCACCGGCGAGTGGGCCTTCGGCATGACCCCCTTCGGCTGGCGCTTCGCGGTGGCCGTCGTCGGGACGCTGTCGGTGCTCATGACCGCGCGCATCATCCGCCGCCTGACCCGCTCGGACCTCGTCGGCACGGTGGCCGGCCTGCTCGTGGCCCTCGACGGCCTGCACATCGTGATGAGCCGCACGGCCCTGCTCGACATCACGCTCATGGCGTTCGTGCTCGCAGCGTTCGGGCTGCTCCTGCTCGACCGCGACGCGGTCCGGCGCGCCGCCGACCGCCGCGCCGACACCCCGGTGCACGGCGCCGGTCCCCGGCTCGGCTGGCGGCCGTGGCGGATCGCGGCCGGCGTGGCGCTGGGCCTGGCGTGCGGGGTCAAGTGGAGCGGGCTGTGGTACGTGGCGGCCTTCGGCCTGCTCACGGTGGCGTGGGACGTGCAGCTGCGGCGCAGCCTCGGCGTGGCGCGGCCGTTCCGCGCCGTGGCCCGCCGCGACGTGCTCCCGGCGTTCGCCAGCATCGTCCCGGTGGCGCTGGCCGTGTACGTGGCCACGTGGTCGGGCTGGCTGCTCACCGACGGCGGCTACGACCGCGACTGGGCCGCGACCAACCCCGGCGGGCTGCCGTTCCTGCCCGACGCCCTGCGCTCGCTGGTCGCCTACCACCAGGCGGCCTGGCGGTTCCACGTCGGGCTCGAGAGCGCCCACGCCTACCAGTCGAGCGCCTGGTCGTGGCCGTTCATGGCCCGGCCCACCTCGTTCGCCTTCGAGCGCGAGGGCCTGGGCTGCGGCCCGGACTGCCGGTCGGCCGTGCTGGCCGTGGGCAACCCGGTGCTCTGGTGGGCCGGCCTGCTCGCACTCGGGCACAGCGCCTGGCGCGCGGTGGCCGGCCGCGACTGGCGCAGCGCGGCCCTGCTCGTCGGCTACCTCGCGGGCTGGGTGCCCTGGCTGGTGTTCCACCAGCGCACGATCTTCACGTTCTACGCGATCGTGCTCGTGCCGTTCCTGGCCGGGATGGTCGCCATGTCGCTGGGCCGGCTGCCGGGCGGCCAGGACGCCAGCCCCACGCGCCGTCGGGTCGGCCTGCTGGCGGCCGGTGCCGTGCTGCTCGCCGTCGTGGCCGCGGCCTGGTACCTCATGCCCATCTGGACCGGCGGCGAGCTGCTGCAGCAGCAGTGGCGGCTGCGGATGTGGCTGCCGACCTGGGTGTGACCCCTGGCTGCGTCGTCGATTCCGGCAACTCAGTTGCCCGAATCGACTACGCAGACGGGGGCTTGGCGGCCACGACCGCGTCGAACACCGCCCGCTTGCGGGTGCCGGTCGCGGCGGCGACCAGCGCGATGGCCTCCTTGCGAGGCACGCCCTGCGCCTCGAGGCCGGCCACCCGGGCGGCCAGGCCGGCGGCATCGGTGCCGGTGCCGGCCTCCGCCGGCGGTGCCCCGGCCGCCACGATCGTGATCTCGCCGCGCACCGGCCCCGCGGCGGCCCAGGTCGCCAGCGCGCCGAGGGTGTCGCGGCGGACCTCCTCGTAGGTCTTCGACAGCTCCCGGCAGACGGCGGCAGGGCGTTCGCCGCCGAGCGTGGCGGCGAGGTCGGCCAGCGACGCGGCCAGGCGGTGCGGCGCCTCGAACCACACGAGCGTTCGGGGCTCATCGGCCAGCTCGGCCAGCCGCGCTCGCCGCTCGGCGGGGCGGCGGGGCAGGAACCCCTCGAAGCAGAAGCGGTCGCACGGCAGGCCGGAGACGGCCAGCGCGGTGGTGACCGCCGAGGGCCCGGGCAGGGCGGTCACGTGGTGCCCGGCATCCAGGGCGGCCCGCGCGGCGCGGTAGCCGGGATCGCTCACCGAGGGCATGCCCGCGTCGGTCACCAGGGCGACGGTCCCGCCCGTGGCGAGCACCTCGAGCAGGCGGGGCAGCCGCTCGCGCTCGACGTCCTCGAAGAAGGCGAGCACCGGTCCCGCCCGGGTGATCGCGAGGTCGGCCAGCAGGCGGCGCAGCCGTCGGGTGTCCTCGGCCGCCACGAGGTCGGCCGTGGCCAGCAGCGCAGCCAGCCGCGGGGAGGCGTCGCCGGGGTTGCCCAGGGGTGTCCCGGCGAGCACGAGGGTGCCCCGCGGCGCGTCCGTCATGGGCCCATCGTGCCGGACTTCCCGGCCCGGCTGGGTCTGCCGACCCAACTAGACTTGAGCCCCATGAGCCCGACCGGCACGGCGTTCTACGTCACGACGCCCATCTACTACGTCAACGACGCGCCGCACATCGGGCACGCCTACACCACCGTGGCCGCCGACACGATCTGCCGCTGGCACCGCCAGCGCGGCGAGCAGGTCTGGTTCCTCACCGGCACCGACGAGCACGGCGAGAAGGTGCTGCGCACCGCGCAGGCCGCGGGCGTGACCCCGCAGGCGTGGGCTGATCGCCTCGTCGCCGAGCACTGGAAGCCGGTCCTGGCCACGCTCGACATCGCCAACGACGACTTCATCCGCACCACCGAGCGGCGCCACGAGGCGCGGGTGCAGCGCTTCCTCACCCAGCTCAAGGACGCCGGGCACATCTACTCCGGCGACTACGAGGGCCCCTACTGCGTGGGCTGCGAGGAGTTCAAGCTGCCCGGCGACCTCGTGCCCGGCACCGGGGAGCACGCCGGCCAGCAGCTGTGCCCGGTGCACTCCCGGCCCGTCGAGACCGTCGCCGAGACGAACTGGTTCTTCCGGCTGTCGGCGTTCGCCGAGCCGCTGCTGGCGCACTACGAGGCCCATCCCAACGCCGTGGCACCCCACAGCGCCTACAACGAGGTGGTCTCGTTCATCCGCGGCGGGCTGCAGGACCTGTCGATCTCGCGCTCGAGCTTCGACTGGGGCATCCCGGTGCCGTGGGACCCCTCCCAGGTGGTCTACGTCTGGTTCGACGCGCTGCTGAACTACGCCACCGCAGTCGGCCTGGGCGACGACGCCGACCTCCCCGGGGGTGCCCGGTTCGCCAGCACCTGGCCGGCCGACATCCACCTGGTCGGCAAGGACATCCTGCGCTTCCACGCCGTGATCTGGCCGGCGATGCTCATGGCCGCCGGGCTGCCGCTGCCCGGCCAGGTGTTCGCCCACGGCTGGCTGCTCGTCGGCGGGGAGAAGATGAGCAAGAGCAAGCTCACCGGCATCTCGCCGGACCAGGTGGTCGACCACTTCGGCGTCGACGCCTTCCGCTACTACTTCCTGCGCGCCATCCAGTTCGGCCAGGACGGGTCGTTCTCCTGGGAGGACATGACCGCCCGATACACCGCGGAGCTGGCCAACGGCCTGGGCAACCTGGCCTCGCGGGCCACGGCGATGGTCGGCAAGTACTTCGGTGGCGAGCTGCCCGCGCCGGGGGCGTACGCCAACGCCGACCAGGCCCTGGCCGACGCCCTGCTGGCTGCGGTGCAGGACGCCGATGCCGGCTACGAGCGGCTGGACTTCACCGAGGGCATCGGTGCGGTGAAGCGCTTCGTCGACGCCGTGAACCTCTACGTGACCGAGCAGGAGCCGTGGGCCCTGGCCAAGCGGGCCGACGACCCCGTGGCCCAGGAGCGGCTGGCGACGGTGCTCTACACGACGTGCGAGGCGCTGCGCGCGATCGCCGTGCTGCACCACGCCGTGATGCCGCGGGCGATGGCCACGATGTGGTCGGCGATCGGGGCCCAGGAGGGCCTGGGCGAGCTCGGCGAGCAGCCGCTGGCCGAGGTGAGCCGCTGGGGCCAGCTGCCCGCGGGCGTGCGCGTGACGAAGGGGGCCGCGCTGTTCCCGCGGCTGCCCGAGGAGGCTCCGGCCGGTGCCTGAGCGCCGCGCCGTGCACGAGCGGCCACCGGCCCCGGAGCCGCTGCCCCGGCCCGTCGTCGACGCGCACTGCCACATCGACATGCGCGGCGGCGAGGAGGACGCCCTGGCCCCGGCCGAGGCGCTGGCGCTGGCGGCCGAGGTGGGGGTCACCGGCATCGTCCAGGTGGGGTGCTCGATCCGCGACGTCGCGGCCGCCGTCGCCATGGCCGAGGCGCACCCGGGCATCCTCGCGGCCATCGGCATCCATCCCAACGAGGCGCCGCGCCTGGCCGCGCGCGGCGAGCTCGATGCGGCGGTCGCCGAGGTGGAGCGCCTCGCGGCCGGGTCGGCACGGGTGCGCGGCATCGGCGAGACCGGCCTGGACCACTTCCGCACCCGCGAGGCGCAGGGCCACGCCATCCAGGAGCAGGCCTTCCGCGCGCACATCGACCTCGCCCGGCGGCTGGACCTGGCCCTGGTCATCCACGACCGCGACGCCCACGACGACGTGGTGGCGGTGCTGCTCGACGAGGCGGCCAACGGCGGCCTGCCCGAGGTCGTGCAGTTCCACTGCTTCTCCGGGGATGCGGCGATGGCACGGGTCGCCGCCGAGCACGGCTGGTACGTCTCGTTCGCCGGCACCGTCACCTTCGCGAACGCCCGCGACCTGCACGAGGCCGCCCCGGTGGTGCCGGCCGAGCGGATCCTCGTCGAGACCGACGCGCCCTACCTCACGCCCACCCCGCACCGCGGCCGGGTGAACGCCAGCTACCTCGTGCCGCTCACCGTGCGCCGGCTGGCCGAGCTGCGCGGCGAGCCGGTCGAGGTGCTGTGCGACGCCCTGCACGCCAACGCCGTGCGGGCGTTCGGGGCCTTCGGGTGAACCACGGCCCGACGGCCGCGGCCCTGCTCGGCCCGGCCGAGGTGCGGGCGCTGGCCGCCGAGCTGGGCCTGCGCCCGACCAAGGCGCTGGGCCAGAACTTCGTGATCGACCCGAACACCGTGCGGCGCATCGTGCGCACCGCCGGCGTCGGGCCGGCCGATGTCGTGCTCGAGGTCGGCCCGGGGCTGGGCTCCCTCACCCTGGCCCTGCTCGAGGTCGTGCCCCGCGTCGTCGCCGTCGAGGTGGACCCGCTGCTCGCCGCCCGGTTGCCGGCCACCGTCGGCGAGCGGGCACCGGCGCTGGCCGACCGGCTGGCCGTCGTGCAGGCCGACGCCCTGCGGATCACCACGCTGCCGGTCGCGCCGACGGCCCTGGTCGCGAACCTGCCCTACAACGTGAGCGTGCCGGTGCTGCTGCACCTGCTCGCCGCGTTCCCGAGCCTGCGCTCGGCCCTGGTGATGGTCCAGCTCGAGGTGGCCGACCGGCTGGCCGCCGAGCCCGGCTCGCGGGTGTACGGGGTGCCCTCGGCGAAGGCCCGCTGGTTCGGCGAGGTGCGCCGGGCCGGCCTGGTGGGACGCTCGGTCTTCTGGCCGGTGCCGAACGTGGACTCCGGCCTGGTCGAGGTGGTGCGCACCGGCCCGCCCCGGCTCGACGTGGAGCGCGCCGCGGTGTTCGCGGTGATCGACGCCGCGTTCGCGCAGCGCCGCAAGATGCTGCGCTCCGCGCTCGCCGGGTGGGCGGGCTCCCCGGCCCGCGCCGAGGCGATCTGCGCTGCGGCGGGGGTGGAGCCCACGGCCAGGGGTGAGGCGCTGGGCATCGCCGCCTTCGCCGCGCTGGCCGCCGCCGCGCCGACGATCGGTGTGTGACGCCCCCGCCCCCCACTCCGGCCCCCACCCCGACAACTCTCCCGATCGTGCTGGACTCTCCCGGAATTCGAGGAGCGTTGTGCACGATCGGGAGATGCTGCGGGAGGGGTTGCCGCTGCCGGGCCCCCGGCCCGCCTACCCTTGCGTGGTGACCCCGATCGCACGTGCCGCCGCAGCCGGGCTGGCCGCCGTGGCCGTGCTCGGCACGGCCGGGGCCGGATGCAGCGCGCCGCCTGCCAGCAGGCCAGCCGCGACCGCGGCAGGGTCGATCGCCGCGGGGTCCACGACCGCCGGCTCGAGCAGCCCGTCCCCGACCCGGATCCTGCTCACCCCGACCACCACCCCGGCCACCTCACAGGTGGTCTCCTGGTCGATGCCGCGCCGCGAGCGCGGCCAGCGCGTGGAGGTCCGCATCGCCGGCTCGACCGCCGTCTCGGCAGTCCCCGCGGTGCGCCGGCCGGCGACCACCGTGCGCAGCTCCGGCACGGACGACCCCCGCTACGCCGCCACCCTGACCGGCCTGCGCCCGGACACGCGCCACGAGTACCGCATCCGCACGGCCGGCGGCGCAACCGGGTGGCGCGCGTTCACCACCGCGGGCCCGGCGACCCAGCCGCTCACGATCGTCGGCCTGGGCGACACGCAGGTGGACAACCGCGGCGTCCCGCGGGCCACCATCCGCGCGGCGATGGCCGCGGTGCCGGACGCGGACCTCGTCCTGCAGGCCGGCGACGTCGTCGACCGGCCGTACCGCGACCGGCAGTGGCGGGACCTGTTCGCCGCGATCGGCGAGTCCGGGCGCACCCGCACCTGGATCGTGTCCATCGGCAACCACGAGCAGTGCGTGCTGGTCCGGCTGTGCCGCTCGGGCAACGCGCAGGGGTTCCGCTCGTACTTCGACTGGCCCAGCAACGGCGTGCCCGGCCAGGGCGAGACGTGGTTCTTCACCGACTACCAGGGCGTGCGGATCGTCGTGCTCGACACCTTCGGGGGCCGGCTGGCCGACCAGGCACGCTTCCTCGACCGTGCCCTGGCGAGCAACCCGCACGACTGGTCGATCGTCCTCATGCACGCCCCGCCCTTCGCCAGCCGCCCCGGCCGGACGAACCCGGAGGTCCGCGATCTGCTCTGGCCGGTGCTCGAGGCGCGTGGTGCCGACCTCGTGCTCACCGGGCACGACCACGCCTACGCGCGCGGCCAGCAGGACCCGGGCGGCCCGGTGGTGGTCACCAGCGTGTCGGGGCCGAAGTACTACCCGACGTCCGGGGCGGACTGGGCGGCCAACGGCGCCGAGCGCGCGGTGGCAGCCGAGCAGACCTCCACCTACCAGGTGATCACCGTCGACGGCGACCGCCTGGACTACCGCGCCGTGGTCACCCATCGCGGGCCCGGGTCCACGTCACCGGTCGGCGTGGGCGCGACGCTGGACCGGTTCACCATCACGCAGGCCGCCGACGGCAGCCCCATGGTCCGGTGACGGCGCGCCCATGACGGCGACCAGCACGTCGGTGACGGTCCGCGCCCCCGGCAAGGTGAACCTGCAGCTCTCGGTCGGCCGCCTGCGCGACGACGGGTACCACCCGCTGGCCAGCGTGTTCCACGCGGTGGCGCTGGTGGAGGAGGTGACCGTGGCCGTCGGCGAGCCGGGATCCGGCATCGTCGTGGAGTCGGTCGCAGGACTCCAGGCCGACGAGGTGCCCCGGGACGCGACGAACCTCGCGTGGCGTGCGGCCGAGCTCGTGGCGGCCTCGGTGGGCGTGGCCCCGGACGTGCGGATCTCGATCCGCAAGGGCGTCCCCGTGGCCGGGGGCATGGCCGGAGGGTCCGCGGACGGGGCCGCGGCCCTCCTCGCCTGCCACGAGCTGTGGAGTGGGGCCCTGGACCGCGCCGACCTGGCCGCCCTGGCCCTCGAGCTCGGGTCGGACGTGCCGTTCAGCCTGCTGGGCGGCACGGCGCTGGGGCTGGGCCGTGGCGAGCAGCTGAGCCCCCTGCTGGTCCGAGGCACCTTCGCGTGGGTGTTCGCCACCGCCACGGCGGGCCTGTCGACCCCCGCGGTCTACCGCACCTTCGACCGGCTCACCGCGGAGCGGGTCGTGCCCGAGCCGGCGGCGGACGAGGCCGTCGTGGCAGCGCTGCGCGCCGGGGATGCCGCTGCCCTCGGCCGCGCGCTGCACAACGACCTGCAGGAGGCCGCCCTGGCCCTGCGCCCGACCCTGGCCGACGTGCTCGACGCGGGTCGCTCCGCGGGGGCGCTGGGCGCCATGGTCTCCGGTTCCGGCCCGACGTGCGCGTTCCTGGTCGCCGACGCCGCCGCTGGGGCGCGGGTCGCGGGCACCCTCGCGGGCCTCGAGCAGGTCCGCAGCACCCACGTCGCGACCGGGCCGGCGCCCGGCGCGCGCGTCATCGCCCGGCGGCGCTGAGCGGCCCGTCAGCACCCCTGCGGCCCGTGCGGGTGCCAGAATCCGCCGCGTGCCAGGTGATGCCGACCTCTTCGAGCCCTGGCCCTTCACGGGCCGGCGGGCGGAGGTCGGCGCGGCCCTGGCCGCGTGGCAGGTGGGACGCGGGGTGGTGCTCACCGGGGCGCACGGCAGCGGACGCACCCGGCTGGCCGAGCGCGTGGTGGCCCGCGCCGGTGGGTCCCTCATCGCCGCCGACGAGTGGACCCCCAGCCGCGGCCAGGTGGCCATCGACGATGCCGAGCAGATGACGCCGGCGGCCCGGCGCGCTGCCCTGGGGCAGGGCTGCCTGGTGGTGCTGCCCGCCTGGCTCGAGCCCGATGGCGGCGACGTGGTCGCCCTGGCCCCGCTGGATGCCGCTGCCGTGTCCACGGTGCTGCACCGCGTGCTCGGGCAGCCGGTCGGGGCGGGGGCCGTCGCCCGGTTGGCACTGGCCTCGCGGGGCAACCTGCGCTCCCTCGTCGAGCTGGCCCGGGGGTCGCGGGACGCCGGGATCCTCGCCCTCGAGGGGGGCTCCTGGCAGCTGGCCGGCGAGCCCCGGCCGACCCGCCTCGTGGTGGAGCGGGTCGAGCACGTGCTGGCCTCGCTCACGCCGGCGCAGCGCGAGGGGGTCGAGCTGGTCGCGCTCGGCGAGCCCCTGCCCCGGGGCTGGCTGGCCCGGGCCAGGGGGGAGGTCCTCGACGCGGTCCTCGCGTGCCCGCTGGTCTGCGGCCAGGACAGCCTGCAGCTGCGCGACGAGGTGGCCCGGGACCTGGTGCTCGCGTCGATGCCGGGCCTGCGCGCGCGCCGCCTGGCCCGGCTCCTGCTGGATGCCCCCATCGGCGATCCGGCGGCACGTGCCCTCTGGGCCGAGACCGCCGGCGACCAGCCCGCCCCGCAGGGCGCCCTGGCGGCGGCGGCGCACCTGCTGGCCCGGGGGCGCGCGGACCGGGCCGCTGCCCTGCTGGAGCGGACGGGGCCGACTCCCGCGGTGGTGCTGGCGCGCGCTGCCCTGCTGGTCCATGCCGGGCGCCCCGACGAGGTGCCCGGGCAGGGGCCGAGCCATCGCCTGGCCGCGGCGGCGGCCCAGGTCGGTGGCCTGGGCATTCCCTCGGTCCGCACCGGCCCGATGCAGGCCTGGCCGGCCCCCGGCGCCGACTGGGACCCGTTCCCCTCGGCTGAGGTCGTGGACGCGGTGCTCGCCGCGCGCACGGGGGAGCTGGGCAGGGCCACCACGGCGGCACGGCGCGCGCTGGCCACTGCGGGATCCGGGTGGGCGCCCGACCTCGCGTGGGCCTCGCTCGCCCTCGGGTGGGTGGCCCTGGCGGCCGGCCAGCCGTTGACGGCCCAGCGCCGTGGCCTGGACCTGGCCGCGGCCGCCGAGCAGCTGCGATGGCCGGCGATGGCGGCCGTCGGGCGCAACCTGGCAGCCGTGGCGGCGAGCTGGACGGGCACCCCGGCGGCCCCCTGGTCGGACGGGGCCGAGCCGGCGGACTCGGTGCTGGCGGACTGGAGCCGCAGCTGGCGGGCCCGTGCGCACGCGTGGAGCTCCGCGGGTTCGGGGCGGGCGGACGTCGAGGGCATGCTGGCCCTCGGGCACGCGGCCTGCGATCGCGGGGACCTCGTCACCGCGCTCGAGCTGGGCTCCGACGTCCGGCGCCTGGGCGCACCCGGACCCGCCCGGGAGCTGCTGGCGCGCTGCCGCAGCGGGCCTGCCCCGGTCCGGGCCGAGCTGGACGCCGCCGAGGCCGCACTGGCCGACGACGCGGGGCTCTGGCTGCGGGCTGCGGAGGCCTTCCGCGCATCCGGTGCCAGGGCGCACGCCGCCGAGTGCCTCGTCCAGGGGGCGACCGCGATGGGCAGTGCTCGCGGCGCCACGGTGCGGGTGCGTGCCGACGAGCTGCTGGCCGAGTGCGAGGGCCTTCGCACCCCCCTGGCCTCGGCGACCCACGCGGCCCTGACCAGCCGGGAGCGTGAGGTGGCGGTGATGGCGGCCGACGGGGAGGCCAGCCGCCACATCGCCGAGCGGCTGGGCATCTCCGTGCGGACCGTCGACAACCTGCTGGCGCGCTGCTACGTGAAGCTGGGCGTCTCGGGGCGACGGGACCTGGCCGCGGCCCTGGGACTGGTGGGAGGCGTGCGATGACCCCCGAGGAGGTGGCGCTGGTCCGCGAGCAGGGCCGGCGCTTCGGCCGTTCGCCCGAGCTGGCCGACCGCTTCTACGTCCACCTGTTCGGCGCGCACCCGGAGGTGCGCCCGATGTTCCCCGAGGACATGGCGGGGCAGCGCCGGCGCTTCGCCGCCGAGCTGGACGCCCTGGTGCGTGCCGTCGGCTCGCCGGCGTCGATGGGGGCGCGGGCGGCCACGCTGGGTCGGATCCACCAGGCCCACGGGGTCAGCGAGCCGCACTACGAGGCGGCGGCGGCTGCGCTGACGGCGGCCCTGGCCGAGGTCGTGCCGGCGTGGGACGGGGCGGCCGCGCAGGCCTGGTCCCGGGCGTTCGACCTGATGGCCGAGGCGATGCTCGACGGGTACCGCTGAGGGACACGTGTGGGGGGCCGGTCGGCACCGGCCCCCCACACGTCCCGCCCACCGGGTTCTAGAGGCGCACCACCTGCACGGGGCTCGCCTGGGTCTGGCCGTCGGCGAACGTCGTGGTCACGATCACGCGGATCCGGTCGGCCTTGCGGGCCTTGATGCCCCCGAAGCTGGCCGCGGTCGCCGTGCCGTTGAACAGGCTGGTCCGCTTCGTGGTGAGCTTGACCACGAGGGTGCCGTCGCCGGCCAGCGGGCCGCTGGCGCCGCGCTTGCGGGCGGTCAGCGGGTTGCACGCCTTGCCCGAGACCCGGGTGTCGCACCACGCGACGCTGACCGAGGCGACGCTGGGGTTGGAACCGGTGACCGTGGCGGCGGCGCGGCCGTCGCGGCGCTTGGCGCCGGTGCTGACCACGACGGCGGGGGCGACGTTGGGCACGGGGGTGCTCGCCCCGGGCTGCGGGGCCGGGGCCGGCGGCTGCTCGGCCGGCGGCTCGACGACGGGCGGCTCGACGACGGGCGGCTCGGGCGCCGGCGGGACGACGGGGGCGACCGGCGTGGCCTTCACGGTGGCGTCGGCGCCGAAGGTCCCGATGCCGTTGCGGGCGCGGACCCAGAAGGTGTACTCGGCACCGTTGACCAGGCCCGTGATGGTGCGTGAGGTCCCCGGGGCCCAGTCCGCCACGCTGTTCTGCGCGTCCCCGCCCTTGCGGTAGAGCACCTGGTAGTCGGTGATGGGAGCGCCGTTGTTCGCGCCGGGCTGCCAGGCCAGGGCGACCTGCCCGTCACCGGGGGTGGCGGTGAGGTTCACCGGAGCGGCCGGGGGCCCCTGGACGAAGACGCTCGTCGTGGTCCGGGCGTAGGCGAGCGTCCCAGCGGCGTTGATCCCCACGACGGAGACGTCGTAGGTCTTCCCACCCGGCACCGAGAACTGGTGCGAGCCCGACGACCCGGACTTGTAGACCGAGGCGACGGCGCTGATGCTCCCCTGCTCGCGGACGATGACGCCCACCTCGGCGATCTCGGGGATGGTGACGGCGGGCGCGCTCCAGTTGACCATCAGGCGCGGCTGCTTGGTGGTCGAGTCCGGGGTGCCCAGGGTGAGCAGCTCGAAGTCGGCCGGGCCGGTCGTCGTCGTGGGCAGGATCACGGTGGGGAAGGCGACGGTGAACGTCGCGGTCCCGGTGGCCGAGAACGCGGGCAGGTGGCCGGGCTGGGAGGCGATGCTGAAGGCCTTGCTCTGCGTCCCGGTCTGCGCCCCGGTCTGGGGGAACGGGAGTGCGGTGATGCCGTTGTTCCAGTCCCAGCAGTTGGTGGTGCCCACCTCCCCGCCGCTGAGGGCGTCACCGAACCAGCCCCACGGATACGCGGGGCCGACGTCGCAGGTGTCCCAGGCGTCGACGTCGTTGTCGATCATCGAGATCCCGACCTCCACGCCGGTCGCGGGGGTCTTCTCGCACACGAGGTTGGCACTGTCGCTGATCAGCACCTGGGTGCCGCTGGAGTCGGTGGACCGGAACGTGTTGCCGGTGGCCGGGAACGGGGCGAGGCCCTTCCACTGGCAGACGGTGGGCACGCCCCCGCTGCCGATGACCTGCAGCCGGCCGTCGGCCCCGATCTCCCCGGGCCCGCCGCTGTCGGAGTCGTCCGTCACGGCCACACCGGCCCAGTTCACCGAGACCGTCCGGACCGAGGTGGTGAAGTAGCCGGTCTCCTGCCAGGAGGCGCCGTTGGCATCGGTGGCGACGACCTCGTAGCGCACCGTCTGCCCCTGGGGCAGTGCCGCCGTGGTCGCGGCGACGTGCGCGGTCCCCGTCGAGGTCGAGGTCTGCTGGGGGCCGGACGGTGAGAAGGGGATGAAGGTCACCCGGACGCGGGCATCGACCGTCGTCGCGAGGGCCAGCGTCGCCTTCTCGGGGGTGATGGTCCGGTTGACGGGTCCGATGCAGTCGAGCTGGCAGCCGGTGGCGGCCTGGGCCGGCGCCGCGACGAGCGGGAGCAGGCCGAGGCCGAGGGCCGTGGCGCCGATGGCGGCCGCGGACCGGTGGGCGGTCGTGCGGAACATGGATCCTCCTGGTGAGCCGTGGTTGGCGTACCGGGAGGGTGCTGCAGCGGGTCGCCCCTCGTCGTGAGTAGTGACTACTCAGCCGGGTACTCAGGTCCCCCGGCCGCCGGCAGGACGCCCGGCGGGTCAGGCGCCGAGGGTGCTGCGCAGCTCGCTGCGGCTGCGGACCCCGAGCGTCCGATAGGCGACCTGCAGGTGGTTCTCGACCGTCCGGGTCGACAGGCCGAGCGCGGCGGCGATCTGCGCGGAGGACTCGCCACGGGCGGCCCGCTCGGCCACCTCCCGCTGGCGGGGGCTCAGGCTGGCAGCGGCGGCGCTGCCGTGACGGGGGCCGAGCCCGCCGAGGACGCCGGCGCGGGCCCGCCACAGGGCTGCCTCGCGTGCGGCGGGCGGCACGGCATCGGCGACCCGGGCTGCGAGGGTCGCGGCGCTCAGGGCGGCACCGGCGCGCTCGGTCGTGGCCCACTGCGCCTCGAGGGCGGGCAGGTCCGGCCCGGCCGGGTCGACCAGCGCGGCAGCCATCGCGGCCGGGCAGGGCCGGGCCGAGCCGCAGGAGTCGTCGTGCTGGTGGCCCTCGACCGACCGCACCGGTGAGCCCGGGAGCAGCGCGACGTCGCGCAGCAGCAGCGCGTGGACAGCGCGTCGGCGCCCGGTCGCGCGGGCCGCGGCCGTGGTGAGGATGGCCGCGGCCGCCGCCACGTCGCCACGGGCGGCCGCATGGTGGGCCAGGGCCCGCAGCACGACGTCGTCCTCGAACAGTTGCACGGCCGGGGCCTCGGCCTGCAGGGCGTCGGCCAGGGCGTCCGCCCGCGTGGCGGGGTCGGCATCGTCCTCACCTGCCCGGTCATCGCCTCCGTTCGGGTGGGCCGCCGCCTGGAGCAGCAGGGCGTGCAGCAGCCCGCCGGCGGCCCAGCGTGCGGCCACCGGGTCCCCGATCGCCTCCGCGGCGGCGCGGCTGGCGGTGAACTGCCGCACCGCCTGGTCCACCTGGGCCCGTTCGAGGGCGATGCGGCCCAGCAGGAAGGTGCCGGTCGCCTCGCCCTCGCGGTCGCCCACCGCCAGCATCCCGTCGAGCAGCCGGGTGGCCCGGTGGTGCGCCTCGGTGAGGTCGCCGGCGAGGATCCCCGCGACCGCGGGCCCGATCTGGGTCACGGCAGGGGTCGGGGCCAGCCCCGTGAAGGCGTCCTCGCCGATGTCGGCCGCATGGGCGGCCGCGATCGCGTCGCCCTCCAGCCCGTGGGCGATCGCCACGGCGTAGCAGGCACGGGCCCGCGTGGGCGCGTCGGCGGCATCGACGAGCGCGGCGGCGGCCTCGAGCGCGCCAGGGGCGTCGGCCTCGAAGAGCCGGTTGATGGCGGCCCGCACCTGCAGTGGGGGCCGGTGCTGCGCGTCGACGCTGGCGGTCGCAGCTCGCAGCACCGCCCACGCCTCGTCCGCGCGGCCGAGCTGGCCGAGCACGTAGACGTGGGCGTTGGCGACCAGCACCCGCTCGTGGTCGTCGCCGGCCAGCGGCGGCATGGCGGCCAGCGCGGCCTCCGCGTCGTCCCACCGGCCCTGCCCCATGGCGATCTCGGCGTGCACGAGCCGCGCGCGCACGCCAGCGCCCGCGGCGAGGGCGGCGTCGGCCAGCCGTGCCGCCAGTGCTGGGTCGTGGAAGCGGCGGGCCTCCTCGGCGGCCGCCGTCAGGACGGCCGCCGGGGTGTCGACGCCCGCGGTGACCGCGTCCGGGGCGAGCAGCAGCCACTGGCCACGCTGCACGACCGGGATGCTGGGGTCGTCCACGGCGAGCAGGGCCGCGGCGATGCGGCCGGTCGGCTCCGGGTCGGGCAGCTCCCGGGCGGCCCGGGCCAGCGTCGGGTGCCCGGCGAGCACCAGGTCCTCGCCCTGCCGCCGGTCGAGCAGGAGCAGGCCCTGCGCCTCACAGGCCTCCAGGGCCGGCTCGCCGACCAGGCCGACGATGACGGCCAGCCGTACCGGCTCGGCCAGGGCCACGGCGAGCATCGCGTCGCGCTGGTCGTCGGGCAGCTGCGCCAGCCTGGCGGCGGCCGCCGCGGCGAGGGACTGCGGCGGGCTCGCGGGGCCGACCAGGCGGGCGATCCCGGCCACGTCCAGCACGCCCTCCCGCTGCCACTGGGCCAGCAGCGAGGTGACCAGCAGGGGGTTGCCCGCGGAGTGGTCGACCAGCGCATGGAGCAGGGAGTCGGCCACCGGCCCGACCTGCCCCTCCGCGATGGCACGCACGTGCTGGGGGGCCAGGCCCTCGAGCACGACGGTCCTGGCCCCGACCTCGGTGAGGTCGCCCAGCAGCCCGGTGTCGGTGCGGCTGCCCGTCCGCCAGGCGAGCAGCACCGGCAGGTCCGAGTGCCGCAGCACGTGGCGCAGCCACCCGATCGTCGCGGAGTCCAGGGACTGCACCTCGTCGACCACGATGGTGTCCGGTGCCAGCCGCTCCTCGATGCTCGCCGTGAGGGCCGCCACCGCCTCGGCCTCCTCGGGCAGGGCATCGGCGACCGGGGAGTGGCGCAGCGCCCCCCACGGGACCTCCCGCATGGACTCGGTGCCGCGCAGGTGCAGCACCACGTCGCCGGCGGCCTGCAGGGCGTCGGCGACGCTGGCCAGCAGCAGGCTCTTGCCCATGCCGGCATCGCCCACGACGCAGGCCCGCCCGTCAGCCAGGATCGCCAGGAGGGCGTCGCGCGCCGCGTCGCGGCCGATCATCCGGTGGCGCCGCTCAGGCGAGCGCGGGGCCGGGGTGCGTGACGATGAGGATGAGGTTGCCGTCCACCTCGAGGTGCCCGGTACCGGCCGGCACCACGACGCTGGTCCCCAGGCCCAGCTCGACGGCGTCCTCGGCCGAGCGCAGCGTGCCGCCGCCCCCGATGCAGGTCACCACCCGGTAGCCGTCGCCCTCCATGGCGAAGCGCCCGTGCAGGGTCTCCCAGCGCTCCACCCGGAACTGCGGGCAGTCCACGAGCACCCGCCACCGGGCCTGCAGCCCGGTCTCCTGCCAGGCCCGCGCCGTGCTGGCCGCGTCGGGGTCGTGCGGGGCGCTCACCACCGAGAAGCCCTTGTCGACGTGCAGCGCGCGCGGCTGGCCGTCCGGACCGACCCGGTCGAAGTCGTAGAGGCGGTAGGTGATGTCGCTGGCCTGCTGCACCTCGTAGACCAGCATCCCGGGCCCCAGCGAGTGCAACGTCCCGGCGCTGACCATGAAGAAGTCGTCCTGGTGCACGGGCACCCGCACGAGGTGCTCCATGAGGGTGCCCTCCGCCAGGGCCTCCCGCAGCTCCTCGGCGGTGTCGGCGGTGTGGCCCAGGATGAGCTCGGCGCCCTCGGTGCAGCTCACCACCAGCCAGCACTCGGCCTTGCCGCGGGGCTGGCCCTCGAGGGCACGGGCCTGCACGTCGTCGGGATGCACCTGCACGGACAGCCAGTCCTGCGGGTCCAGCAGCTTGCAGAGCAGGGGGAACTCGCCGGACTCCTGCCGGCCGGAGACCAGGCCGCGCTCCCAGGCGTCGCGCAGGGTGGCGCCGTCGTGGCCGCGGATCGTCCCGCTCATGCCGGCCATGCCCGAGACCGCCCAGCACTCGCCGATGATGCCGTCGGGCACCGCGTCGCCGAACCAGCGCCGCAGCTCGTCGCCACCCCAGAGCCGTTCGGCGAACACCGGTTCGACCACGAGCAGCTCGGCCATCGCACCTCCAGGTGACCTCGGGAATCGTGCTCGACCCTACCCGTGGCGCCGCCCGCCAGCCCCCGACGGCCCGTGCGCGCGCGACCGGGGCGGCGCTGCGCGCCCGTGGCCGCCACTAGCCTTGGCCGACGTGCCGCCCCTGGTCGCCCTCGAGGACGTGCGCGTGGTGTTCGCCACCCGCGCGGTGCTCGACGGCGTCACGCTGGGCCTGGACCGCGGCCAGCGGGTCGGCGTGGTCGGGCGCAACGGCGATGGGAAGTCGACGCTGCTGCGGGTGCTCGCGGGCCTCCACGAGCCCGACGCCGGGCGGGTGCTGCGCGGCTCGGGCCTGCGCGTGGTGATGGTCGGGCAGTCCGACGCGCTGGCCGGCGCGACGGTCCGTGACGTGACGGTGGGCGATCGGGCCGAGCACACGTGGGCCGCCGACCCCCGCGTCCGGTCGGTGCTGACCGGCCTGCTCGGCGGGGTGCGGGCGCAGGGGTACGCCGAGGGCCTGGACACCCCGCTCGACGGGCTGTCCGGCGGTGAGCGGCGCCGCGTCGCCCTGGCCGCCGCGCTGATCGACCCGGGCGACGTGCTGCTCCTCGACGAGCCCACCAACCACCTCGACCTCGAGGCGGTCACCTGGCTGGCCGGGTTCCTCACCGGCCCGACCGCGCCGTCGGCCCTGGCGGTGGTCACCCACGACCGGTGGTTCCTCGACGCGGTCGCGACCCAGACGTGGGAGGTGGCCCGCGGCCAGGTGTTCCGCCACGAGGGCGGGTACGCCGCCTGGGTGCTGGCCCGCGCCGAGCGGGAGCGACGGGAGGCCGTTGCCGAGGATCGGCGGCGCAACCTCGCGCGCAAGGAGCTCGCCTGGCTGCGCCGCGGCCCCCCGGCGCGCACGTCCAAGCCGCAGTTCCGCATCGAGGCGGCCAACGCCCTGATCGCCGACGTGCCCGAGCCGCGCGACAGCCTGGCGCTGCGTCGGCTGGCCACCGCGCGCCTGGGCCGCACGGTCGTCGAGGTGCACGATGCGACGGTGGCCGTGGGGGATCCGCCGCGGACGCTGCTCGCCGGCCTCGAGCTGCAGCTCGGGCCGGGGGACCGGATCGGCCTGCTCGGGCCGAACGGCGTGGGCAAGACCAGCCTGGTGCGCGTCCTGCTGGGCCAGCTCGCCCCGGTCGCCGGCGAGGTCGTGCTGGGCCAGACCGTCGTGCCCGCCCTGCTGGCCCAGCGCATCGAGGCCGAGGACCCCGAGGACCGCGTCCTGCCCAGCATCGAGCGGGTGCGTCGCGAGGTGGAGGTGGGCGGGGGGACCGTGACGGCCGGCCAGCTGCTCGAGGACTTCGGGTTCCGCGGCGAGCGGGCGATGACCCGGCTGGGCGACCTGTCCGGCGGCGAGCTGCGCCGCCTGCAGCTGCTGCGCCTGCTCGTGGGCGGGCCGAACCTGCTCGTGCTCGACGAGCCGACCAACGACCTCGACGTCGAGACGCTCACCGTGATCGAGGACCTGCTCGACTCCTGGCCCGGCACGCTGGTCGTCATCAGCCACGACCGCTACTTCCTCGAGCGCACCTGCGACCAGCTCTACGCCCTGCTCGGCGACGGCCGGCTGCGCCACCTGCCGCGAGGGGTGGACCAGTACCTCGAGCTGGTCGCCGACGCGGCGCCGACGTCGGCCGTGCCGGCCCCGGCCGGCGGGACCGCCACACCGGCGTCCTCCGCCGACGCAGCGGCGGGTGCCGGGCTCACGGGCGCCGCCGCCCACGCCGCTCGCAAGGAGCTGGGCCGCGTCGAGGCGCGCCTGGCCCGGATCGACGCCGAGCAGCAGGCGCTGCACGAGGCGATGGCCGACGCCCACACCGACCACGAGCACCTGCTCGCGCTGACCGGGCAGGACGCCGCCCTCGTCGCGGAACGGGCCACCCTCGAGGAGCGCTGGCTCGAGCTCGCCGAGGCCCTGGAAGCCTGAGCGCGGCCACCCGCCGCCCCGGCCCGCTCGCGCGCCGCCCAGTCGCGCAGCGCTGCCGCCCTCGGACGGTCTGGGCCGGGTCTCGTCGCGGAGCACGCCCTTGTGCCGGGTCTGCGCGCCCGGATCGTGCGCGATCCCGGCACGAATCGCACCGGGGGCGGGACGCTCAGGCGGGATCGGGGGCCTCGAACTGCAGCAGCAGGCGCCGCAGGCTGTCGGCGAGGGCCGCCCGGGTGGGCGCGTCGAGCTCGGCGAGCAGCGCGCGCTCCTCGGCGAGCAGGTCCTCGAAGGCGGCGTCGACGAGCGCGCGGCCCGCGGCGGTCAGCGCCACCCAGGTGCCGCGCCGGTCGTCGGGGACGGGGTGCCGCTCGACCAGGCCGCGCTGCTCCAGCCGGTCGATGCGATTGGTCATCGTGCCGCTGGTGACCAGCGTCTCGGCCAGCAGCTGGCCGGGGGTCAGCCGGTACGGCGGGCCCGAGCGGCGCAGCGCGACGAGCACGTCGAACTCCCAGGACGCCAGCTCGTGCGCGGCGAAGGCACGCTCGCGGGCGAGGTCCAGGCGGCGGGCCAGCCGGCTCACCCGCGACAGCACGGCCAGCGGCCCGAGGTCGAGGTCCGGGCGCTCCCGGTGCCAGGCGGCGATCACCCGGTCGACGTCGTCGCCGCTCACGCCTCGCCCCCGGTCACCAGGCCGGGCTGCTTCTCGAGGTGCGACACGCCGTTCCAGGCCATGTTCACCACCTGGGTGATGACCTCGCGCTTGCTGGGCGTGCGCGCCTCGGCCCACCACTCGCCGGTGAGCGCGACCATGCCGACCAGCATGGCGGCGTACATCGGGGCCAGCTCCTCGGGGTAGCCGTAGCGCCGGCACACGAGCACGAGCCGGTCGCTGAGCAGGGCCGCCACCTCGCGCATCACCGTGCCGAAGGTGCCGCGCTGGACCCCCCCGGGGTGCGGGCGCAGCAGCACGAAGAAGCCGTCGGTGTGGTCGTCGATGTAGTCGAACAGTGCGGTCGCGGCCTGCTCGAGCAGCACGCGCGGGCGGTCGGAGGTCAGTGAGGCCGCCATCATCGACATGAGCCGGGTGACCTCGCGATCGACCACGATCGCGTACAGGCCCTCCTTGTCGCCGAAGTGCTCGTAGACCACCGGCTTGGAGATGCCGGCGGCCGCCGCGATCTCCTCGATCGAGGCCGCGTCGAAGCCGCGCTCGGCGAAGACCGCGCGGCTGACCTCCACGAGCTGGTCGCGGCGCTGCAGCGCGCTCATGCGGACCCGGGCGGTGGGGGCCTGCACGGGCTGCTCGGCGGAGGGCACGTTCCATTGTGACGTGCCGGGCGCCGCGTACGCTGGCACCCGCCGATCCCGGTTCGTCCAACGGCAGGACAGGTGCCTTTGGAGCACTCAATGGGGGTTCGAGTCCCTCACCGGGAGCTCCACGTGCCCATCCAGGCCGCCGCCGCAGCCCGACCCGAAGGGGATCCCGTGACCGCTCCGAGTCCGCCCGACGCCCACGTCAGCGCCGTGATCGTCCTCGCCGCGGGCGAGGGCACGCGCATGCGCTCGGCGACGCCCAAGGTGCTCCACGAGATCGGCGGGCGCTCGCTGGTCGGCCATGCGGTGGCCGCCGCCGACGGCCTGGCCGCCGACCGCCTCGTCGTGGTCGTGGGCCACGGCCGCGAGCAGGTCACCGCGCACCTGGCGCAGGTCGCCCCGCACGCCCGCACGGCCGTGCAGGCCGAGCAGCTCGGCACCGGCCACGCGGTCCAGCAGGCGCTGCCCGAGGCCGGCGACGTGGCCAGCGGCACGGTGGTCGTCACCTACGGCGACGTCCCGCTGCTGACCGCAGCCACGCTGCAGGCCCTCGTGGCCGAGCACGCCAGCGCGGGCAACGCGGTCACGGTGCTCACCGCGCGGGTGGCCGACCCGACCGGCTACGGCCGGATCGTGCGCGACGCGGCCGGCACGGTGGCCGCGATCGTCGAGCACCGCGACGCCACCGCCGAGCAGCGGGCGATCGACGAGATCAACTCCGGCATCTACGCCTTCGACGGCGCCGCGCTGCTGCGCTGCCTGGCCCAGCTGCGCCCCGACAACGACCAGGGCGAGCTCTACCTCACCGACGTGCTGGCGCTGGCCCGCGCCGACGGGGGCCGGGTGGCCGCGCAGATGATCGACGACGTCTGGCAGACCGAGGGCGTGAACGACCGGGTGCAGCTGGCCGCGATGCGCCGCGAGCTCAACCGCCGGGTGGTCGAGCGCTGGATGCGCGAGGGGGTCACGGTCGTGGACCCCGCCACGACCTGGGTCGACGTCACCGTGAGCCTGGGCCGCGACGCCCTCCTCGAGCCGGGCACGATCCTGCGCGGCGCGACCACCGTCGACGCCGAGGCGCTGATCGGCCCCGACACCCTGCTCGTGGACTGCGTCGTGGACCGCGGCGCCGCCGTCGTGCGCACGCACGCGACCGGGGCGGTGATCGGGGCGGGGGCCCAGGTGGGTCCCTTCACCTTCCTGCGCCCGGGCACCCGGCTGGCCGCCGGGGCGAAGGCCGGTGCGTACGTCGAGATCAAGAACGCGACGGTGGGCGAGGGGTCGAAGGTGCCGCACCTGTCCTACGTCGGGGACGCGACCATCGGCGAGGGCTCGAACATCGGCGCCGCCACCGTGTTCGTGAACTACGACGGGGTCGCCAAGCACCGGACCGTCGTGGGCGACCACGTGCGGATCGGCTCGGACACCATGCTCGTCGCCCCGGTGACGATCGGCGACGGGGCCTACACGGCCGCCGGCTCGGTGATCACCGAGGACGTGCCGCCGGGAGCCCTCGGCCTGGGCCGGGCCCGGCAGCGCACCGTCGAGGGGTGGGTGGGCGCCCGGCGGCCGGGGTCGGCCGCGGCGCGCGCCGCCGAGGCTGCCCAGGGTGCCGAGGCCGGCCAGGCGCCCGCCGACTGATCCCGGGGCCGGTGTGGCCTCCCCACCGATCGTGGTCCACGATGGGCCCCGTCGCTGAACCCTGCCCGGAGGCTGCCGCATGCCCACGCTGAAGACCAAGGCCCGCAAGCACCTCATGCTCTTCTCCGGCCGCAGCCATCCGGCGCTGGCGGAGGCGGTGGCCAAGGAGCTCGGCGTGGCCCTGGCCCCGACGTCGGCCTACGACTTCGCGAACGGCGAGATCTTCGTCCGCTACGAGGAGTCCGTGCGTGGCGCGGACGCCTTCGTCCTGCAGGCGCACACGGCGCCGATCAACACCTGGATCATGGAGCAGCTCATCATGGTCGACGCGCTCAAGCGCGCCTCGGCCAAGCGGATCACCGTCGTCATGCCGTTCTACGGCTACGCCCGCCAGGACAAGAAGCACCGCGGCCGCGAGCCGATCTCGGCGCGCCTCATCGCCGACCTGTTCAAGTGCGCGGGTGCCGACCGGCTCATCACCGTGGACCTGCACACCTCCCAGATCCAGGGCTTCTTCGACGGCCCCGTGGACCACCTGTTCGCCCTGCCGCTGCTGGCCGACTACGTGAAGACCAAGCTCGACGGCCAGCCCGTCACCGTCGTGAGCCCCGATGCTGGGCGCGTGCGCGTCGCCGAGCGCTGGACCGACGTGCTCGGCGCGCCCCTGGCGATCATCCACAAGCGGCGCGACCCGGACGTGCCCAACGAGGTGCGCGTCTTCGAGGTGGTCGGCGACGTGCACGACCGCGTGTGCATCGTGGTCGACGACATGATCGACACCGGCGGCACCATCGCGAAGGCCGCCGAGACCCTGTACGAGCAGGGCGCGCGCGACGTCATCGTCGCGGCCACCCACGGGATCCTGTCCGACCCCGCGACGGAACGGCTCGCGGCCTCGCGGATCTCCGAGGTGATCGTGACCGACACGCTGCCGATCAGCTCCACCCTGGAGACCCTGACGGTGCTGCCGATCGCCCCGCTGCTCGCCACGGCGATCCACGAGGTGTTCGTGGACGGCTCGGTGACCAGGCTGTTCGACCCGACCCCGAACGGCGAGACCCCCCGCGCCTGACCGCGCGGCCCCGCCCGGCGCCGGGTCGGGCCGTGCCTGGTGTGGGTGAGGTCACGGACGCTGCGCCGGTCACGGGTTTGGCCGGCCCCACCGCCCGCCGGTAGGATCCGCTCCAGTTCCTCGGCGAGGGGGCCCCTTCGGCACCGTGATCGACGTGGTGGTGGGCCCGCCTCCTCGGCAGGAAAGTTGTCCACCCCATGCTCTCGAGGAGTTCGTGTCGTGTCTGACACCCAGGTCCAGATGTCCGCCGTCGCGCGCAGCGACTTCGGCAAGGGCGCGGCCCGCCGGCTGCGCCGCACCGGGCTGGTCCCCGCCGTGATCTACGGCCACGGGACCGACCCCCTGCACGTGGCCCTCGACGGCCACGACCTCGCCCAGGCGCTGAAGAAGACCCGCGTCGTGCTGAACGTCACGCTCGACGACACCGAGTACGTGGTCGCGCCGCGCGACGTGCAGCGCGACGTCGTGCGCCAGGTGCTCGAGCACGTCGACCTGGTGGTGATCGACAAGGCCGAGGCCACCGCCCGCGCCGCCGCCGCCGACGCGATCCGCCACGCCGAGGCTGCCGCCGAGGAGGCCGGTGTCGACGTGGCCACCGCCGTCGCGGCGATCGAGGCCGCCATCGCCGCCGGCGAGGACCCGGAGGCCGCCGCTGCTGCCGCCGTCGAGCAGGCCGTCACCGACCAGCACGCCCTCGAGGACGCGCAGGCCGAGGCCGCCCAGCACGCCAGCGATGCTGCTGACGCCGATGCGGCTGCCGAGTCTGCCGAGCAGGGCTGATCGCCGCTTGACCGCGGCCCCCTGGCTGGTCGTCGGACTGGGCAACCCCGGGCCGTCCTACGCGGCGACCCGGCACAACATCGGGGCCATGGCGGTCGAGCAGCTCACCGAGGACCTCGGCGGGCGCCTGACCACCCACCGGCGCTGCCGCGCCGAGGTGCACGAGGGGCGGCTGGGCCCGCTGGGCCACGGTGCGGTCCGGGTGGTCACCGCCCGCTCCCGCGGGTACATGAACGAGTCCGGCGGCCCGGTGGCCTGCCTCATGGACTTCTTCAAGGTGCCGATCGAGCAGCTCGTCGTGCTGCACGACGAGCTCGACCTGCCGCTCGGTGGCCTGCGGATCAAGACCGGCGGCGGCGACAACGGGCACAACGGCCTGCGCTCCCTGCGCCGGTCGCTGGGCAGCGGCGAGTTCCACCGCGTGCGCCTGGGGATCGGCCGCCCGCCCGGCCGCCAGGACCCCGCCGACTTCGTGCTCACGCCGTTCGCGGCCGCCGAGCGGACCGAGGTCGCGCTGCTGTGCGGCGAGGCCGTCGACGCCGTCACGGTGCTGGTGCGTGAGGGCCTGGCTGCCGCGCAGAACCAGTTCAACCGCTGACCGGGCCTGTCCCCGTTCGGCCCCCTCCCACGGTTTGCGCCGGCTTTCGTCGCCGGAAGGCGGCCTGAGCCGGTTCTCGATCGATCATGGTGACGCGATCCCGGCGCAAACCGGTGGGTCGGCGCCGGCGCAGCGGCGCAGCGGGGCGCCGAGCGCCCGCCTCCTGCGAGGATGCGCGCGTGACCGACCTGACGACCCCCGCTGATCGCCAGCCCTCCCGGCCAGGCCCGTCCACGCCGGTGACCGACGCCGCGCTGGCGACCGCGATCGCGCGCGCCGTGGGGCGGGCCCTGCTCGAGCTGCGCGAGGCCTTCGGCCCGGTCGACGACCGCAACCGCCGCCGGCTCAAGGACGCCGGCGACGCCCACGCGCAGGCCATGATCGCCGAGCGGCTGGCGGCCGCCCGGCCCGGCGACGCAGTGCTCTCCGAGGAGGCCGCCGACTCCGCCGCCCGGCTCTCGGCCGATCGCGTGTGGATCATCGACCCGCTCGACGGCACCTCCGAGTTCGGCCAGGGCCGTGCCGACTTCGCGGTCCACGTGGCGCTGTGGCGCCGGGATGCCGCGGCTGATGGCGCGATCAGCGACGCCGCGGTCGATGTCCCCGCCCTGGGGGAGACGTGGCGCACCGACCGGGCCGGCGGTCCCGCACCGCTGCCGGCCGACCGGGCGCTGCGCGTCGTCGTCTCCCGCTCCCGCCCTCCCGCGGGGCTGGACGCCCTGCTGGCCGCCGCCTCGGCGGACCTGCGGGCGCAGGGCGTCGCGCCGCTCGGCATCGAGGCGGCCAACGTCGGCTCCGTCGGGGCCAAGCTGGGCGAGGTCATGGCCGGCCGGGCCGAGGCCTACCTGCACCCGGGTGGCCTGAACGAGTGGGACCTCGCCGCGCCGCACGCCTGCGCCCTGGCCAACGGCTACGTCGCGCTGGGCCCCGTGCAGCCGTTCAACCGGATGCCACCGACCGCCGGCCCCGTGCTCATCGCCCACCCCGCGATCGCGGGGGTGCTGGCCCGGCACTGGCGGGCCTAGCCGCCGGGGCAGGGCAGGGAACCCTCAGCCGTCGAGCCGGCGGCGTGCCTCGGCCACCGCGCCGAGCACCGGCGCACGATCCAGCAGCTGCCAGCGCGCCTGGGGCGCGCGCTCGGCCAGGCCTGCCGCGATCGCGGCGGTCAGCAGCGGGTCGCCGCTCGCGCCGATCCCGCCACCGATCACCACGGGCACGGCCCGATCCGCCAGCCCCAACCGCTGCAGCACGGCTGCGGCACAGGTGGCGATCTCGTGGCCCTGCCGGCGCACCAGCCCCTGGGCCACCCGGTCCCCGTCGCCGGCCAGCGCGAGCAGCTCCGGCACCCGACCGGCCCACTGCGCGGTGCTGCGCCGACCCGCCACCACGTCGACCGCCAGCTCGGCGATGCTGCCGGCGCCGGTCCACCCCAGCAGCGCCTCGCGCAGGGCGGTGGCTGGTCCGCGGCCATCCTCGGCACGGGCGGCGTGCCAGAGGATCGCGTCGGCCAGGCCCAGGCCACCACCCCAGTCGCCACTGGGCCGCCCGAGGGCCAGCAGCTGGGCCCGCGCACCATCGCCGCGCACGGCGACGGCGTTCATCCCCGTGCCGCACACGACAGCGGCCGCGTCGGCTGCCTCGGTGCCGGCGCGCAGCACCGCGAGGGTGTCGTTGTCGACTGTGAGCCCGCCGGCCGCCCACGGCGCTGCGGCCAGCGCGGCGTGCAGGGCGTCGGCCTCCTGGGGCAGGTCCACCCCGGACAGCAGGCAGGCGGCGTGGCGGACCGCGCCCGGCTCGACCCCGGCCGCCGCGAGCGCCGCGGCCACGGCCCGGTCCACCACCGTCGCGGCCCCCGGGAAGCCCAGCACGGTGTGCGCCGAGCCCACCTCGACGGCCTCGCCCAGCACGCGCCCGGCCAGGTCGGCCACAGCCGCGTGGGTCTTGCTGCCGCCGCCGTCGACCCCCACGACGACGCTCATCGCGCCCACGCGAGGTGCTCGCGGTTGTCGGCGATGAGCAGGTCGGCGAGGCGTTCCGCGAGGTCGAGCTGGCCCACCAGCGGGTGCGCCAGCAGCGCCGCCTCGACGCGGCCCCGGCCTCCGTGCAGCGCGGCGGCCAGGGCCAGATCCTCGTACGCGCTCACGTGTCCGACGAGCCCGGCCAGCAGCGGGTCCAGGGGCGCGACGGGCACCTGGTGCAGGCCCGCGGCGTCGACCAGCGCGGGCACCTCCACCACCGCGGCGTCGGGCAGGAACGGCAGCAGCCCGTCGTTGCGCAGGTTCACCACGTGCCGCTCGGCCGGGCCCGAGCCCAGCAGCGAGGCCAGCAGGGCGACCGCGGCCTCGGAGTAATAGGCGCCCCCACGCAGCGCCAGCTGTGCGGGCTTGGTGGTCAGGCCCGGGTCGGCGTAGAGCGCGAGCAGCTCGCGCTCGAGGCGCAGCACCGCCTCGGCGCGGGTGCCCTGCGCGCGCAGCTCCTCGACGACCGCGTCGTGGGCGTAGAAGTAGCGCAGGTAGTACGAGGGGACCGCGCCGACGAGGTCGAACACCGAGCGGGGCAGCTCGATCCGCTCGGCGAGTGCGTCGCCGTGCGAGGCGAGCAGTCCAGGCAGCCGGTCCATGCCGGCCACCTCGGCTGCCCTGATCCAGGTCAGGTGGTTCAGCCCGACGTGGTCCAGCGCGACCGCGTCAGGGGCCACCGCCAGCCAGTCGGCGAACAGCCGCTGGAAGCCGATCGCCACGTTGCACAGCCCCACCGCCCGGTGGCCGTCGTCGAGCAGGGCGCGGGTCACGATCCCGACCGGGTTGGTGAAGTCGACGATCCACGCCTCGGGCAGCGCGCGCTCGCGGACGACCCGGGCGATGTCGAGCACCACCGGCACCGTCCGCAGCGCCTTGGCCAGGCCGCCGGCCCCGGTGGTCTCCTGCCCCACGCAGCCGCACTGCAGCGGGAAGGTCTCGTCCCCGGCGCGGGCCTGCTGCCCGCCGACGCGCAGCTGCAGCAGCACGGCCGCAGCGTCGGTGACCCCCGCTGCCAGGTCGTCGGTCAGCGACAGGCGCACCGAGGCGCCGTGCGCGCGCAGCAGTCGCTCGGCGAACCCGCCGACGACGGCCAGCCGCTCGCGGTCGGGGTCCACGAGCACGAGCTCGGTGAAGGCCACCCGGTCGGCGAGCCTGGCCAGGCCGTCCACGAGCTCCGGGGTGTAGGTGGACCCGCCGCCGATGACTGCCAGTCGCATGGACGCGATTCTTCCCGTGCGGCTCGCCGATGGGAGGATGGCGCACGATCATGGACTGCTCCGGACTCCTGCACGGCCTGCTGGCCGACCCGGCATTCGCGCAGGTGGCCACCACCGAGGGGCCCGAGGGCGCGGTCCTGACCCCCGACGCCGGCCTGCCGTTCCTGGCAGCCGCCGTGGCACGCCGCCGGCTGGTGCTGCTGGTCACCGCGACCACCCGCCAGGCCGAGGACCTCGCCGCGGCCGCCAGCTGCCTGCTGCCCGCCGAGCGCGTCGCGGTCATGCCGGCCTGGGAGACCCTGCCGCACGAGCGCCTGAGCCCGAGCTCGGACACGGTGGGCCGGCGGCTGGCGGTGCTGCGCCGACTCGAGCACCCGGGCGACGCGCAGGCGGCCACCGGCCCGATCGACCTGCTCGTTGCTCCCATCCGCACGCTGCTGCAGCCCATCGTCACCGGCCTGGGCGAACTGGCGCCGGTGCGCGTGCACCAGGGCGACACCCTCGAGCCCGAGGACCTGGCCGCGGCGCTGGTCGCGATCGGCTACGGCCCGACCGACCTGGTCGAGAAGCGCGGCCAGTTCGCGGTGCGCGGTGGCATCGTCGACGTCTTCCCGCCCACCGAGGAGCACCCGCTGCGGGTGGAGTTCTGGGGCGACGAGGTCGAGGAGATCCGGGCGTTCCGGGTGGTCGACCAGCGCTCCCTGGAGATCGCCCCGCACGGGGTCTGGGCCCCGCCGTGCCGCGAGCTGCTGCTCACCGAGGCCGTTCGGGCACGCGCTGCCGCGCTCGGCGAGCGGCACCCCGACCTGCTCGACATCACCGACAAGCTCGCCGAGGGCATCGCCGTGGAGGGCATGGAGGCGCTGGCCCCGGTGCTCGCCGAGGGCATGGAGACGCTGGTCGACGTGCTCGCCCGGGCTGCCGGGCGAGCCGGCCGCGAGCCGCTCGTGCTGGTCGCCGGCCCGGAGCTGGTCCGCACCCGCGGCCACGACCTGGTCGCCACGAGCAACGAGTTCCTCGCCGCCTCCTGGCACAACGCGGCCGCCGGCAACACGACCCCCATCGACCTCGGCGCGGCGGCCTACCGGACCGTCGAGGAGGTCCACGAGCTGGCCCGCGCGCTCGACGTGGCCTGGTGGTCCGCCGGCACGATCGGCCTGGGCGAGGACGCCGACGTGCTGCCGGTCGCGGCCACCACCGCCTACCGCGGCGACGGGGCGGCCCTGGCCGGGGACCTGCGCGCCGCGCTGCGTGACGGCCGGCGCGTGGTCGTGGTGGCCTCCGGCGTCGGCTCGGCCACGCGCATCGCCGAGCAGCTGGCCGAGGCCGACCTGCCGGCCCGCGTGGTGCCCGGCGTCACCCGGTGGCCGATCGGCGCCGGGGTGGTCACGGTGACCACGGGCCGACTGGACCACGGCATCGACGCCCCCGGCGCGGGCCTGCTGGTGATCACCGAGCGCGACATCCGCGGCCAGAAGGGCACCGGCGACGTCACCCGGCTGCCCAGCCGGCGGCGCAACACGATCGACCCGCTGCAGCTGGCCACCGGCGACTTCGTCGTGCACGAGCAGCACGGCGTCGGCCGCTACGTCGAGATGGTGCGCCGCACCGTGAACGGCGCCACCCGCGAGTACCTCGTGCTCGAGTACGCGCCGAGCAAGCGTGGCCAGCCCCCGGACCGCCTGTTCGTCCCCACGGACCAGCTCGACCAGGTGACCCGCTACGTCGGCGGCGAGGCACCCAGCGTGCACCGCCTCGGCGGCGCGGACTGGCAGCAGACCAAGTCCAGGGCGCGCCGCGCGGTGCGCCAGATCGCGGGGGAGCTCATCAAGCTCTATGCCGCGCGGCAGAGTGCGGTCGGCTTCGCGTTCGGTCCGGACACGCCCTGGCAGCGCGAGCTCGAGGACGCCTTCGCCTACCAGGAGACCCCCGACCAGGACTCGACCATCGCCGAGGTCAAGGCCGACATGCAGCGCCCGATCCCGATGGACCGGCTGGTCTGCGGCGACGTCGGCTACGGCAAGACCGAGATCGCGGTCCGCGCGGCGTTCAAGGCGGTGCAGGACGGCAAGCAGGTCGCCGTGCTGGTGCCCACGACGCTGCTCGTGCAGCAGCACTTCCAGACGTTCTCGGACCGCTACGAGGGCTTCCCGATCAAGGTCGCCGCACTCAGCCGGTTCCAGACCGAGAAGGAGGCGCGCGCCGTCCTCGAGGGCCTGGCCGACGGCACGATCGACGTCGTCATCGGCACGCACCGGCTGTTCGGCGCGCAGACCCGGTTCAAGGACCTCGGCCTGCTCATCGTCGACGAGGAGCAGCGATTCGGCGTGGAGCACAAGGAGCACATCAAGGCCCTGCGCACGAACGTCGACGTGCTCACGATGTCGGCCACGCCCATCCCGCGCACGCTGGAGATGGCCGTCACCGGGATCCGCGAGATGAGCACGATCCAGACCCCGCCCGAGGAGCGCCACCCGGTGCTCACCTCGGTCGGGCCCTACGACGACAAGCAGATCGCCGCCGCCATCCGCCGCGAGCTGCTGCGCGACGGCCAGGTCTTCTTCGTGCACAACCGGGTGGAGTCGATCGAGCGGGTCGCCTCCCGGCTGCGCGAGCTGGTGCCCGAGGCGCGGATCACGGTCGCGCACGGCCAGATGAACGAGCACACCCTCGAGCAGGTCATCGTCGACTTCTGGGAGAAGCGCTTCGACGTGCTGGTGTGCACCACGATCGTCGAGTCCGGCCTGGACATCCCGAACGCGAACACCCTGGTCGTCGACCGGGCGGACACGTTCGGCCTGAGCCAGCTGCACCAGCTGCGCGGGCGGGTGGGCCGCGGCCGGGAGCGTGCCTACGCCTACTTCCTGTACCGCCCGGAGCGCCCGCTCACCGAGACCGCGCACGACCGGCTGACCACGATCGCCGCGCACACCGACCTCGGCGCGGGCATGCAGGTGGCCATGAAGGACCTCGAGATCCGCGGTGCGGGCAACCTGCTCGGCGGCGAGCAGTCCGGGCACATCGCCGACGTCGGATTCGACCTGTACGTGCGCCTCGTGGGCGAGGCCCTGGCCGAGTACCGCGGCGAGGCCGGCACCGAGCTGGCCGACGTCAAGGTCGAGCTGCCCGTCGACGCACACATCCCGCTGGACTACGTGACCGGCGAGCGGCTGCGCCTCGAGGCGTACAAGCGGATCGCCGCGGCCAGCGACGAGGCGGCGATCGACGAGGTCGTCGCCGAGCTCGAGGACCGCTACGGCAAGCTCCCCGAGCCGGTCCGCCGGCTCATGGACGTCGCCCGGCTGCGGGTGCTCGCCCGCTCGGCGGGCGTGGCCGAGGTGGTGCTGCAGGGGGCGTACGTGCGGTTCGGCGGGGTGGACCTGCCCGAGAGCCGCCGGCTGCGGCTGCTGCGCCTGCATCCGGGCACCCAGGTGAAGCCGGTCACCCGCACGGTGCTGGTGCCCCGGCCCAAGCCCGCCACGATGGGCGCACCGCCGGTCGTGGACGCCCCCCTCGTAGCATGGGCCGCCGAGGTGATCCGGGCGGTCATCCTGGAACCGATCGGAGGACGCTGATGGCTCGACGCAGGACCGCACTGGCGCTGGGGGGACTGGCGCTCGTGCTCGCCGGCTGCGGCGTGACCGACGCCGGGCAGGCCGCGAGCGCGGACACGTTCCAGATCCCGCAGTCCGAGGTCGACGCACAGGTGCGCGCCGTGCTCACGCAGGTGCAGGACCCCCCGGGCGCCCCGCCGGCCGGGCTGGCCCTGGCCACCACGCAGCGGCTCGTGCGCGACCAGCTCGTGCTGGGCACGGCGGCCGAGCTGGGCCTGAGCGTGACCCAGGGCGAGATCGAGGCCGGGGTCGCCGAGCTCGCCGAGCAGTACGGGGGCCAGGAGGGCCTGGAGACCACCGCCGCGCAGGCCGGCGTCCCGGCCGACCAGATCGAGGCGTTCGTGGAGACCAACCTGCTCCTCGAGCAGATCACCGCCCAGAACGGCGGCGACCAGGCGGCCACGTCCGCTGCACTGGCCGAGCACGGCGAGGCGGTGGACCTGCGGATCTCCCCGCGGTACGGCACGTGGGACCCGGCGAGCCTGCAGATCGTGCCGGGCTCCTCGGTGGCCGTCCCGGCCGAGCCCGCCGCAGGCTGACGTGCCCGAGCTCCCCGGTGGGCCCCGCGCCGTGACCCTGCCCACCGGCGAGCCGCTGCTCGAGCTGATCCGCGTGATGGACCGGCTGCGCGCGCCCGGCGGCTGCCCGTGGGACGCCGAGCAGACCCACGCCTCGCTGGTCTCCTACCTCACCGAGGAGGCCTACGAGGCCGTCGAGGCCATCGAGACCGGCGACCGCACGGCGATGCGCGAGGAGCTCGGCGACGTGCTCCTGCAGGTCATGTTCCACGCCCGGATCGCCCAGGAGCACCCCACCGACCCGTGGTCGGTCGACGACGTCGCCGCCGGGATCGCCGCCAAGCTGGTGGCCCGCCACCCGCACGTGTTCGGCGACGAGACCGCCGACTCCGCCGCCCACGTCGAGTCGGTCTGGCTTGCCCGCAAGACCGCCGAGAAGGCCCGCGAATCCGTGCTCGACGGGATCCCGGCCGGCCTGCCCGCGCTGCTGCTCGCGGCCAAGCTGCGGTACCGGGCCACGCACGGCGGCATCGACCTGCCGATGGCCGACGAGCCTGCCCGCGCGGCCGCCGCGCAGGCCGTCGCAGCGGTGGGTCCCGACGGCATCGGGGCCCTGCTGGCCGGCCTGGTCGCCGAGGCGCACGGCCACGGCATCGACCCCGAGGTCGCCCTGCGCGCGGCCCTGCGCGACTACGCCGAGCGGGTCCGCGCGGCGGAGGCGAGCGCCGCCCGATGAACAGCCGGTGAGCATCCCTGCGGGCCCCGGCGCTCAGCAGGAGCGCCCCGGCGGGAGTCGGTAGGGTGCTGCGGGAAGCGGGTCCGCACCGGCCGCCGTCGCCGGCAACCACGAAGAGGAGCACCCCTGTGGCAAGCATCGATGTCGTCATCGCCCGCGAGATCCTGGACTCGCGCGGCAACCCCACGATCGAGGTCGAGATCGCCCTCGAGGACGGGTCGGTCGGCCGCGCGGCCGTGCCCTCGGGCGCGTCCACCGGCGAGTTCGAGGCCTACGAGCTGCGCGACGGCGACAAGGCCCGCTACCTGGGCAAGGGCGTGTCCAAGGCCGTGGCCAACGTCGAGGACGAGATCGCCCCGGCGATCCTGGGCTTCGACGCCACCGAGCAGCGCCTCATCGACCAGACGATGATCGACCTGGACGGCACCCCGAACAAGGAGCGCCTCGGCGCCAACGCGATCCTCGGC
>JALOLK010000141.1 GCA_025456015.1 Candidatus Nanopelagicales bacterium
CCGCGCTGGCCCTGGCGCTGGGCACGCGCGACGGCGCCAGCCGGCGCGGCGGTGAGCTTGCCACGGTCCACGGCGACTCCGCCGAGGCACTGATCGATGCGGCCGTCGAGGCTGCGGCTCGTCAGGCCGGCGTCACCGTGTCGCCGGCCAGCGCCGCTTCGGCCGGGGGCGGCGCCGTCGACGCTGCCGCGGTGCACGAGCTGCGCGAGCACGTCGAGGGGATCCTCGTCGACCAGGCGGCCGGCGTCCTGGCACGCCTGGGCCGGCTGCCGCTGTCCGAGCAGGACGAGGCCGACCACCGCGAGGCGCTGGCCACCCTGGCCATGCTGGAGTCCGAGCACGGCCCGGCGGCCCTGGTCGCACCGCGCTTCGACGCGCGGCGCCACGTGGTGCTGGACTCGGCCACGGCCTGGGCGCGCGCCGACGTCGATCACCTCGTCCACGCGGCACTGCGCGCCGAGACCGGTGCGCAGGCCTGGGACGTCGCGGAGGCTGACGAGCTCGTCGGCCAGATCGCGGCGCATCGGGCCGCGGACGAGCGGATCGTCGCGACCCTGCGCCACCACCGTGAGCGAGCCGCCGCGGCAGGCCGGACGCGCACCGTCGCGGTGATCGACCGGGCCCTGGCCGAGCGGCCGACGGGTGTGGCCGTGCCTGAGCTGGCCGCCCTGCGCACGGCGCTGGCCGATGGGACCCCAGCCGACGTGCTGGCCGAGGCCGAGCGGCTGGCGTCGACCCCCGGGGCGTTCGCCGGCGAGGTCGCGCTGGTGACCGGCGCGTCCCCCGACTCGATCGCGTGGGCCACATTGGGCCACCTGCTGCGTGGTGGGGCCACCGTCGTGGTGGTGACCACCACGGACACGCCGGAGCGGATCGCGGCCTACCGCGACCTCGAGCGCAGGGTGGCCGGCCCCGGGGCGCAGCTGCACGTCGTGCGGGCCAACCTCGCCTCGTTCGCGGACATCGACGCCCTGCTGTCGTGGCTGACCACAGCCACCACCCAGGAGGTCGGGCCGATCACGCGCGAGGTGAAGCCCGCCCTGTGGCCGACCCTGGTGCTGCCCTTCGCGGCCGCGCCGTCCGGCGGCGAGTTGCCCGACACCGGCGAGGAGGCCCAGCTCACGCTGCGGCTGCTCCTGCTCGGCGTGCAGCGCCTGGTCGGCGGACTGGCCGACCGGGTGGCCGAGGCCGGCCGCGATCCCTTCACCGTGGTCCTGCCGATGTCGCCGAACCACGGCACGTTCGGCGGCGACGGTGCCTACGGCGACGCCAAGGCGGCCCTGGAGACGATGGTCAACAAGTGGCGCTCCGAGGGCAGCCGCTGGGGTCGCTGGACACGCCTGGTCTCCGCCGAGATCGGGTGGGTGCGCGGCACCGGCCTGATGGCGGCCAACGACGGGCTGGCCGAGCGGGTCGAGCGCGACCTCGGCGTGACCACGTTCTCGTCGCCTCAGATGGGCGCGCTGATCGCCGCCCTGGCCACGCGGGCATTCGCGCAGCGGGCGGCCGAGGCTCCGGTGCGCGTGGACCTCTCCGGGGGGCTGTCCGGTCGCGACGACCTCGCCGAGGCCCTGGCCAGTGCCCTGGCCGAGGCCCTCGCCGGGTCGAGGGTCGCCGAGCAGCCCGACGCGGGGATCCCGGCCCTGCCGAACCTGCCGCAGGCCCTGCTGCACGCCCGTGCCGAGGTGGCCGAGCCCGCGCTGCCGACCCGCGCACGGATCAGCGCGCAGGACATGATCGTGCTGGTAGGCATCGCCGAGCTCGGTCCCTGGGGAGGATCGGCCACCCGGTGGGAGGCCGAGCTCGGCGAGCTGTCGGCTGCCGGGATCATCGAGCTCGCGTGGCGGACCGGCCTGATCGGCTGGGACTCGGCGCGCGGCTCGTGGACCGACAGCACGAGCGGTGAGCCCGTGGCCGAGGCGGAGATCGCCACGAGGTACGGCGACCAGGTGCGCGCCCGGGCGGGCGTGCGTCCGCTGGCGGACACCGACCTGGTCGCGGCGACCGGTCCGCTGGAGCTCACCGAGGTGTTCCTCGACCGGCCGCTGACCACCATGCTGCCGACCGAGGCCGACGCCCGTGCCCTCGCGGCCGGTGCGCAGGGAGCGCTGGTGACCCAGGCCGAGTCCGGCTGGCTGCTGACGCTGCCGGCCGGGGCGGCGATCCGAGTGCCTCGCCGCCGGCCGCTGGCCCGTGGCGTCGGTGGCCAGTTCCCGCAGGGCAGCGACCCTGCCCTGCTGGGACTGGAGCCCGGCGTGGCCGGCTCGATCGATCCGCTGGCGGCATGGAACCTCGTCGTGACCGCCGAGGCACTGGCCACCGCCGGGGTGACGCCGGAGGAACTGGTCGGCGCGACCCATCCCAGCCTGGTGGGCAACACCCAGGGGAGCGGCATGGGTGGCATGCACAGCATCCAGCAGCTGTACATGGCCCCGATGCTGGGTCGCCCCAGCGCCAACGACGTGCTCCAGGAGGCCCTGGGCAACGTCGTGCCGGCGCACGTCAACCAGGGCCTGGTCGGAGGCTACGGCCCGATGGTCCACCCGGTGGCGGCCTGCGCCACGGCGGCGGTCTCCCTCGAGGAGGCCGTCGACAAGATCGCCCTGGGCAAGGCCGACATCGTCATCGGCGGCGGTTGGGACGACCTGAGCACCGAGGGGATCGCCGGGTTCGCCAACATGGCGGCGACGGCCGACAACGCCGACCTGATCGCCTCCGGCCTCGAGCCGCACCAGCACAGCCGCCCGGGGGACCGGCGTCGGCGCGGCTTCGTGGAGTCCCAGGGCGGCGGCAGCTTCATCGTCTGCCGGGGGTCGGTGGCCCTCGCCCTGGGCCTGCCGGTCCGGGCGGTGGTCGGCTACGCCGCCTCGTTCGGCGACGGGATCCACACCTCGATCCCGGCACCGGGCCTCGGGGCGCTCGGAGCGGCTCGCGGCGGAGTCGACTCCCCGCTGGCCAGGTCGCTGGCCGACCTGGGGCTGTCGGCCGACGACGTGGAGGTCGTCTCCAAGCACGACACCTCGACCGAGGCCAACGACCCGAACGAGGCGTACGTGCACGCGCAGATCCAAGCGGCCCTGGGGCGCACCCCGGGGGCGCCGCTGCGGGTGATCTCGCAGAAGTCGCTCACGGGCCACGCCAAGGGCGGTGCGGCCGCGTGGCAGATGGCGGGCCTGTGCGACGTGTTCGCCTCGGGCGTGGTCCCCGGCAACCGCAACCTTGTCAGCGTGGACCCGCGGGTCACCCCGGACTGCCTGGTGGTCGACCACCGCAGCCTGCGCCGGGCGGAGCCGGTCCGGGCGGGGCTGATCACCAGCCTCGGTTTCGGGCACGTCTCGGCCGTCGTCGCGCTGGCCCATCCGGACGTGTTCGTCGCGGCGATCCCGGACGAGCAGCGGGCCGACTACCAGGCTCGGGCACGGGATCGGCGCGTGGCCGGCGAGCGGCGCCGCCTGGCGGCCCAGCACGGTGGCGAGCCGATGCTCGCGCGACGCACCGACCGTCGCCTGGGCGCCGGTGCCCCCGAATCGATCAGGGCCCGGGAGGCTGGGATGCTGCTCGACGCCTCCGGGTCGCTGCCGGGCATCGGGAGATCGTGATGGCGGTGCGCTCGGTCGGGATCGACCTGGTCGGGGTGGCGGAGTTCGCCGCGCAGCTCGGGTCGGTCGGCTCGGCGTTCGCCGAGCGGACCTTCACGGCCGGCGAGCTGCGCGCAGCGGGCGGCTCCGCTGGCGCTGCGCAGCACCTGGCGGGGCGGTTCGCGGCCAAGGAGGCGTTCGTCAAGGCCTTCTCCGGCGCG
>JALOLK010000080.1 GCA_025456015.1 Candidatus Nanopelagicales bacterium
TACGTCGTCGAGGCCGTGGCCCCGACCCTGCCCGGTGGGTCGGCCTGGGTGGGCCGCCCGCTGCTGGCCGTCTTCCCCGCGCTGGCCCAGTCCGGCGACCTGCTCACCGACCTGCGCCAGGTGATGACCTCCGGCGACCCGATGATCCGCACCGTCAGCCTGCCCCGGCGCAACGGCGCGCCCTGGGAGGAGCAGGCCTCCGAACTGCGGCTGGTCCGCTCCGGCCTGCGCGTCGTGCTGACCTGGCGCCTGCTCGCCGCCGGCGCCTGACCGGCCCCATACCATCGCCGCTGTGCCTCCGGTGACCCTGCGCTGCGCCTGGCTGGCCGTGGCCGGCCTGCTCGCGGTGGTGCTCGTCGGGGTCACGGCGTTCCTCGTGGGGGAGGCCAGAGCCCCCGAGCGCATGGTGGTCCGCGAGCTCGGCGCGCAGCGCCTGTCCGCGATGATGCGTGGCGACGCGTTCTTCACCCAGTACCGCGACGCCGCCGTCATCGTCGCCGGCGAGGTCGCCGCGGCGTCAGGTGGTCGGTTCCGCTTCACGACCTACGGCGGCGGGGGGCAGGTGTGGTGCGACCTGGCCGACGGCGTGGCCACGCCCGCGGTGGGCGAGCGGATCACGGTCGTCACCATCGCGGCGCGGGGGGAGCGGCTCGGCGAGGACGGCGACCTGCTGCTGGCCGGGTGCACCCCGGTCACTCCGCGCTGACCCCGGCGTCACGCCGTCGGGGCGACCTGACGCAGGACCCGGGCGGGGTTGCCCACCGCGACCACCCCCGCCGGCAGGTCGCGCGTGACCACCGCACCGGACCCCACCACCGTGTCGTCGCCGATGGTCACCCCGGGGCCGACGATCACGCCGCCGCCGAGCCACACCCGGCTGCCGATGGTGATCGGCTGGCCGAGCTCGCGCCCGGAGGTCCGCTCGACCGGGTCGACCGGATGGGTCGCGGTGAGCAGTTGCACGCCGGGGCCGAACATCGTGCCGTCGCCGATGCGGATCTCGGCGACGTCGAGCAGCACGCAGTTGGCGTTGGCGTAGAAGTGCTCCCCGACGTGGATGTTCAGGCCGTAGTCCACGTGCAGGCCGTACTCCACCTCCAGCGAGCGCCCCGTGCTGCCGAACAGCTCGCGCAGCACGGCGACCCGCTCCCCGGGTGGGGTGGTCGAGAACCGCAGCAACTGCTCCCGGGCCCACGTGCGCAACGCGACGAGCTCGGGGTCGGACGGACGGTACAGCTCCCCGGCGACCATGCGCTGGTACTCCGGGCCGGTGGGCAGCGGGCGGGACATGTCGTAGTCCTACCAGCCCGGCGGGGCATAGGGTCCCGCCGGTGTCCCTGCTCGGCTGGTTGCGCCCGGCTCGCACCGTCCCGGTCACCCGGTGGCGGGCACCCGGGCGCTGGTCGCCGACGCCGGGCAGCGCCCTGGTGCTCGTCGTCGGACTGGCCGTCTTCGGCCTCGGCGAGGCGCTCATGGTGCGCGCCGGGCTCGGGGTCAGCCCGTGGACGGTGCTCGCGCAGGGCCTGTCCACCCGCCTGCCGATCAGCATCGGGCTGGCCACGTTCCTGGTCAGTGCGGTCGTCCTGCTGCTGTGGATCCCCCTGCGCGAGCGTCCCGGGCTGGGCACGATCGCCAACGCCGTGGTCATCGCCGCGGCGCTGCAGCTGGGCGTGTGGCTGCTGCCCGCCCCGGACGCGCTGGCCCTGCGGGTGGGCATGGCGCTGCTGGGCATCGCGGTGGTGGGCCTGGGCAGCGGGCTCTACCTCACCACCGACCTCGGGCCGGGCCCCCGCGACGGCTGGATGACCGGGCTGCACCAGCGCACCGGGTGGCCGGTGGCCCGGGTGCGCCTGGGCATCGAGGTCGTCGTGCTGGGCCTGGGCTGGCTGCTCGGCGGCACGGTGGGCCTGGGCACCCTGCTCTTCGCCCTGCTCATCGGCCCGGCCGTGGCCCAGGGCCTGGCCCTGGCCGGGCGGCTGGGGGCGGTGCCCCATGCCGAGCCCACCCCGGACGGCGGCTTCCCCGAGCTGGACGCCTGAGCACCAGGCCCGCCACCGGCCGGCGCGCCGCAGCACGCGCGCACCGCATGGCGCGCGTAGCCTGCCCGCCATGGCCAACGGGCGCTCCGACGACGGGCTGCGCGGGGGCGTCCGGCGCGCCCTCGACGCCACCGTCGGCCGGGTCGCGGCCACCGCCGGCGAGGCGGCGCTCGAGGTCACCGGGGCGACCGCCCAACAGGTGATCGAGGACCTCGAGCCCTACCTGGTCGAGGAGGCGATCCCCCGGATCGTCGACGGGATCACCCCCTACCTCACCGAGTCGCTCGTGCCCGAGGTGCTCGAGGGCATCCAGGGCCACCTCGTCGAGGTGACCATCCCCGAGGTCGTGGACGGCGTGACCGACCACCTCGTGTCGGTGACGGTCCCGCAGGTCGTCCAGGGGGTCACGCCGCGCCTGGTCGAGGACCTGCTGCCCCGCCTCCTCGGTGACCTGCGGCCCTACCTCGAGGCCGAGCTCGTGCCCCGGATCGTCGAGGGGGTCCAGCCCCTGCTGGCCAGTGACGTGGCACCCGAGCTCGTCGACGCGCTCATGCCGAAGATCCGCGACGAGGTCGCGCCCGGCCTGGTGACCGCCCTGCTGCCGATGATCGAGCAGGAGGTCGCCCCGCGGCTGGTCGAGGCGCTCATGCCCACGATCGAGGCCGACATCGCCCCGCGGCTCATCGACGCGCTCATGCCCCGGATCAAGGCCGAGGTCGGCCCGGAGCTCATCGACGCGCTCATGCCGAAGATCCGCGACGAGGTGGCTCCCGACCTCGTGGACGCGCTCATGCCGAAGATCCGCGACGAGGTGGCCCCACAGCTGGTCGACGCGCTCATGCCCCGGATCGAGGCCGAGGTGGCGCCCCGGCTCGTGGACGCGCTGCTGCCGAAGATCCGGGCCGAGGTCGTGCCCACGATCCTCGAGGACATCGTCGACGACCCGCGCGTGCGCGACCTCATCCGCGAGCAGAGCGCGGGGCTGTTCCTCGACGTGCTCGAGTCGCTGCGCGAGAACATGGCCGACGCCGACAACATCGTCGAGCGCATCGGCCGGCGGCTGGTGCGCCGCCCGCCCCGGCCCCAGCCGCCCTCCGCGGTCACCCTGGTCCTCGAGGCGGGCGGGCGGGGCCAGACCGCCGGGGACACCCAGCGCACGCGGGCAGCGCTGGCCGAGCAGCGGGCCAGCTGGCGGGCCCAGCCGATGCCGCCGGCCCCCCCGGGGCGCGAGTTCGCCCATGCGGGCGCGGTGACCCGGCTGGTCTCCTTCGCCATCGACGTCACCGTCGTCGGATGGCTCGTCGCCCAGGGCGTCACGGCCACGCTGAGCCTGCTGAGCTCGCTGCTCGGCGAGGTGCCCACCTGGGTCAACCTCCTGGTCACCGGGCTCGGTGCGAGCCTGGTGCCGCTCTACCTCGCGGTGGCATGGAGCTGGACCGGCCGAACCCTGGGCTCCTGGCTGGTCGGCACCCGGGTCTGCACGGCCGAGGGGTCGAACCCCCGGATCGTCCGCTCGCTCGTGCGGGCCTTCGCCGGGCTGTTCGGCGTGGCCATCTGGATAGTCACCGGCGTGACCACGCTGTTCGACCGCAAGCGCCGGCCGCTGCTCGACGAGCTGCTGCACACCGAGGTGCGCTACGTCGTGCCGGAGAACCAGCAGCACCGGTACCTGCGCGAGGCCCTCCAGGAGCGCCGGGCGTCGGCCCTGGCCGCATCGACGGCCGCCGGCGAGCCCGGGGCGGCGCCCCAGCCCCCCGACGCGGGCCCGGCACCAGCGGCCTGAGGGCTCCGGACCCGGCCGGTACCCTCGAGTCCGGTGGCAGGCCCCCGCCTGCCGACTCGCCCCGACCTCCAGGAGCACCCGATGTCCGCGCCTGCCCAGGCGGTGCCCGACGGCACGATCCTCGTCCACGCCGGCTTCCACAAGACGGGCACGACGGCGCTGCAGTCCGCCCTCGACGACGCCCGGATCGCCCTGCTGCAGGCCGACGTCTGCTACCCCGGGGAGCTCCGCTCGCACCACCGGGCCGCCATGGCGCTGACCGGGCGCACCTGGGGCTGGCGCGGGCAGGGCGGCCGTCCGCCCCGGGAGGCGTACTGGACCCAGCTGCGCAAGGAGGCGGTCGCCCACCGCGGCCGGGTCATCATCTCCACCGAGTCGCTGTCCCTGGCCGACGACGCCGCGATCGACCGGCTCATCGCCGAGCTCGGCGCCCGGCGCGTCCAGGCGGTCTTCACGCTGCGGCCCTTCGCCAAGCTGCTGGCCTCCTCCTACCAGCAGTACCTCAAGTACGGCCTGGACTGGACCTACCCGGACTGGCTCGAGGCGGTCTTCCGCAACCCGCCGAAGTGCAAGCCGTCGCCGAACTTCTGGCGGCGCAACGACCACGCCGGCGTCATCGGCCGCTGGGCCGAGCGCCTCGGCCCCGACCGGGTCACCCTCGTCGTGCTCGACGACCGCGACCGGGGCGCGCTGTTCGGCACCTTCGAGGGCCTGCTGGGGCTGCCGGCGGGCACGCTGGTGGCCGATCCCGCGGCTGCCGGCAGCAACCGGTCGATGACCGCCGCCGAGGCGGAGATGCTCCGGCTGGTGAACGCCGGGGGTGCCCGCGAGTGGCGCTGGGCGGAGTACCAGGACGGCGTGCGCCGCGGGGCCGTGCTGCGCATGGTGGAGGCCCGCCGGCCCGGGCCCGACGAGCCGATGCTCGCCTCGGCGACCTCGACCAGCTCGGTGATCCCATCCCCGCCGGCAAGCCCGCCCGGACGGGCCTGATGCTGCCGGTGGAGGCCGCGGCCGAAGCCGTGCTCGGCGGCATCCTGGGCTCGTTGGCGGACCGGCCCTCGCGCGACGAGCTCGACGCCGCGCTCGCGCAGGCCCGTGACGAGGGCGTCGAGCGTGCCTCCGGTCGGGTGCTGGCCAGCGCGCTGCTGGAGCGGGCGCGCACGGCCCCCGCCCGCCGCCGTTCGGGACGCTAGCCGCGCTCGCCCGGCAACCGGGCACCGACCGGCCCCATACTGCGGCCACGGCGACGTGGAAGGGGTGCTCATGGCGGGCAAGTTCGAGCTCTACACCGACAGTGCGGGCAAGTACCGGTTCCGGCTCAAGGCCAGCAACGGCCAGGTGATCGCGGCCAGCCAGGGCTATGCCTCGAAGAAGTCCGCGCTGGAGGGCATCGAGTCCGTGCGCAAGCACGCGGCCGACGCTCCCACGGTCGAGGTCGACGCCGAGTAGCCTCCGACGACCCGGGCCCCGGCGGCCCGGATGCTGGGCTGCGGCACGTGCTGGGCGCGGTGCGCCGGTAGCGGTCCGGTCGCCTCCTCGCGTGCGACGATGCGACGATGCGAGGTGCGGCACGCGCGGGTCGGGCCGCCCCGGCCTGGCTCGGCGCGGCCCTGCTGGCGGGCTGCACGAGCGCCTCGGCCGGGGCCGGCGCCGCCACCCCCGCAGGGGCTCCCACGGCGGATCCCCCGGCCGTGGCCAGCGCCTCCCCGGCACCAGCCCCGACGGCCAGCGCACCGGCGTCCACCGCTGGCGCGCGGGTGGCGGCCTGCGTCGCCGCGCTGCCGCTGGACGTGCGGATCGGCCAGACGATGCTGGTCACCACCGACAACCTCCCCAGGATCCGGCCCTGGCTCGAGCAGGGCGTGATCGCCGGGGTGCTCGCGACCGGCCGGCTCACGCCGGACGCCGCCGGGGCGTTCGCCGCCGCGACGTCGGCCCTGCGGTACGGCGCGCTGCTGGCCGCCGACGAGGAGGGTGGGCCGGTCCAGCGCTACCAGGACGTGGTCGGGACGATGCCCAGCGCCCACCGGCAGGCCGCGACCATGACCCCCGAGCAGATCCGCGACAGCTGGGCGCAGCACGCGCGGCTGCTCGGGCTGTGGGGCGTGGACCTCGTGCTCGCCCCGGTCGTCGACGTGGGGCACGGCCCGGGCATCGGCTGGCGCTCGGCATCGGCGGATCCCGCCGTCGTCGCCGGCTACGGGACCGCGGTGGCCCAGGGCATCCGCGACGCCGGCCTGCTGCCGGTGCTCAAGCACTTCCCCGGCCACGGCCGGGCCACCGGCGACTCCCACGACGGCCTGGTCGCGGGCCCCCCGATCGAGGCGCTGCGTGCGGTCGACCTCGTCCCGTTCGCCGCGGTGCTCGGCGCGCTCGAGCCCGAGCCCGCCGGCGTGCTCGTCGGGCACACGACGATCCCGGGGCTGGTCGACCAGCCCGCCAGCCAGGCGCCGGAGGCGATCGAGGGGCTGCTGCGCGAGGAGCTGGGCTTCACCGGGCTGGTCATCAGCGACGCGCTGGGCATGGCGGCCAGCGGCCAGCCCGACCAGGGCAGCGCCCTGGTCGGCTTCCTGCGGGCCGGTGGCGACCTGGGCATCCTCGGCCCGGGCGGCTCCGTCGAGGGCCGGGCGGCGGTGCGCGCGGCGCTGGTCGAGGGCACCCTCGATGCGGCCCGGGTCGACGAGGCGGCCGCGCGCGTGCTCGTCGCCAAGGGGATGGATCCGTGCGCCATCGTCCCCGGCCCTGCCCCACGGGTCGGGCAGGACACCGGGCCCAGCGACGCCCCGGTGGTGAACCCGACGGAGGTGCCGTGACGGCCCGCCGCCCACGCACCGCCCCACGCGTCGGCGCCGGGCTCCTGCTCGCCGGCCTGCTGGCCGCGTGCACCGCCTCGTCCGGCACGCCCGACCCGCAGCCCCCGGCCACCCCGGAGCGCCCCAGCGCCGCGACCCGCGCGCCCGGCGGGCCGACCGTGCTCGACAGCCGGGACCCGGTCGAGCTCGCCGCCCGGGCCTCGGCCGTGGCCTGGGAGCGCAGCCCGGTCGCGGTGACCGTGGTGCAGGGCGACGACGGCGCCCTCGGCCGCGCCGGGGACCTGGCCGCCGAGCTGGTCGTGCCGCTGCTCGTGGTGCCCGAGGCGGGCATCGGCCCGTCCGCCCCGGCCGCGTCGGGCTCGCCCGCTGCTGCGCTGGCCGCGGAGCTGACCCGCCTGGGCGTGACCCACGTGCTGCACGTGGGCCGGCCCGTGCCCGCGCTGGCGGGGGTGGCCGTGGTCACCGGCCCCGCCCAGCTGCCGGCGTTCGACCGGGCCGAGCCGCAGCCGGACCTCACCGCCCTGAGCGCCTCCCGCGCCGCGCGCGCCGAGGCGGCCGCACCCGCGCTGGCGTCGCTGGCCGCCGCGGGGGCGGGCACCATCGCGCTGCAGGCCCGCGACCCACGCATCCATCCCGGCGACGTCGACGCCCTGGCCGGCCGGCCGGTCGCTGGCCTGGTCGGTGTCGGCGCCGGCTTCGCCCCGGCTGCGCGCTTCACCGAGCGCGTGCAGGCCGCGGCCACCGGGGTGCAGCTGCCCGGCGGCGGCCAGACGATCTTCCACGACAAGCGCTACGTCGCCCTGTACGGCAGCCCGGTGACGGCCGCCCTCGGCGTGCTCGGCGAGCAGGGGCCGGCCGCCTCCGCCCGGCGCGCCGCCAAGGTCGCCGCCACCTACGAGCCGTTCACCGACGACCGGGTCGTGCCGGCCTTCGAGATCATCGCCACGGTCGCCTCGGGCAGCGCCGGTGGTGACGGCGACTACTCCAGGGAGTGGGGCGTGGACACCCTGCGCCCACTCGTGGACGAGGCCGCCGAGCGCGGCATCCTGGTCATCCTGGACCTGCAGCCCGGCCGTGCGGACTTCCTGTCCCAGGCGGAGCGCTACGAGGAGCTGCTGCTCGAGCCGCACGTCGGCCTGGCGCTGGACCCGGAGTGGCGCCTGGCCCCCGACGAGGTGCACCTCGAGCAGATCGGGTCGGTCGACGTCGCCGAGGTGAACGCGACCCTGGCCTGGCTGGGCGAGCTCACCGAGGCCAACGACCTGCCGCAGAAGATGGTGCTGCTGCACCAGTTCCGCACGAGCATGATCCGCGACCGGGAGGACCTCGACCTGTCCCACGACAGCCTCGCAGTGCTCGTGCAGATGGACGGTGACGGCACCCTGGGCCAGAAGCTCGCGACCTGGCGCGCCCTGCTCGCCGACGCCCCCGAGGGCCTGCGCTTCGGGTGGAAGAACTTCTACGACGAGGACGAGCCCACGCCGACCCCCGAGCAGACGTTCGCGGTGCGGCCCACGCCGTGGTGGGTCTCCTACCAGTAGCCCACTGTGGGGTGGGTCACAGGCGGATTTCCCGGGTGCGGGCGGGCTCAGGCACACTGGATCGCGTGCTGAGCGGCATCTCCGATCGTCTGGCCCGCGGGTCGCGGCTGCGCTGGTGGCTGGCCAGCCGTGGCCTCGTGCTGCTCGTGGCCGGCGGCATGATGCTGCACCACGACTGGAAGCACGTGTTCGACGACCTCAACGTGTACGCCCGCTGGGGGGAGGGCCTGGCCGAGGGCCGGGTGCCGTCCTGGGACCCGATGTGGCAGTACCCCCCGCTGGCCGCGTTCGTGTTCGGGGGGGTGGGGCTGCTCGGCTCGCAGCCCTGGATGTTCGCGATCCTGTTCGTGCTCGTCGACATCGCGATCAGCGTCCTGCTCGCCCGGGCCTGCCAGCGCACCGGGCGGTGGGAGGCCTTCGCGGTCTGGCTGGCGGCGCCCCTGCTCATCGGCCCACTGCTCTACGGCCGCTACGACGGCATCCCGACCCTGTTCGCGATGGGCGGCCTGCTGGCCATCGCCGCGCCGGTCGCGGCCGGGGCGATCCTGGCGGTCGGCGGCGGGCTCAAGGTCTGGCCGGCGGTGATGGCGCTGGCCATGTCGCGGCGCTCGTGGCTGCCGGGCGCGCTCGGCGCCGCGGTGGTCGCCGTGGCGATCGTGGCCGTCTCGGCGTGGGCGTTCCCCAGCGTCATCAGCAGCTTCCTCGGCAACGGCGAGGCCCGGGGCCTGCAGACGGAGTCGGTGGCCGCCCTGCCGTTCGTCTGGGCGCGCGGCTTCGTGGGCCCCAACGCGATCCCCGAGGCCTTCCGGTACGGGTCGTCGGAGGTGGACCACTGGCTGGCTGACGCCACCGCACCGTGGCTGCTGCCCCTCACGGCGGTGGGGCTGCTGGCGCTCATCGTCGCCCGGGCCCTGGGCCGCCTGGAGCACGTGCCCGTGGCGGACCTCGCGTTCGTCACCATCCTGTGGCTGGTCGTGACCTCGCGCGTCCTGAGCCCGCAGTACAACGTGTGGCTGGTCGGCATGGCCGCCCTGGTCTGGCTCGCCGGCTCGCGGCGCATGCGCCTGGCGACCGTGCCGATCGCGGTCACCGCCGTGGCCGCCCAGGCGCTCTACCCGTTCGCCTACGTGGACATCATCAACGGCGGGATCATCGGGATCACGTTCCAGACGGTGCGCATCCTCGCCCTGCTCGCCGCGATGGGCCTGGCCGTGTGGGCCCTGCTGCCCGACCGGACGGCCCGGCCAGGAACGGTCGACGCCGCGGCGGAGCAGCCCGATGCAGCCCAGGAGCCGGCCCCCGCCCTCGCCGGCTGACCCCGCCCGAGCCCGAGCCTGTGCGCGGGGCTGCCCGGTCGCAGGTACCCTCCTGCCCAGCACCCGACCCCCTCCTCAGGAGCCGCCATGTCCCGCCCCGCCACCCTGCTCGCCGTCGCTGCCGCCGGCATGCTCCTGGCCGCCTGCGGCCAGGAGGCCGAGACCGCGGCCCCCAGCGCCCCTGCCTCGGCCGACGCCGCCTCCTGCAGCCCCGAGGCGCTGGCGACCCAGCAGCCCGGCACCCTCACCATCGCGACCGGCGAGCCGGCCTACGAGCCGTGGGTGGTCAACGACGAGCCGGAGTCCGGCGAGGGCTTCGAGGCCGCCGTGGCCTACGCCGCCGCCGAGCAGCTCGGCTACGCCAGGGACGACGTGCGCTGGATCCGCACCACCTTCGACGGCGCCATCGCCCCGGGTCCCAAGGACTTCGACTGGAACATCCAGCAGTTCTCGATCACCGAGGACCGCGAGAAGGCCGTCGACTTCTCCTCGTCGTACTACGACGTCAACCAGGCCGTGGTCTCCTTCGAGGGCTCCCCGATCGCCGGGGCGACCTCGGTGGCCGACCTCAAGGGCGCCACGCTCGGCGCGGCCGTGGGCTCGACCTCGCTCGACGCCGCCCAGCAGCAGATCGCCCCGGACAACGACGTGCAGGTCTTCAACGACAACGCCGCTGCCGTGGCCGCCCTGAAGAACGAGCAGATCGACGGCATCGTGGTCGACCTGCCGACCGCGTTCTACCTCGTGGCCGTCGAGATCGACGGTGGCGTCATCGTGGGCCAGCTGCCCGCGGCCGAGGGCGGCACGACCGACGAGTTCGGGATCCTGCTGGCCAACGACAGCCCGCTGACCGCCTGCACCACGCAGGCGGTGGACGCCCTGCGCGCCGACGGCACCCTGGATGCCCTGGCCGAGGAGTGGCTGGGCACCGACGCGGGCGCCCCGACGCTGCAGTAGGGCGATGACCACGACCGGCGCCGGGACGCCGCAGCCCAGCGCCGAGGAGCTGCGGCGGCGCGCCGTGCGCCAGCGGCAGGCCCGTCGGCGCACGCTCGTGGCCGGCGCCTCGAGCGTCGTCGTGCTGGGGGCGCTGGCCGCCCTCGTGGTCACCTCGCCCGGGTGGCCGGTGGTCCAGGAGACCTTCTTCGACTGGGCGTACGGCCGGGAGGTGCTCCCGGCCGTCTTCGAGGGCCTGCTGCTCAACATCCGCCTGACGATCATCGCCACGGTGTGCATCGCGGTGCTGGGCCTGGGCCTGGCGCTGGCCCGCACCTCGACCGCGGCCGCCCTCGCGCCGCTGCGGATCCTGGCCACGGTCTACGTCGACCTGTTCCGCGGCGTGCCGACCCTGCTGGTGATCCTGCTCGTGGGCTTCGGCGTGCCCGCCCTGGGCCTGGCCGGGGTGACCAGCTCCGTGGTCGTGCTGGGCACGACCGCGGTCATCCTCACCTACTCGGCCTACGTCGCCGAGGTGCTGCGCAGCGGCATCCTCTCGGTGCATCCCAGCCAGTCGGCAGCCGCGCGCTCCCTGGGCCTCACCGCCGGCCAGACCCTGCGCCACGTGGTGCTGCCCCAGGGCATCCGCCGGGTCGTGCCCCCCTTGCTCAACGACTTCGTCTCGCTGCTCAAGGACACGGGCCTGATCTCGGTGCTCGGCGTGGTCGACGCCATCCGGGCGGCCCAGATCGAGTCCTCCCGCTCGTTCAACTACACGCCCTACGTCGTCGCGGCGCTGCTGTTCCTCGTGCTCACGATCCCGCTCACGCGGGTGACCGACCGGTTCATGCTGCGCTCGATCGCCCGCCAGAACGCCCAGGTGGGGGTGTGAGCGCGGCCGGCCCGGCGGCCGCCGGCACGACGGGTCCGGGCACCACGACCCCGGTGCTCGCCGTGGACGACGTGCACAAGTCCTTCGGCACCGAGCAGGTGCTGCGCGGGGTGTCGCTGGCGGTGCCCGAGCACACCGTCACGGTGCTCATCGGGGCCTCCGGCTCGGGCAAGTCCACGCTGCTGCGGTGCGTGAACCTGCTCACCCGGATCGACGACGGCACCATCCGGCTGGATGGTCGCGACATCTCCGACCCCGAGGTGGACCCCGACGAGGTCCGCCGCCAGATCGGCATGGTGTTCCAGTCGTTCAACCTGTTCCCGCACCTGCGCGTGCTGGACAACATCACGCTGGCCCCGCGGCGGGTGCACGGCGTGCCCCGCGACCGGGCCGAGGCCGCCGGGCTGGCGCTGCTCGAGCGCTTCGGCCTGGCCGACAAGGCCCAGCAGTACCCCGACCGGCTCTCCGGGGGCCAGCAGCAGCGGGTGGCGATCGTGCGCTCCCTGGCCGTCGCCCCGCGGCTCATGCTCATGGACGAGGTGACCTCGGCGCTGGACCCGGTGCTGGTGAACGAGGTCCTGGCCACGGTGCGCGAGCTCAAGGGCGAGGGCATGACCATGGTGATCGCCACCCACGAGATGGGCTTCGCCTCCCAGGTGGCCGACGAGGTCTGCTTCCTGGAGTCCGGCCGGATCCTCGAGCGCGGCGAGCCCGAGCAGGTGCTGCACGACCCGCACGAGCCCGCGACCCGGGACTTCCTGCGCCGGGTGCACGAGGCGGGGCGGCTGTAGCCAGCCGGATGCGCTAGCGCCGGGAGGGCACCAGGGCGGGGTCCTCGCTGGCGCGCGTGCTGGCCGGGGCCGGCCGAGCCGCGCGGGTGCGGCGATCGGCGGGGGCCCGGTGCCGTGCCGAGCCGGCCTGGGCGGCGGCCCACTGCTCGAGCGTGGTCCAGCCGGTGCGGTGCCGGTGGGTGATCCAGTACACGCGGGCACGCAGCAGCACGACCACCCCGAGCAGCACGGTGAGCAGGGTCAGCGGCGAGGGCAGGGAGGGCAGCGACGGCCAGCGCAGGTCCGGCAGCGCCCAGCCGCTGGCCCCGGCCGCGGCGATCGGCGCATCCGAGGTCGCAGCCGTGTGCGCCTCCCGGGTCACGGGGGCCTCGCCCTTGGCCGGCAGCGGGATGATGCTCCGGTCGAACTGCGGGGCGGGGGCGGTGGGCTCGGCGAGCCGGCCGACCGGCTGCAGCGCGGCCGCGTTGGCGAAGCCCCAGGCCAGCAGGGCCTCACCGGACCGGTAGGTGTTGCCGCCGATGCGGAACAGCGAGACGACCAGGCGGCGGCCGTTGCGCTCGGCGCCGGCGACGAGGGTGTTGCCGGCCTGGCTGGTGTAGCCGGACTTCCCGCCCAGGTAGCCCTTGAAGCGGTCGTACGCGACGGTCCGGTTGCCGTTGTAGATCGGGTAGATGAACCGGGAGCCCGACTCGACCTTGCCCGGGAACGGCACCTCGCTGCGCTGCAGGGCCGCGGCGATCTCCGGGTTGGCGAAGGCCGCGCGACCGATGGCGGCCATGTCCAGGGCGGTGGTGGTCTGCCCGTCGGCGTCCAGGCCGCTGGGGTTCCTCGCCGTGGTGTTCGTCGCGCCGAGCCGCCGGGCCTCGGCATTCATCTGCTCGACGGTCTCGCGGATGCCGCCGTTGGCCCGGCCGAGGGCCTCGGCGGCATCGTTGGCACTGGGCAGCAGGGCCGCGTGGAGCAGGTCGCCGACGCTGTACTCCAGGCCCGCGTACAGCACGACGCGGTTGCCCTCGGCCTCCTCGTCGGCCTTCACCGCACGGTACGGCTGCTCCGGGGCCAGCCGTGGGGCCACCGTGAGCGCGGTGAGCAGCTTGAGCGTGGACGCCGGGCGCACCGCCTGGTCGGCGTGCAGCGAGGCCAGCACCTCGCCGGAGTCCAGGTCGGCCAGCACCCAGGCGTCGGCGACGACGGGCGGCGCGGTGAGCGGGCCGTCACTGCGGACCTCGATGGTCGCGCGCTGGCCGGAGGTCGTCTTCGCGCGCAGGCCGTCGGTGGGGCCGGCTGGGGCCTCGGTGCTCGCGGCCGGCGTGGCCGGGGCGCTGGCGCCGGGGGGCGGCGGGTCCTCGAGGGGCAGCGGCGCGACCGCAGCCGCCGGCAGCGTGGGCACGCCGAGCGCGCAGGCCAGTGCGAGCGCGCCGAGCGCGCGGGAAGCAGTACGCATGTCGCGACACAGGCTAGGTGGGGGATCGGCCGATCCCCGGCAGCGACGCGGCCCGGCCGACGGGTGAATTGCCGTCCTGCCGGGCCGTTCGGGGCGTCGCTGGGTCGCTGCTGTGGCGCCTCAGCGGTGGATGAGGGCGCGCTTGACCTCCTGGATCGCCTTGGTCACCTCGATGCCGCGGGGGCAGGCGTCGGTGCAGTTGAAGGTCGTGCGGCAGCGCCACACGCCCTCCTTCGTGTTGAGCACCTCGAGGCGGGCCTCGGCGCCCTCGTCGCGGCTGTCGAAGATGAACCGGTGCGCGTTCACGATCGCTGCCGGGCCGAAGTACTGCCCGTCGGTCCAGAACACCGGGCAGGAGGTCGTGCAGCAGGCGCACAGGATGCACTTGGTCGTGTCGTCGAAGATCGCGCGGTCCTCGGCCGACTGCAGCCGCTCCTTCGTGGGGGCGTTGCCCGAGGTGATGAGGAACGGCATGACCTCGCGGTAGGAGGCGAAGAACGGCTCCATGTCGACGACGAGGTCCTTCTCCAGCGGCAGGCCCTTGATCGCCTCGACGATGATGGGCTTGCGCGCGTCGAGGTCCTTGATCAGGGTCTTGCAGGCCAGTCGGTTGCGGCCGTTGATCCGGATGGCGTCCGAGCCGCAGATGCCGTGGGCGCACGAGCGGCGGAACGTCAGGGTGCCGTCCTGCTCCCACTTGATCTTGTGCAGGGCGTCGAGGATGCGGTCGGTGGGGAACACGTCGACCGTGAAGTCCTGCCAGAAGGGCTCGGGGCCCTCGTCGGGCAGGAACCGGCGCACCCGGACGGTGACCGGGAACGCCTGCGGGGCCTCGGGGGCCTCGGCGGGGGCCGGGGCCGGCGGCGCGGCGGGGACCGGGGCTGCGGTGTCGGTGGCCATCAGTACTTGCGCTCCATCGGCTGGTAACGGGTGACCGTGACGGGCTTGTAGTCCAGGCGGACCGTGGCGGTGCCGTCCGGGCCGACCTCGCGGTAGGCCATCGTGTGCTGCATGAACTGCGCGTCGTCGCGGGACTGGTAGTCCTCGCGGGCGTGGCCGCCGCGGGACTCGCGGCGGGCCAGGGCACCGACCACGAGCACCTCGGCCAGGTCGAGCAGGAACCCCAGCTCGACGGCCTCGAGCAGGTCGGTGTTGTACCGGCTGCCCTTGTCCTGGATCGAGACGTTGGCGTAGCGCGCCTGCAGGCCCTTGATGTCGTGCAGCGCCTGGGTGAGGGTCTCCTCGGTGCGGTAGACCTGCGCGTTGAAGTCCATGGTCTCCTGCATGGCGCGGCGGATGTCGCCGACCCGCTCGGTGCCCGTGCTGGTCGTGAGCTGCTCGAGCAGCGCCTGCACGCGGCTCGAGCCGACCTCGGGCAGCTCGACGAAGTCGGCCGTCGCGGCGTACTCGGCCGCGGCGATGCCGGCGCGCCGGCCGAAGACGTTGATGTCCAGCAGCGAGTTCGTGCCCAGCCGGTTGGCGCCGTGGACGCTCACGCACGCGCACTCGCCGGCGGCGTAGAGGCCCGGCACGACGGTGTCGTTGTCCTGGAGCACCTCGGTGTTCACGTTGGTCGGGATGCCGCCCATGGCGTAGTGCGCGGTCGGGAACACCGGCACCAGCTCGGTGATCGGGTCCACGCCGAGGTACGTGCGGGCGAACTCGGTGATGTCGGGCAGCTTCTCCTCGATCTGCGCCGCCGGCAGGTGGGTCAGGTCGAGGTAGACGTAGTCCTTGTGCGGCCCGGCGCCGCGGCCCTCGCGGACCTCCTGGACCATGGCGCGGGCGACCATGTCGCGCGGTGCGAGGTCCTTGATGGTCGGCGCGTAGCGCTCCATGAACCGCTCGCCGGAGGCGTTGCGCAGGATGCCGCCCTCGCCGCGGGCGCCCTCGGTGAGCAGCACGCCGAGGCCGGCCAGGCCCGTCGGGTGGAACTGGTAGAACTCCATGTCCTCCAGCGGCAGGCCGGCGCGCCAGGTGATCGCCATGCCGTCGCCGGTGAGGGTGTGCGCGTTCGACGTGGTCTTGTACACCCGGCCGAAGCCGCCCGTGGCGAAGACGACCGCCTTGGCCTGGAACACGTGCAGCTCGCCGGTGCTCAGCTGGTAGGCGACCACGCCCGCGGTGCGGGTCTGGCCGTCGACCTCGGCGAGCAGCAGGTCGAGCACGTAGAACTCGTCGAAGAACTCCACGCCCTGCTTGATGCAGTTCTGGTACAGCGTCTGCAGGATCATGTGGCCGGTGCGGTCGGCGGCGTAGCAGGCCCGGCGCA
>JALOLK010000142.1 GCA_025456015.1 Candidatus Nanopelagicales bacterium
CGGCGACGAGCAGGCCGATCGCAGCCAGCCGAACGGGTTGTGGCCGTCGGACCACGCCAGCACGTGGGCGAAGATCCGGCTGAACGCAGCCAAGGCCCGGTGAGGTCGCGCGTCGGCTGAGCTGAGAGCCGGGGCCCGGGTTTCCCGGCCCCCGGCTTCGTCCGTGGCCGTCGGGGTCGGGTGGGCGGCGCGGTCGGGGAGCGGCCGGTGCGGGTGCCGAACCCCGCCGAGGCGGGGCTGTGGTGCGCGTGCCGAACCCCGCCGATGCCGGAGTGCGTGCCGAACCCCGCGCCAGCTGGAGTGCGAGGTGCCCGAGACCGGGGCCCGGGGTCTCCAGGCCCCGGCCCCGGTTCGTCCGGGTGCCGGAGGGATGCCAGCCGGTCGGCTGGGGTCGCCTACACCACCATCGGCACGTCCTCGATCGACAGGCCGGCGTGGTGTGCCCCGCCACCGCCGCCTCGACGCCGAGCCGCTGCAGCGACCGGAAGCCGTCCATGGCCGCCGCCGCCAGGATCGCTGCCTCGCCCGCCCCGGCCACAAGCGCGGCGCGGACGCCGCGTGTGATCGGCAGCATCTCGTACAGGCCGATCCGCCCCCGGTAGCCGGAGCCACCGCAGGCCCGGCAGCCGACCGCGGCCAGGCACGAGGCGGCCTCCAGGTCGGTCATCCCGAGCCGGCGCTTCGTGTCGGGGTCCACTGGCGTGCGGACCGCGCACTCGACGCAGGGGCGGCGGACGAGCCGCTGGGCCATCGACAGGGTCAGCGACGAGGCGACCAGGTAGCTGGGCACGCCCATGTCCACCAGCCGGACCACGGCCGAGGCCGAGTCGTTGGTGTGCAGCGTCGAGAGCACGAGGTGGCCGGTGAGCGCCGCGCGCACGGCCAGCTCCGCGGTGACCTGGTCGCGGATCTCGCCGACCATGATCACGTCCGGGTCCTGCCGCAGCGCGGATCGAAGCCCCGCCGCGAACGAGGTGCCCGCCTTGTCGGAGACCTGCACCTGGGCGACCCCGGGCAGCTCGATCTCGACCGGGTCCTCCAGCGTGATCAGGTTGCGCTCGTCGTCGACCATCTGCCGGATCGCCGAGTACAGGGTCGTGGACTTGCCGGAGCCGGTCGGTCCGGTGATGAGCACCAGCCCCTGGGGCAGGTGCAGCGCGTTCTGCAGCACGAGCTCCTGCTCCAGGCCCATGCCGAGGTCCGACAGCTGCGGCAGCTCGCCCTGGTCGGCGAGCAGCCGGACCACGATCTTCTCCCCGTGCAGCGTCGGCAGGGTCGAGACGCGCAGGTTGCGGTCGTGCCCGTCGACGCGCAGCCGGGCCCGACCGTCCTGGGGCACCCGGCGCTCCACGATGTCGAGTCCGGAGATGATCTTCGTGCGGGCGACGATCGTGGCGTGCCCGCTGCGCGGCAACGTCATCAGCGGCCGCAGGGTGCCGTCCACCCGCACCCGCACGCGCACGCCGTCGCGCATGGGCTCGATGTGCACGTCGCTGGCCCCGGCGCGGACCGCGGCGGTCAGGATCTGCTGCACGGCGGCGACCGCGCCGGCGTCCTCGCCGGCGTCGAGCGAGGCGTCGTCCTCGTCGTCGAGCTCGGCGACGAACCGCTCGAGGGCGTCCTCGGCGACGGCCTGGCTCCAGATGCCGGCGATTCGCTCGCGCAGTTGGCCCTCCGGTGCCACGACCACCTCCAGGCGCAACGCCCCGGCCCGCATGCGCAGGTCGTCCAGCGCCACCACGTCCACCGGGTCGGCGACCGCCACGCGCAGGACCATGTCGTGCGCGGTCAGCGGCAGCACCACGTGCTGCACGGCGATCGCCTGCGGGATCTTGCGAGCCACCGTCGGGTCGATGATCTGCGTGTCGAGGTCCACGACCATGAGGCCGTGCATGTCGGCGAGGGCCGCTGCGACCGCCCGGTCGTTCACCACGCCGCGGTCGACGAGCACGCGGCCGATCCGGCGCCGTGATCCCCGCGCGTCGCGGGCCTGGTCCTCGAGGGCCTCAGCGAGCTGCTCGGACGTGATCACGCCCCATCCGACCAAGGTGTCGCCCAGCCGCCTGCGCATCATCGCTGTGGCCCCTCTCCTCTTCCGAGGGGTTGTCGGCACCGTGCGGGCCCCGATTGAGCCGATCGGGGGAGCGGTCAGGCAGCCGCGGCACCGCGGCCAGCCAGGCCCGCACCTCCGCGGGCGTGCGCAGCCGGTGCCACCGGAGGTCCGACCACGTGGTGCTCGCCATCACCGGCAGGTACTGCCGCCGGCTGCGCTGCACCCCGCCCCAGGCCCACCTGACGATGCTGCGCTCGGGGTCGTGCAGCGCGAGCACCATCCGCAGCGACTCCCGGTTGCCGTTCCAGAGCTCGACCCGATGGACCACGCGCACGGCGGTGCGCCCCAGGATCCGGGCCATGACGACCGTGCGCGGGAGGTCCAGCCACACGACGGTGTCGGCGCGGGCCCGGATCCCGGTGGCCACCTCGGCGTAGTTGCCGCAGACCACCCACCCGCCGCCGGTGGCGTCTGCGTCGTCCAGGGCGGCGTGCGCAGCCGCGCGGAACTCGCCCGCGGGCACCGGCGTCCAGCCGGGGCCGTGGTGCAGCGCGTCCAGTTCGACGTGCGGGACGCCCAGCCGCCCGGCCAGCTCGCCGGCCAGGGTGGTCTTGCCCGAGCCGGAGCTCCCCACCACGACGACCCGGCGCACGTCACCGATGGTAGGTGCCCCCGTGGGTCGGGGCGGGCCCTCGGGCGGCTCGCCTCGGGCCCCTCATCCGCCCACGGCGACTACCGTGCACGACATGCGCTTCCTGCACGAGCTGCCCGCCCACGACCTCACCTACGACGACGCGTTCCTGGTGCCCACCCGCTCGGCAGTCGCCTCGCGGTTCGAGGTCGACCTCGCCGCTCCCGACGGCTCCGGGGCGACCATCCCCATCGTCGTGGCGAACATGACCGCCGTGGCCGGTCGCCGCATGGCCGAGACGGTGGCCCGCCGCGGCGGGCTGGTGATCATCCCGCAGGACATCCCCGTCGAGGTCGTCGCCGAGGTCGTCGCCTGGGTGAAGTCCCGGCATCCGGTCTACGACACCCCGGTCACGCTCGCCCCGGACGACACCGTCGGCGCGGCGCTGTCGCTGATCCACAAGCGCGCCCACGGCGCGGCGGTGGTCGAGCGGGACGGCGTGCCCATCGGCATCCTCACGGAGTCCGACTGCGCCGACACCGACCGCTTCGCCCACGTCGGCGACGTGATGAGCGAGGAGGTGTTCACGCTGCCCGACGGCGTGGCGCCCCGAGAGGCGTTCGAGGCGATGCACCGGGCCCGGCGCAAGGTCGCGCCGGTGGTCGGCGCCGACGGCTGCATCGTCGGCGTGCTCACCCAGCCGACCGCCCTGCGGGCCGCGGTCTACTCGCCCGCGCTCGACGACACGGGCCGGCTCCGCGTGGGCGCCGCGATCGGCGTGAACGGGGACGTGCGTGGTCGGGCCGAGGCCCTGCTGGCCGCCGGCGTGGACATCCTCGTCGTGGACACCGCGCACGGGCACCAGGAGAAGATGGTCGAGGCGCTGGGTGCCGTCCGCCGGGCCCGGCACGTCGCCCCGCACGTGCCCGTCGTGGCCGGCAACGTGGTGACCTCGGCTGGGACGCTCGACCTCATCGAGGCGGGCGCGGACATCGTGAAGGTCGGCGTCGGTCCGGGCGCCATGTGCACCACCCGGATGCAGACCGGCGTGGGCCGGCCGCAGCTGTCGGCCGTCATCGAATGCGCCACGGCTGCCCGGCGCGAGGGCCGGTGGATCTGGGCCGACGGTGGCGTCCGCCATCCGCGCGACGTCGCCATCGCACTGGCCGCCGGCGCCGGCGCGGTCATGATCGGCTCCTGGTTCGCCGGCACGTACGAGTCCCCGGGCGACCTGCAGGTGGATCCGTCCGGGCGGGCCTACAAGGTCAGCTTCGGCATGGCGTCGGCGCGCGCGGTCCGCGGGCGGACCGTGGAGGACTCCCCGTTCGACCG
>JALOLK010000081.1 GCA_025456015.1 Candidatus Nanopelagicales bacterium
GGGTGCGCGGCCCGCGCGCGCTCGAGGGCGGCGATGGCGGCGGGGGCCTGGCGATCGTCCTCGGCCGGCGGCTCGGGGCCGAAGGCATTCGTGGGGTCGGGGCGGGCGCTCGAGGGGGCGGTGAGGGACATGTCAGCCTCCGGTGCAGGTGCCCGAGGTCTTCCCCGGCCGCCGAGGCGACCCCCGGGGACCGGACCGATGCGGATCGGTCGGGGTGACGGCTCCCGGGTGCGGTGGGGTACTCCCCTCGTGGCAGGACCATACACATGAAGTGCATTTCATGCAAACACCGCCCTCTTGCCTTCCGGCCACCCGGCGCGCGGCTTGCCGCAGCCCTTCCGGTACGGCACAATCGCGGAACCTGCGTTCACGTGTCTGGGGGTGTGCTGTGGAGCTCGTCAGCCCGTTCGCGGCCCTGCTGCTCGCCGCGGCTGGCGCGCTCGTGGTGGTCGCGGGCCAGCGCCCCGCCCAGCTCGCGCCGGTGCCCGGCACTCGCGCCCGGGCGGACGGGGGCTCCCGTGGCTGAGCAGCCGGCCCAGCGCCAGTGGACGCTGCTCACCAACCACGGCCACGTGCTGGTGCACGTGCACCGCAACCCCGACGCCCGCATCCGCGACATCGCCGCCGCCATCGGGATCACCGAGCGGGCCACGCTCAACATCCTGCGCGACCTCGAGGAGGGCGAGTACCTCAAGCGGGTCCCGCGCGGCCGTCGGACGCACTACGAGGTGAACACGGAACGGCCGTTCCGGCACCCGGCTGAAGCCGACCACGAGGTCGGCGAGATGCTGGCGCTGTTCGGCTGAACCGACCCACTGGGGGCTCGTCGTGGACACCTGGTCGCTGGCTGCTGCCAACCTGACCTCACCGCCGGTGCTGGCGTTCCTGCTCGGCCTGGCCGCGACCGCGGTCAAGGGCGACCTGCGCCTGCCCGAGCCGGTCTACCAGCTGCTGAGCTTCTACCTGCTGCTCGGCATCGGCATCAAGGGTGGCGTGGCGCTGCGCGAGGCCCCCGCCGGGGACGTCCTGGCCCCGGTGCTGGTCACCCTGGCGCTGGGCATCGTGATCCCGCTGCTGGCCTTCGCCGTGCTGCGCGTCATGACGCCGCTGGGCCCCGTGGACCGCGGCGCCCTGGCGGCGCACTACGGCTCCACGTCGCTGGTCACCTTCACGGCCGCCATCGTGTTCCTCGGTGCCGCCGGCATCCCGTACGAGGGCTTCGTCACCACGCTGCTGGCCGTGCTCGAGGTGCCCGCCATCGTGGTCGGGCTCATGCTGGCCGGCCGGCACGCCGCGCGGTCGGCCAGCTGGGGTGAGTCCCTGCGCGAGATCATGACCAGCCGCAGCGTCCTGCTGCTGGTCGGCGGCCTGGCCCTGGGCTTCGCCACCGGCACCGCGGGCTACGCGAAGGTCGAGCCGTTCTTCGGTGACCTGTTCACGGGGGTGCTCACGCTGTTCCTGCTCGAGATGGGCGTGATCGCGGCACGCCGGCTGCGCGACCTGCCCGCGGCCGGCCTGGGCCTGGCGCTGTTCGCGATCGGCTTCCCGATCGTCGCCGGCGTGCTGGGGATCCTCGGCGGGCTGGCGTCGGGGCTGTCCACCGGCGGGGCGGCCGTGCTCGGCGTGCTGGCCGCGAGCGCCTCCTACATCGCCGCCCCGGCAGCCGTGCGCCTGGCCCTGCCGGAGGCGAACCCGGGCTACTACCTGACGGCCAGCCTCGGGATCACCTTCCCGTTCAACCTCATCGTGGGCATCCCGCTGTACCTTGCGATCGCCCAGGCGCTCGGCGGCTAGGAGGCAGCCATGCACACCGAGGAACTGCTGCTGGTCACGGTCGTGGCCGAGGCCATCGTCGAGCATCGGCTGGTCCGCGACGTCGCGGCGGCCGGGGCCCGTGGCTGGACCGTCGTCGACGCCCGCGGCCAGGGCTCGCGGGGCGTGCGGGCCGACGAGTTCGAGGGGTCGAACATCCGGCTGGAGACCCTGGTGCCGCCCGAGGTCGCCGACCGGATCCTCGAGGTGCTCGCCGCGGACTACTTCCCCCGGTACGCGGTGGTCGCCTGGACCACGCGGGCCCACGTCGTGCGGCCGGGCAAGTACGCGTGAGCACCCCACCGCGACCCCGCACCGTGGACACCACGGCCGACGACGACGCCCTCGGCCGCAGCGACGCCACCGAGCTGCTCGAGCGCCTGGCCCGCCGCGAGGTCTCGGCCGCCGAGCTGCGGGCCGCGGCCACGGCCCGCGCCGAGGCCGCCGACGCCCACCTCAACGCGGTCGTGCGCCACCTCGAGCCGGGGGCCATCACCGACGCCCCGCTGCCCGACGACGCCCCGTTCGCGGGCCTGCCCACGGTGCTCAAGGACAACGAGGCCGTCATCGGCCACCCCGCCCTGTCCGGGTCGTGGGCGGTGCCGGACACCCCGAGCCCGGCCTCCTCGCCGTTCGTGGCGCACCTGCGCCGGCTGGGCCTGGACCCCATTGCATGCAGCACGCTGCCCGAGTTCGGCATCACCGCGAGCACCGAGTCCAGCCGCTACGGCGCCACCCGCAACCCGTGGGACACCGCCCGATCGGCCGGCGGCTCCAGCGGGGGCTCGGCGGCGCTGGTCGCCGCTGGCGTGGTCCCGATCGGGCACGCCAACGACGGCGGCGGCTCCACCCGGATCCCGGCGGCCGCGTGCGGCTTGGTCGGGCTCAAGCCGACCCGGGGGCGACTGCCCGACCCGGTCGGGGTGGATCGGCTGCCGGTGCAGATCGTGGCGCAGGGGGTGCTCACCCGGACCGTGCGCGACACCGCGCTGTTCTACGCCCACGCCGACCGGCTCGCCCCGGTGCCCGGCCTGCCGGCGATCGGCCACGTGACCGCACCGGGCACGCGCCGCCTGCGGGTGGGCTTCTGCACCAGTGGCGTGCGGGGCCTGCCCATCAGCGCGGACACGATCGCCGCCGTCCAGCGCACGGCGGCCCTGTGCGAGGAGCTCGGGCACGACGTCGTCGAGGTGCGCCCGCCGGTCGACGACCGGTTCGCGGGGGACTTCCTGCGGTTCTGGGAGCTCATGGCCCTGCTGCTGCACCGCGGCGGGCGCTCCCTGTACGGCCCGGCGTTCGACCCGACCCGGGTGGAGATCGTCACCCGCGGCCTGAGCGACCGGGCGCGGCGCAACGCCCAGGCCCTGCCCGGCGCGCTGCGCCGCCTGCGCGCGCTGGCCCGCCGGCACGAGCCCTGCTTCGACGAGCTCGACGTGCTGGTCACGCCGGTCAGCGGCCATCCCGCCCCGCCGATCGGCTGGCTCGGCCCGGACGTCGCGTTCCGCACGCACCTCGTGCGGCTGATCCAGTTCGCCTCGATGACGCCGGTGCAGAACGTGTCCGGCTCGCCGGCGATCGCGCTGCCGCTCGGACGCACGGCCGACGGCCGGCCCATCGGGGTGCAGCTCGGCGCGCGGTTCGGCCACGAGCGCACCCTGCTGCAGCTGGCGCTGGCCCTGGAGGAGGCGGCGCCGTGGCCGCTGACGCCGACTGCCGGCGCGGTTCCACTGGTTGCGACCGGGGTGCTCAGGGGTTGAGCCGCGGGTAGGCGAAGGCCAACGAGGTGGCCAGGCACACCCAGACCAGGTACGGGAGCAGGGCCACCGCCCCCCAGCGCGTCACCGACCACGTGATCACGACCAGCACCGCGGTGAGCCCGGCTGCGATCGCCAGGGCCACGGCCGCGGCCTGCATGCGGTGCGGCCCGTAGAACAGCCAGGCCCACGCCAGTGCCGCCACCACGCTCAGGGCGCCGACGACCAGCCACGCCGCCACCGCTGCGCCGCTGCCGCGCTGGGCCACCACCACCCCCACGATCGCCAGCGCGAGGAAGTTGTAGGGCCAGATCAGGCCGAAGACGAGGTCGGGCGGCTGCCACGAGGGCTTGACCAGGGAGGCGTACCAGCCGGGCTCGTTCGCGACCCATCGGCCCGAGCCGATCGCGTACACGGCGACCAGGCCGACCGCACCGATGGAGGCCAGCAGGCGCCACGTGGTCATGGCCGCGAGCATGCCGCACCGGGGGCGGACCGGGCACCCGGCGGGATCAGGCGCGCGGCGGCGGGCCCGATTCGTCGAGCACCGCGTCGAGCCAGCCGGCCAGCAGGTGCGAGGCCGCGTGCAGGGCGTCGACCCACGAGGCGGCCGCCCCGTGGCCGGCGTCGTCGCTGACCGTCTTGGCCAGGCGCACCGGCACGCCCAGCCGACGGGCGGCGGCAGCCACGGCGTAGCCCTCCATGTCGACCAGGTGCGCGCGCTCGGCCAGCCGGTCGCGGTGCGTGGGCGAGGCGATGAAGCGATCGCCCGTGACCAGCGTGATGCCGCTGTCGGACAGGTGCAGCGGGGGGTTCGGGTCCTCGCCGACGATGGCGGCGATGGCACGGCCGTCGAGGTCGTGCTGGTGGACGGTGCCGATCTCGTGCACCACGCCGGGCCCCACCTCGCCCACGCGCAGCGCGCCGGCGGTGCCGACGTTGAGCACCACGCCCGGGGCGTGGGTGAGCACCGCCCACGTGGTGGCCGTGGCCGCGCGCACCTTGCCGACCCCGGTGACGAGCGTGGGCACCCGGTCGACGAAGGCTTGGGCCTCGTCGAGCACCGCGACCACGACCAGGGGGCCACCCGGCCGTGGGGCGGGCCCGTGCAGGTCGACCACGCGGCTCACGGCATGGGCCCGGTGCCGACCCAGGGCCTGCCGACGAGGGTGACGCCGGACTCGGCCATCGCGGCCAGGGCCGCGCGGGTGGTCGGCTCGGCAACGCCGGCCGTGAGGTCGAGCAGCACGCGCGTGGCGAACCCCTCGGCCTGGGCGTCCAGCGCCGTCGCGCGCACGCAGTGGTCGGTGGCGATGCCGCAGACGTCGAGGTCGCCCACCCCACGGGCGCGCAGCCAGTCGGCCAGGGGCGTCGGCACGCCGTCCTGCTCGGCCACCCCCTCGAAGCCGGAGTACGCCGCAGCGTGGGCGCCCTTGCGGAAGACCGCCGCGATGGGGCCGGTGTCCAGCGCCGGGTGGAAGTCCGCACCCGGCGTGCCCACGACGCAGTGCGCGGGCCACGAGTCGACGAAGTCGGGGTGCTCGGCGAAGTGCGGCCCGGGGTCGACGTGGTGGTCCTTCGTGGCGACGACCAGCGCGTAGCCGCCCTGCGCGAGGGTCGTGCTGATGGCCGCCGCCACCGCCGCCCCGCCGGCGACCGCCAGGCTGCCGCCCTCGCAGAAGTCCTGCTGCACGTCGACGACGACCAGCGCGCGGGTCATGGGCGCTCCTTCCGACGCGCACGACGGTAGTACCAGCGCCGCCGCAGCGCCCGCGATCGCCCGGCTGGTCGCCCCACCTCGCGCGCCCCTCCAGCGGCATCATGGGTGGGGTCGGGTCGGACAGGAGGCACCATGCACGAGCAGTCGCTGGCCCGGGGGATCGTGCGCCAGGTGCTGGAGGGCCTGCCGCAGCCACCGCCGACGGTCACCGCGGTGCACGTGCGCCTGGGGGCCCTGGCCTCGGAGCGACCCGAGGCGCTGCGTGCGGCGTTCGCCCTGGCGGCCGAGGGATCGGCCCTCGCCGGGTCAGCCCTGCGCATCGACGAGGCGCCTGACGCGCTGGTGGCCGTGGAGCTGGTGGCCTGCACCGTGCTCGCCGGGTCGGGGGCCGAGTCCATCGTGACCGGCCAGCCCCCGTCGCCACCGTGACCGGGACACCCTGGCAGCACGTGCATCTGCGGATCACCGGCGTCGTCCAGGGTGTGGGGTTCCGGCCCTTCGTGCACCGGCTGGCCGGCGAGCTGGGCCTCGGCGGCCACGTCGGCAACGACGCCGAGGGCGTGTTCGTCGAGGCTCGCGGTCCGGCGCCGATGGTCGACGAGCTCCTGCGGCGGATCCGCGCCGACGCCCCGCCGATGGCCGTGCTCGACCATGTCGAGGTCATCGCCGAGCTGACCGCCGCCCCCACCGGTGGCTCCCCTCCCCCGCAGTTCCGCATCGTCGCGAGTCCGGACGGTCCGGCGGCTGCAGCCGCGACCTCGATCCCACCTGACACCGCGGTGTGCCACGCGTGCCTGGCCGAGCTGCGCGACCCGGACGACCGGCGGTTCGGCTACCCGTTCATCGCGTGCACGCACTGCGGCCCGCGCTTCACCATCACGACCGGCCTGCCCTACGACCGCGCCCACACGACGATGGTCGACTTCCCGCTCTGCGCCCCGTGCCGCGCCGAGTACGAGGATCCGGACAGCCGGCGCTTCCACGCCCAGCCCACCGCCTGCCCGGACTGCGGGCCCCGGCTGTCCATGCCGGTGGCCCAGGTCGTCGAGCACCTGGGCGCCGGGCGCGTCGTGGCGATCAAGGGCATCGGCGGCTACCACCTGGCCTGCGACGCGTCGGACGGGGCTGCCGTGGCACGGCTGCGCGAGCGCAAGCAGCGCGGCGACAAGCCGTTCGCGGTGATGGTGCCCGACCTCGCGACCGCCCACCGGATCGCCGCCCTGGACGCCCGGGAGCAGTCCCTGCTCGCCAGTCCGGCCCGGCCCATCGTCCTGGCCACCTCGCGCGACCCGGTGCTGCAGGCGGCCGTCGCACCGGGCAACGGGTTCGTCGGCGTACTGCTCCCCTATGCCCCGCTGCACCACCTGCTGTTCGACGCTGGCGCGCCGGAGGTGCTCGTCATGACCAGCGGCAACCTCGCGGACGAGCCGATCTGCATCGACGCGGCGGAGGCCGAGCAGCGCCTCGCAGGCCTCGCGGACGTGTTCTGCCACCACGACCGGCGCATCCACGTGCCCTGCGACGACTCGGTGGTACGGATCGTGGCCGGCACCGCGCAGCCGGTCCGGCGCAGCCGCGGGTACGCCCCGCTGCCGGTGCGCCTGCCCCAGCCGGCTGCGCCGATCGTCGCGGTGGGTGGCGAGCTCAAGGCGACCGCCGCCGTCGCCAGCGGCAGCCGCGCCTGGCTCAGCCAGCACCTCGGCGACACCGAGCACCTCGAGACGCTGGCCCTGCTCGCCCGCTCCATCGGCACGCTGGCGTCGTTGGAGCAGGTGACGCCGAGCGCGATCGTCAGCGACGCCCATCCGGGCTACCTGTCGCACGGCTGGGCCGCCCGGCACGCCGCGGAGCTCGGCGTGCCCCACCTCGTGGTCCAGCACCACCACGCGCACCTGGCCGCGCTGCTGGCCGAGCACGCGACGCCCCCCGGCGAGCCGGTGCTCGGCATCGTCCTGGACGGCACGGGCTATGGGGCCGACGGCACGATCTGGGGCGGGGAGCTGCTGCTCGGCTCGTACGCCTCGGTGCGGCGGGTCGGGCACCTGCGGCCGGTGCTGCTGCCCGGTGGGGACGCCGCGGTGCGCCATCCGGCCCGCGTGGCGCTGGCACACCTCGCCGCCGCGGGGATCGATGCCGCCGGCACCGCGAGCGCCGCGGCGCTGGGTGAGCCGGAGCTGCGCGTGCTGGGCCGCATGCTGGCGACCGGATCGCACTGCGTGCCCACGACCAGCGCGGGGCGCCTGTTCGACGCTGTCGCCTCGCTGCTCGGGGTTCGCCACGTCGTGGACTACGAGGCCCAGGCGGCGATCGAGCTCGAGGCGCTCGCCGCTCGTGCCGCAGCCGCCCATCGCCAGGCCGGCCCCGGCGCCGGCTCAGGCCCCGGCTCAGGCCCCCACCCGGCCGGCGCCCCGAGCTTCTCCCGCGGCGACGGTCTGCTCCCGTCGGAACGGGAGAGGATCCACCGGGCGGGAGAAGATCCGCAGGGAGGGGGGGCGGGGCCCTCCCGTCCGGTGCCGCCGGGCTCGCCCCTCGTGCTCGATCCCAGGCCCTGGATCGCGGCCGCGGTCGCCGACCATGCGACGGGTCGCGACCCCGGGGAGGCGGCCCTGGCCTTCCACGTCTCGCTCGCTGACGGCCTCGCCCGGATGGTCGAGCAGCTGCGCGAAGCGCACGCGTTCGGCGCCGTCGGCCTGTCGGGCGGCGTCTTCGCCAACGCGGTGCTGACCGAGCTGTGCCTCGAGCGGCTCGCGTCGCTGGGCGTCCGGGCGCTCACGCACCACCTGGTCCCGCCCAACGACGGCGGGCTGGCGCTCGGCCAGGTCGCGGTCGCAGCAGCGGGCGGCGCCCACCCCGCGTGATCCATTCAGGCTCTGGCTCCAAGAGCGACCACAACCTGAATGGATCACGGGCGGGGCGGGGCGGGGCGCGGGCGGGGCGGGGCGGGGCGAGGCGGGGCGAGTCGCGGGGCGAGGTGCGGCGCGGGGCAGCGACATCGAGGTCGCGTGGCTATCGTGCCGGTATGTGCTTGGGCGTGCCGGGCCGCGTGGAGCGGGTCTGGGATGCCGACGGCATCAGCATGGGCGAGGTCGACTTCGGTGGCGTCCGCAAGGAGGTCTGCCTCGCGTACGTGCCCGACGTCGGCGTCGGTGCGTACGTCATCGTGCACGTCGGGTTCGCCATCACGACGCTCGACGAGGCCTCCGCCCTGGAGACCCTCGCGCTGTTCCGCTCGATCGGCACGCTCGAGGCGGAGTTCGCCGACCCGCTCGCTGCGGCGGACAGCCCGCCACCCACGCCACCCCTCGAGGCGACACCGTGAAGTACCTCGACGAGTTCGGCGACGTCGAGCTCGCCCAGCGCCTGCTCGACGACATCCGCGCCACGGTCACGCGGCCGTGGGCGCTCATGGAGGTCTGCGGCGGCCAGACCCACACGATCATCCGCAACGGCATCGACCAGCTGCTGCCCGAGGGCGTCGAGATGATCCACGGGCCCGGGTGCCCAGTGTGCGTGACACCGCTGGAGATGATCGACCGCGCCCTGGCGATCGCCGAGCAGCCGGGCGTCATCTTCTGCTCGTTCGGCGACATGATCCGCGTGCCGGGCTCGCACGACGACCTGTTCGCGGTCAAGGCCCGCGGCGGCGACGTGCGTGTCGTCTACTCCCCGCTCGACGCGGTGAAGCTCGCCAGGGACAACCCCGACCGCCAGGTCGTCTTCTTCGGTGTCGGGTTCGAGACCACCGCGCCGGCCAACGCCATGACGGTGAAGCTGGCGCGGGAGCAGGGCATCGGGAACTTCTCGCTGCTCGTCTCGCACGTGCTCGTGCCCCCGGCGATCCGCGCGATCATGGACTCGCCGACATGCCGGGTGCAGGGCTTCCTCGCGGCAGGGCACGTCTGCACGGTGATGGGGATGGCCCAGTACGGGCCGCTGGTGCAGGCCTACCAGGTGCCGATCGTGGTCACCGGGTTCGAGCCCCTCGACGTGCTCGAGGGCATCCGGCGGGTGCTGCACCAGCTCGAGGCTGGGCAGGCGCGCCTGGACAACGCCTACCCGCGGGCCGTCGCGCCCCAGGGCAACCCGGTGGCGCAGGCCGTCGTCGCCGAGGTCTTCACCACATGCGACCGGCAGTGGCGCGGCATCGGGATGATCCCGCAATCGGGCTGGCGGCTGTCGCCGGCGTTCGCGGACTTCGACGCCGAGCAGCGCTTCGAGGTGGCCGGCATCGTCACGCAGGAGTCCCCCGTGTGCCGCGCGGGCGAGGTGCTGCAGGGCCTCATCAAGCCCCACCAGTGCGCAGCGTTCGGCCGGGCGTGCACGCCGCGCTCGCCGCTGGGCGCGCCCATGGTGTCCAGTGAGGGTGCGTGCGCGGCGTACCACGCGTTCCGCCGGCTCGACGCGCCGGTGGCGTCATGAGCAGGTCCGGCGAGCCGCTGGACCTCGAGGGCTGGACCTGCCCGGCGCCGCTGCGGGACCACCCCACGGTCGTCATGGGCCACGGCGGGGGCGGACGGCTCTCCGCTGAGCTGGTCGAGCACCTGTTCCTGCCGGCCTTCGATGCGCCGGGCCTCGGCGACTCCGACGAGGCGGCGGGGGCGCCCGGCGTGGCCGGCGTGCTGCGCCAGCTCGGCGACGCCGCGGTGCTCCGCCTCGGTCCCGAGGCCGCCGATGCGCGCCTGGCCTTCAGCACCGACTCGTTCGTGGTGCGCCCGCGCTTCTTCCCCGGCGGCAACATCGGCGACCTCGCGGTGCACGGCACCATCAACGACCTGGCGGTCAGTGGCGCCCGGCCGCTGGCCCTGTCGGTCGGGATGATCCTCGAGGAGGGCATGGCCCTCGACGAGCTGGGCGTCATCGCCCGGACGATGGGCCGGGACGCCCGGGACGCCGGGGTGGCGATCGTCACCGGCGACACGAAGGTGGTGGATGCCGGCCACGGGGACGGGGTGTACCTCAACACCGCCGGCATCGGCCTGGTGCCTGCCGGCGTGGACCTCGGCGCGCACCGGGTGCGCCCCGGGGACCGGGTGCTCGTCTCCGGACCGATCGGCGCCCATGGCATCGCGGTGCTGTCCGTGCGCGACGGCCTGGAGTTCGGCAGCGCGATCGTGACCGACTCCGCACCGCTGCACGGGCTGGTGGGGGCGCTGCTGGAGGCGGGGGTGGCGGTCTCGGTGATGCGCGACCCGACCCGTGGCGGGCTGGCCGCGACGCTCAACGAGCTGGCCGCCGCGGCCGGTGTCGGGGTCGAGATCGTGGAGCGCGCCGTGCCGGTGCCCGACGACGTGCGCGCGGCCTGCAGCTTCCTGGGCCTGGACCCCATGCAGGTGGCGAACGAGGGCAAGCTCGTGGCGTTCGTGCGCGGCGAGGACGCCGAGCGGGCGCTCGCGGTTGTGCAGGGCCACCCGCTCGGGGTGGGCGCGGCGCTCATCGGCGAGGTGGTCGCGGCCCACCCGGGCCTGGTCGTGGCCCGCACGGGCATCGGGGGTACCCGCGTGGTGGACCTGCCGCTGGCCGAGCAGCTGCCCCGGATCTGCTGACCAGAGCCTTTACACCGGGCGTCCGGCCCGTCCCGCCCCACCTCAAGGCCCATCTGCTCCCGTGGCGCGCATCTCCTCCCGTCGTGACGGGAGAGGATCACCGCGGTGGGAGCAGATCGTGCCGGGGCTCACTGCGGTGCCGTGGGTGCCGGGCGCGTGAACCCGGCGCGACAGGACGGGGGTTCGGGTCCTGTCGGAGGCCCGGGCTAGGGTGCCGATCGACCGAGTCACCTGGAGGTGTCGTGCCCGGTTGCGGCGGGGGATGCCAGCCGCTGCCACGCTTGCGCGGGCGGCGTCGGCCGCGCGCGGTGGCCGCGGCCGGAGCCGCGCTCCTCGGTGCCGCCCTGCTGCTCGGCCTGGGCGCCTGCTCCTCGGGGGAGGACCAGGCCGAGGCCGAGGCGCTGGCAGGGGCCGAGGTCGCCGTCGAGTCGGTCACCCTCGACGGGGACACGGCGACCGCGACGCTGCGATGGTCGTGGGCGACGCCCGGCGAGCCCTGGGCCTACACCACGACCGCGGTCCTCGAGCAGGGCGAGGATGCCTGGACCGCGCAGTGGGCGCCGTCGGTGGTCGAGCCGACGCTGGTCGCCGGCGAGTCCCTCGATGCGACCCTGCAGCAGCCCGAGCGCGCGGACATCCTCGGCGCCGAGGACGCCGTCCTCGTCACCCAGCGACCCGTCATGCGCCTGGGCATCGACAAGACGCGGGTCCCGGCCGAGGGGGCCGGTGACTCCGCCCGGGCGCTGGCGGCCCTCGTCGACATCGACCCGGACGCCTACGCCCGAGCCGTCGAACAGGCCGGGCCCAGGGCCTTCGTCGAGGCGGTCGTGCTCCGCGAGGCCGACGCCGCCGAGCTGGGCCAGGCGGCCGTGGAGGCGATCCCGGGTGCGGTCGGCCTCGCTGACGAGCTGCCCCTGGCACCCACGCGCGGCTTCGCCGCCGGGATCCTGGGCCGGGTGGGGCCGGCCACCGCCGAGATCATCGAGGAGTCGCAGGGGGCGGTGCTGCCCGGCGAGCAGGTGGGGCTGTCCGGCCTGCAGGCGCGCTACGACGAGCAGCTGGGGGGCTCATCGGGCATCCGGATCGTCGCCGAGGCCGGGGAGCAGGAGCGCATGCTGCACGACAGCGCCGAGGCGCCCGGCACCGCGCTGCGCACGACGCTGGACCCCGGCCTGCAGCAGGAGGCTGAGGCAGCGCTGGAGGGCGTGGGACCGGCTTCGGGGCTTGTCGCGGTCCGGCCCTCGACGGGCGACATCCTCGCCGCCGCGAGCGGGGCGGGCTCCGACGGCGCCAGCACGGCGACGGTCGGGCAGTACCCGCCGGGGTCGACGATGAAGGTGGTCACGGCGCTGGCCCTGCTGCGCGCGGGCGTGCGGCCCGACGACCTGCTGCCGTGCACGGAGTCGATCGTCGTCGACGGCAAGACGTTCACGAACTACGACGACTACCCGTCCAGCGGCATCGGGAGCATCCCGCTGCGCACAGCGGTGGCGAACTCCTGCAACACCGCCCTGATCTCCCAGCGCGAGGCGCTCGGCGAGGGCGACCTGGCCGAGGCCGCCGCCGCCCTGGGGCTCGGCGTCGACCACGACCTCGGGTTCCCGGCCTACTTCGGGCAGGTGCCGCCGCCGGGATCCTCCACCGAGGAGGCTGCCTCCCTCATCGGCCAGGGCAAGGTCCTCGCCTCACCGCTGGCGATGGCGGCGGTCGCGGCGTCGGTGGCCGAGGGGCGCACCGTGGTGCCGCGACTGCTCCCCGAGGTCGCCTCCCCCACCGCCGACCCCGCCAGGCCGCTCACCAGCGAGGAGGCCGAGGCCCTGCGCGCCATCATGCGGGCCGTGGTCACCGAGGGGACGGCCCCGTTCCTGGCCGACGTCCCCGGTGAGCCGGTCGGGGCCAAGACCGGGACGGCCGAGTTCGGCACGGCGACGCCGCCGGACACCCACGCCTGGATGATCGCCACCCAGGGCGACCTCGCCGTCGCCGTCTTCGTCGAGGAGGGGGAGTC
>JALOLK010000143.1 GCA_025456015.1 Candidatus Nanopelagicales bacterium
CGCCGGTCCACTTGCTGCCCGACTGGAACCAGCGGGTGGCCGCCAGGATCGCCACGACGGGCCTGGTGAACAGGAACGCCACGACGACGTCCACGACGGTGGTCAGGCCCAGGGCGAAGGCGAAGCCGCGCACGCTGCCGACGCTCAGGGCGTACAGCACGACCGCACCGAGCAGCGACACGAAGTCGGCCGCGAGCAGGGTGCGCCGCGCGCGGATCCACCCGGCGTCGGCGGCCACCCGCAGCGTTCGGCCGTCGCGCACCTCGTCGCGGATGCGCTCGAAGTAGACGATGAACGAGTCGGCGGTGATGCCGATCGCCACGATGGCGCCCGCGACGCCGGCCAGGGTCAGCGCGAAGCCGAGCTGGCGGCCGAAGATCACGAACAGGAAGTAGGAGATCGCCGCGGCCACCACGAGGCTCGCGACGGCGACCACCCCGAGGGCCCGGTAGTACAGCAGCAGGAACAGCGCCACGAGCGCCAGGCCCAGGGCGCCGGCGATGAGGCCCGCGCGCAGGAAGTCCGCGCCGACCGTCGGGGTGATCGAGGTGACCTGGCCGACCTCCAGGGAGACCGGCAGGGAGCCGAACTTCAGCACGTTGGCGAGGTCCGAGGCCTCCTCGGTGGTGAACTCGCCGGTGATCTGGGCCTGCCCGCCGGGGATCGGCTCGAGGAACGACGGCGCGCTGTAGACCACGCCGTCGAGCACGATGGCGAACTGGTTCTGCGGCGGGGTGTTGTCGTAGAGGTCGGTCGAGATCTCGGCGAGCTGGCGGGCGCCCTCGGCGTCGAAGGTCAGGCTCACCGACCACGAGTTCGTCTGCGGGTCCAGCTGGGCCTGGGCGTCGGTGACCTGCGTGCCCAGGATGAACGCCGGCTCGAGCAGGAACTTGCTCGTGCCCTCGAGGTCACAGGTGGCCAGCCACTGCTCGGGATCGTCGGGGGTGCCCGAGCGGTTCTCCGGCAGGGTGCAGTCCAGCCGCAGGGCCCTGGCCTGGAAGTCGGCGTCGTTCTCGGGGGCCTGCACCGGCAGCTCGGGCTGCTCCACGGGGGCCGCGGGGCTCGGTGATGCCTCCGGCGACGGTGTGGGGCTCGGCGAGGCGCTCGCCTCGGGCTCGGTGGGCGAGGGGCTCGCGGTGGCGTCCGTGGCCGTCGGGGAGGGCTCGGCCTGCGTGGGCGAGGGCTCCGGGGACGCCGTCGGCTCGGCCTCGGGGTCCACGCCCGTGGGGTCGCCGATGATGTCGACGGCACGGAAGGCCAGCTGGGCGGTGCGCCCGACCAGCTCGACGAGGCGGTCCTGGGGCACCGAGCCGGGCACCGAGACGATGATCGCCGCGTTGTCCCCCGAGCCCTGGACGGTCACCTCGGCCTCGGCCACGCCCAGGCCGTCCACGCGCTGGCGGATGATCTCGACGGTCTGGCTCAGCTGCTCGTCGGTGATGCTGCCGTTCGAGCCCGGCGCGGGCTGGGGCAGCAGGGTCACCTGGGTGCCGCCCTGCAGGTCCAGGCCGAGGTTCGGGGTGCCCTTCTGCCCCGGCCACAGGGCCCAGAGGCCCAGGGCCAGGGTCGCCACCAGGAAGGGGATGAGCACCCGCCACGGGCGGTAGTGCGCCAGGCTGCTAGCCACGGTCGGCCTCCCCGCTCTCCTCAGTCGCCGGACCCTCCACCGCCGGGCCGCTGGCGGCCTCGGGCAGGATCTCGGCGATCGCCTGGGGCACCAGCTCGATGGCCACCCCCGGGGCGATCTCCAGGGCGACCCGGTCCCCGACGCTGCGCACGGTGCCGAAGATGCCGCCGGCGGTCATCACGCGCTGGCCGGGCGTGAGGCTCGCCACCAGGCGGGCCTGGGCGTCCCGGCGCTGCTTGGCCGGGCGCAGGATGAGCAGCCAGAACGCCAGCGCGACGGCGACGAACGGCAGCAGGTCGAGCAGCGTCATGGAGGGCCTTTCCGCACGATTGCGCCCGATTCTAGGCCCACGTCCGCTGGCCTCCGGTCACGCCGCGCGTGTGCTGGCCGTCCGACCATCGCCGAATGCGCCCCGCTCCCCCGCGCCGATCAGGACCCGTCGAGGTCCAGGTCCAGGGCCGGCTGGGTCACGACGGGACCACCAGTGGGGCCACCCAGGGGCGGCCCGGGCGGCGGGGCCAGGCCCAGGTGCTGCCACGCGGCGGGGGTGGCGACCCGACCGCGCGGGGTCCGGTAGAGCAGCCCGGCGCGCACGAGGAACGGCTCGGCGACGGTCTCCACGGTCTCGGACTCCTCCCCCACGGCGACCGCCAGCGTCGACAGCCCGACGGGCCCGCCGCGGAAGGTGCGCAGCAGCGCCTCGAGCACCGCGCGGTCGAGCCGGTCCAGGCCCAGCACGTCCACCTCGTAGAGGTCCAGCGCCGCATGGGCGGTGGGCTGGTCCACCACGCCCGTCCCGTGCACCTGGGCGAAGTCGCGCACCCGGCGCAGCAGGCGGTTGGCCACCCGTGGGGTGCCCCGCGAGCGGCCGGCGATCTCGGCGGCACCCGCGGGGTCGATCGGCACGCCGAGCAGGCGCGCCGACCGGTGCACGATCGTCTCGAGGTCGGCATCGGCGTAGAAGTCCATGTGTGCGGTGAAGCCGAAGCGGTCGCGCAGCGGCCCGGGCAGCAGGCCCGCCCGCGTGGTCGCCCCGACGAGGGTGAACGTGGCGAGGTCCAGCGGGATCGCCGTCGCGCCGGGGCCCTTGCCCACCACGATGTCGACGCGGTAGTCCTCCATCGCGACGTAGAGCATCTCCACGGCCGGGCGGGCCATGCGGTGGATCTCGTCGAGGAACAGCACCTCGCCGGGCACCAGGCTGGACAGCACCGCCGCGAGGTCGCCGGCGTGCTGGATCGCCGGGCCGGAGGTGATCCGCAGCGGTGCGGCCATCTCCTGGGCGATGATCATCGCCAGCGTGGTCTTGCCCAGCCCGGGCGGGCCGGACAGCAGCACGTGGTCGGCCGGGGCGCCCCGGTGCCGGGCCGCCTCGAGGACGAGGCCGAGCTGGGACCGGACCCGGTCCTGGCCCACGAACTCCGCGAGGCTGCGCGGGCGCAGGGCGCCCTCGGCCGCGAGGTCGTCGTCGTCGGCTGCACCCTCGAGCAGGTGCTCGTCGCTCATCGCGGCGCCCAGCTCATGCGCGGTCCAGGTGGCGCAGGGCGGCGCGCAGCAGCGCCGGGACCGAGGGCACCGCGCCGTCGGCGAGGGTGGCCTCGGCCTCCGGGCGCACCGCCTCGGCAGCCGCCCGGGCGTCGCGCAACGGCCAGCCGAGGGCGACCAGGCCGTCGACGACCGGCTCGGCCCAGTCGTCGCCGGGGGCCGTCGGGGCGGCTGCCGCCCCGCTCGGGGCGCCGAGCCGGTCCTTGAGCTCCAGGGCGATGCGGGCAGCACCCTTGCGCCCGATCCCCGGTGGCCTGGCCAGGGTGACGAGGTCGTCGGCGGCGACCGCGGCGCGCAGCTGGTCCACGGTGAGCACCGCGAGGATCGCCTGGGCGGTCCGGGGCCCGATGCCGGTCACCGACTGCAGCACCTCGAAGGCCTGGCGCTCGTCCTCGTCGGCGAAGCCGAACAGGGTCAACGAGTCCTCGCGGACGACCAGCGCGGTGGCCACGTGGGCGGGCACGCCCGGGCGCAGCTCGGCGAGGGTCGATCACGGGGCGCTCCGGCGGATGGCGACGCCGGGCACGGCCGCGGGACGGCCGCCACGGCGGCCCGCCCCCGCGGCTGGCGGGGTGGTCCGGCCCGCACCGACCCGGGGGCCGGGGGCGCGCGTGGGGATCCGGCTGGGGGGCGCTGCTGCGGCGGCG
>JALOLK010000144.1 GCA_025456015.1 Candidatus Nanopelagicales bacterium
ACCCTGCGGGCCATGCCGACGACCAGCCCGACCCCGCTGGAGAGCAGGGCGATGGGGGCGAGGACCCAGGCGACGATGCCCACCAGCGGCAGCAGCGACAGGAACAGCGAGACGGAGCCCAGCGTGGCGCCGACCACGGCGGCGTTGTTCCGCATCACGATCCGCGGGGGCTGCTGGGCGGGCAGGAACGGGGGCACCTGACTCCAGGTCCCGGCGTGCTGCGCGGCCATCCCACGCCACTGCTGCACGGCGAGCCACCCGTTGCCGGAAGGGGTCATGGGGGCGGGCGCGGTGGTGAGCTGGGGGACCGGCGCACCGGCGACCGGTCGGGATGCCGCCACGCCCTGCGGCGCGGCTGGCCGCGGCAGCGCCACGGTGTCGTGCTGCAGCGCGATCGTGTCGTGCGGCAGCACGAGGGTGTCGTGCTGGTCCGACGGGGGACGAGGTTCCACGGGCGGCAGACTACCCGTGCGCCCGGATCCCAACCGCCGACCTCGGCGCGTCGCGAGCGCGTCGCGGACGCGTCCTCGGCGCGTCACGGGCGCGTTTCGGAGGCACCGCCGGCGCGTCGCGGGCGACCGCGGGACCGACTCCCGGGCCGTCCCCGCGCCGGTGTCGCCGGGCTCAGGCCATCGTGGCGATGGCGGTGCCCCACACTCCGGCGGCCAGCAGCACCGCCGCGAGCTCGATGAGGATCGAGAAGCCGGTGGCCTTCATCGCGGCCCAGGTGGAGGTGCGGGCGGCGTCCCAGTCACGCAGGCGGGCGTGCTCGGCGGCGTAGACCCCGCCCACGAAGCCGATCACCAGTCCCACGACCGGGATCACGAAGAACCCGACGATCGCCGCCAGGCCGCCGACCAGGATGGAGCGCCCGGGCACGCCGGCGGCGGTCATCGCCTTGTGCGGCAGCAGGTACTTCAGCACCTGGCCCAGCCCGATGATGATCGCCATCACCGCGAACGCGGACCACGCGAACGCCCCCCCGGTGACCACGGCCCAGACCAGCAGGGCGCCCAGGGCGAGCAGGGTGCCAGGCAGGATCGGCACCACGATGCCCGCGGCGGCCACGAGCAGGGCGATGCCGACCAGGAGGTTGAGCAGCGCCTCGTTCACTCAGCAGGGCCCCGCGCGTGCCGAGCCGACTCCGTCGACCGCACGATGCGGGCCGAGACGGCACGCAGGCCCGCCTCGTGGGCACGCAGGTGGTGCCCGCAGAAGAGCAGGTGGGAACCGGAGGCCATCGTGGCGCGGGCAACCGCCTGGGCGCCGCACCGGTCGCAGCGGTCGCTGGCGTCCAGCGCCACCTCCGCCTCGAGCGTTCCGACCATCTCGACCTCCTCAGGTCCTCCCCGCGAGCACCAGTCTGGCACCCCCGCCTGACATCCGCTGACAGGTTCGCCACTCGCGCAACATGCATCCGAACGCCGGCCGGGGCGGGAATGTTCCCGCACGCGGACCCGACCCGGTGGCGGGGCAAATGCGCCGGAGCCGCCCGCCGCCGCCGGTACCATCGCCGGCGTGACCGCCGAACCCCTCGAGCCTGCTCGCCGCCGGCGCAGCACCGGCGCCCCCATCGGGCGCTACTCCGCCAAGGACCTGTCCGTGCTCGAGGGCCTCGAGGCAGTCCGCAAGCGCCCCGGCATGTACATCGGGTCGACGGATTCCCGAGGGCTCATGCACTGCCTGTGGGAGATCCTGGACAACTCCGTGGACGAGGCGCTGGGCGGCTGGTGCACGCGGATCGACCTGATCCTGCGGGCCGACGGCTCGATCGAGGTCCACGACGACGGCCGCGGCATCCCCGTGGACACCGAGACCCGCACCCGGCTGTCCGGCGTCGAGGTCGTGATGACCAAGCTGCACGCCGGCGGCAAGTTCGGCGGCGGCTCGTACACGGCCTCCGGCGGCCTGCACGGCGTGGGCGCCAGCGTGGTGAACGCCCTGAGCGCGCGGTGCGACGTCGAGGTGGACCGCGACGGCAAGGTGCACCTCATCTCGTTCCGCCGGGGCGTGGCCGGGCTGTTCGACGGCGAGGGGCCGGACGCGGAGTTCGCCAGGAAGTCCGGACTGCGGGTCGAGGGCACCTGCCCGCGCTCGAGGACCGGCACCCGGGTGCGCTTCTGGCCCGACCGGCAGGTCTTCACGGCCGACGCGGCGATCGACACCGCGCTGGTGTTCGCCCGGGCCCAGCAGACCACCTTCCTGGTGCCGGGCCTGACGATCGTGGTGCGCGACGAGCGCGACCCCGAGGCGATCGTGGTCCGCGAGTTCCACCACAAGGGCGGCATCACCGAGTTCACCGAGCACCTGGCCACCGGCGAGCCGGTCACCGGCGTCCTGCGCCTGGCGGGCACGGGGCACTTCACCGAGACCGTGCCGGTGCTGGACAAGCGCGGCCACATGGTGCCGACCGAGGTCGAGCGCGAGCTGACCGTGGACGTGGCCATCCGCTGGGGCAACCACTACGAGACCGACGTGCGCTCGTTCGTCAACATCGTGGCCACGCCCAAGGGCGGCACGCACGTGGCCGGCTTCGAGCGGGCGCTGGTCAAGACGTTCAACGACCACGTGAAGAGCGCCAAGGTGCTGCGGGCCAGCGAGGACGCCCTGACCAAGGAGGACGTCCTCGAGGGCGCGACCGCGGTCGTCACGGTGCGCCTGGCCGAGCCGCAGTTCGAGGGCCAGACCAAGGAGATCCTCGGCACGCCGGCAGCCTCGCGGATCGTCGCGAACGTGGTGGGCCGGGAGCTCGGCGCGTGGCTGGCGAACCCGCCGCGCGGCGACAAGCTGATCGTGAAGGCGGTCGCCGAGAAGGTGGCGAACGCGATGCGCGCCCGGGTCGCGGCCCGGGCGCACCGCGACGTGCAGCGGCGCAAGACCGCGCTGGAGTCCTCCTCGATGCCCGCCAAGCTCGTGGACTGCCGCAGCGAGGACGTCGAGCGCACCGAGCTGTTCATCGTCGAAGGCAACTCCGCCCTCGGAACCGCCAAGCTGGCACGCGACTCCGAGTACCAGGCGCTGCTGCCCATCCGGGGCAAGATCCTCAACGTCCACAAGGCGTCACTGGCCGACATGCTCAAGAACGCCGAGTGCGCTGCGATCATCCAGGTGCTCGGCGCAGGGTCGGGGCGCACCTTCGACGTCGAGGCGCTGCGCTACCACAAGGTCATCCTCATGGCCGACGCCGACGTCGACGGGGCGCACATCCGCTGCCTGCTGCTCACGCTGTTCCACCGCTACATGCCGCAGATGCTCGCCGAGGGCCGGGTCTACTCGGCGGTGCCGCCGCTGCACCGCATCGAGGTGCTCGCCCAGGGGGGCAAGAAGGCCGAGGTGCGCTACACCCACTCCGACGCCGAGCTCAAGGCCACCCTGGCCGAGCTGGCGCGGGCGGGCCGGCGCTGGAAGGACCCGCAGCGCTACAAGGGCCTCGGCGAGATGGACGCCGGCCAGCTGCGCGAGACCACCATGGAGCCCGGCAAGCGCACGCTGCGCCGGGTCCGGGTCGAGGACGGCCACGCCGCCGCGCAGGTCTTCGACCTGCTCATGGGCTCCGAGGTCGCCCCGCGCAAGGAGTTCATCGTCGCCGGCTCGGCGGGGCTGGACCGCGAGCGCATCGACGCCTGACCCACCCTCTGGCTCCCTCCCCCCTCCCCCTCCTTGCCCCCCTGCCCCCCTGCCCCCCTGACCCCCCTTGCGCGTTTGCTCCGCCGCGGTACGTCTGCTGACCGGTGCCGCGGAGCCAACGGACGCCAGCGGAGCAAACGCGAGTGAGGCGGGGGACCGAGTGAGGCGGGGGACCGGGGGCAGGGGACCCGTGGGCGGGGGACCCGTGGGCGGGGGACCCGGGGGCGGGGGACCCGGGG
>JALOLK010000082.1 GCA_025456015.1 Candidatus Nanopelagicales bacterium
CGGCGTCACCGTCGACCGGACCTACCAGCTCAACGTCGGCGGCAACATGGACTTCATGAACATGCTCGAGCGTGATCGCCTGGAGTCCAAGAAGATCTCGAAGACGCAGTCGGTCACCTCGCAGATGGCCCGCGAGCCCGAGGCGCGCAACGTGCACATCGGGCCCTCGGACTACGTCGCGTGGCTCGACGACCGCAAGTGGGCGTTCATCCGCCTCGAGGGCCGGGCCTTCGGCGACGTGCCGCTGACCCTGGAGTACAAGCTCGAGGTGTGGGACTCGCCGAACTCGGCCGGCGTCATCATCGACGCCCTGCGGGCGGCGAAGATCGCCAAGGACCGCGGCATCGGCGGGCCGATCCTCAGCGCGTCGAGCTACTTCATGAAGTCCCCGCCGGAGCAGTACCCGGACGAGCTCTGCCGCGAGAAGGTCGAGCAGTTCATCGCCGGCGAGATCGACCGCTGAGCTGACCCCCGGGCCGCGCGCCCGGACGTCGCACAGCGCCACGCGCACGACGGGGCCCCGAGCGATCGGGGCCCCGTCGTCGTGCCGGGAACGCCGGTGTCCGGGCGCGCTGCCATGCTTCAGCGCATGCAGGGTCCGCCCGGGGGCGTCGAGGTGTCGCGCGCCGTGCGCTGGCCGGTGCTGGCCCAGCGCGACGCCCGGCTGCTGCTCGCGACCCGGCTGGTCGCCCAGGCCTCCGACGGCGTGCTGCAGGCCGCCCTGGGCTCGTTCGTGCTCTTCTCGCCGGAGCGCCAGGCCACGGCCGGCCAGGTGGCGGCCGCCTTCGCGATCCTGCTGCTGCCCTACTCGCTGGTGGGCCCGTTCGCCGGTGTGCTGCTCGACCGCTGGGACCGGGTCACCGTCCTGGTGGTGGCCAACCTGGCCCGCGCCGCGGTCATGGTGGGGGTCGCGGCCCTGGTGGCCCGGGACCGTGACGGCCTGGACCTCGGGGCCACCGTGCTGCTGGCACTCGGGTTCGGCCGGCTCGTGCTCGCCGGGCTGTCCGCGGGCCTGCCGAAGGTGGTCGACGCCGCCCACCTCGTCACCGCCAACGCGCTGTTCCCGACGGCAGGCACCCTCGCCGCCGCCGTGGGCACGGTCTCCGGGCTGGTCGCCATCCCACGCCTGGGACCACAGGCCCCGGAGCGGCTCGTGCTGGCCGCCGCGATCGGCCTGGGTCTCGCCGCGCTCGTGGCCAGCCGCATCCCCCGGGCCCGGCTGGGCCCCGACCCGACCGACCCCGCCCGGACCCGCCGGCTCACCGAGGACCTCGGCGCGGTCGTGGCCGGGATGGTCGACGGCGTGCGCCACGTGCACCAGCGCCCGCTGGCCCGCCGGGCGATGGGCGTGGTCGTGCTGCACCGGATCGCCTTCGGGGTGCTGCTCGTGGACACCCTGCTGCTGGTGCGGGCCACCCTGAACCCGCCGGGCGAGGCGCAGGCCGCCCTGGCCGACTTCGCCCTCGCGGCCGGCGGGGCCTCGGCGGGCAGCCTCTGCGCGGCCCTCGCCGCGCCCCGGGCCACCCGCCTGCTGGGGATGCGGCGCTGGCCGGCCCTGACGCTGGCCGCGGCCGGCCTCGGCGCGCCGGCGGCCATCGCCACGCTGTCCCTGCCGCTCATCGTGGCCGGCTCGTTCCTCATGGGCCTGTCCGGCCAGGCCGTGAAGATCGCCGGGGACACCCAGCTGCAGCGCCACGTCGACGACGACCACCGCGGGCGGGTGTTCACCCTCTACGACGTGGTCCTCAACGCCGGGCTCGTGGCCGGCATCACCGCTGCCGCCCTGCTCGCCCCAGCCTCGGGCGTGGCGCCCGGGCTCTGGCTGGCAGTGGGCGCGCTGCTGCTCGCCACGGCTGCCTGGAGCCTGCGCCCCGCTGGGAGCAGTGGCTAGGATCGCCAGCGCCGCGCCGCAGCAGCCCTGCGTGGCCGGGAGGAGGTGGCCGGGTGGGCGTGCTCGACAACTTCGAGAAGAAGCTCGACCGCCTGGTCAACGGCGCGTTCGCGAAGGCCTTCAAGTCCGAGGTGCAGCCGGTCGAGATCGCGGCGAACCTGCAGCGCGAGCTCGACGACCGGGCGACGATCGTGAGCCGCTCGCGCACCGTGGTCCCGAACGTGTTCCAGGTGGAGTTGTCCACCAGCGACTTCCAGCGGCTCTCCGCGTTCGAGCACACCGTCAGCGACGAGCTGGCCACGCTGGTCCGCGACTACGCCGCCGAGCAGCGCTACGCCTTCGTGGGGGCCGTCGAGGTCACCCTGGCCGAGGAGGCCGGGCTCACCACGGGCGTGTTCCGGATCCGCTCGGAGGTCCGACCCGGGCCGACCGACACCCCGGGCCAGGTCGACGTCACCGGCCAGCCGCACCTCGAGGTGGACGGGATCACCTACGCGCTGCACGCCGTCACCCGGCTGGGCCGGGGCACCGACGTCGACATCCGCATCGACGACCCGGGGGTGTCGCGCCACCACGCCGAGATCGTCCTGGGCACCGAGGTGGTCCTGCGCGACCTGGGCTCCACGAACGGCACGCTGGTGAACGGTCGCCTGGTGAGCACCACCGTGCTGCCCGACGGCGCGCACATCCAGCTGGGCTCGACGAACCTCACCTACCGGGCCCGGTGAGGGTGATGTCCGAGCTGGTCATCACCCTCATGCGCTTCGGCTTCCTCATCGCGCTGTGGCTGGCGGTGCTGGCGATCGTGCTCGTGCTGCGCCGGGACCTGGCCGCGCCGCGGGAGGCCCGGCCGCAGGCCGCCGGCGGACGGCTGCCCACGCCGAGCGCCCCGCCCGTGCCGCCCCAGCCCAAGGCCCCCCGGGGCGCGGGGCGCAGCAGCGCGACCCCGCGGCGGCTCGTCGTCGTCGAGGGGGAGCTCGCCGGCACGGTCATCCCGCTGGGCACCTCCCCGGTGACGGTGGGCCGCGCGGCGGACTCCACCCTGGTGCTCAAGGACGACTACGCCTCCAGCCGGCACGCACGCTTCTTCCCCTCGGACGGCCAGTGGATCGTGGAGGACCTCGGCTCGACGAACGGCACCTGGATCGAACGCACCCGGATCACCGGCCCGACCGTGCTGCGGGTCGGGGCCAAGGTGCGCGTCGGCCGCACGACCCTGCAGCTGCAGCGGTAGGCGGCGCGGATGACCCTCTCCCTGCGCTACGCGGCCCGCTCCGACGTCGGCCTGGTCCGCAGCGCCAACGAGGACTCCGGCTTCGCCGGGCGCCGCCTGCTCGCCGTGGCCGACGGCATGGGCGGCCACGCCGCGGGCGAGCTGGCCAGCTCCACCGCGATCGCGACCCTGGCCGAGCTGGACTCCGAGGATCTCGGACCCGAGGAGCTGCTCACCGAGCTGCAGCAGGCGATCGAGGTCTCGGCCGAGCGGATCGCGCAGTTCATCGAGGCCGATCCCAGCCGCGCGGGCATGGGCACGACGCTCACGGCGATCCTCTGGGGGGACGGCCGCATCGCGATCGTGCACGTGGGGGACTCCCGCGCCTACCTGCTGCGCGACGGTGAGCTGCAGCAGATCACGACCGACCACACCTACGTCCAGTCCCTCATCGACGCCGGGCGGATCACCCCCGAGGAGGCCCGCCGGCACCCGAAGCGCAACCTGCTGCTGCGCGCGATCGACGGCAGCGGCCTGCCCGAGGGCGACCCCTCGCTGCGCCAGGCCCAGTCCGGCGATCGCTACCTGCTCTGCACCGACGGGCTCTCCGGCGTGGTGCCCGATGACGCGATCGCCCGCGTGCTGCTCGAGGTGCCCGACCCGACCGCCGCGGTGAGCATGCTCGTGGAGCTCGCCCTCGAGGCCGGGGCGCCGGACAACGTGACCGCGGTGGTGGCCGACGTCCTCGACGCCGACACCGAGGAGGTGGCCCGCGAGGCCAGCCTCATGAGCGCCGTGGTGGTGGGGGCCGCCGGCGAGCCACGCAACCGCGCCGCCCTGCCCGGCCTGCAGTTCCCCGACGACGCCACCCCGCTCGGCGACGGGGCCGACGCGATCCTGCCCGGCGGCCCCGCGGTGGCCGGCGGCCTGGCCACGCGGACCCGCGGCACCCTGGGCACCGACCCGTCCGGCGAGGCCGACGACGGGGCGGTGGGGGAGGGCAGCGGTGCCCACCCCGCCCCGGTGCCCACGCTGGCCCCCGATGGCCTCGGCGCCCCGCCCACGCCGCCGGGCTTCGTGCGCCGCCATGCACCGTGGCTGGCGGCGGGCGCCCTGCTGGTGGTCGGCCTGCTCGTCGGGACGCTGGGCTTCCTGTGGTGGCTGTCGTCGCAGTGGTTCGTGGGCAGCCAGACGGGCTACGTCGCGGTGTTCCAGGGCGTGCCGCAGTCCCTGGCCGGCCTGCCGCTGAGCCGCACGACGAGCCAGACGGCGCTGCCCCTGGCCGTGCTGCCCTACTACGACCAGCAGCAGGTGGAGCGCACGATCGACGCCTCCACCGAGGCCGAGGCCCAGCGCATCGTCACCGACCTCGAGGCCAAGGCCGCGGCCTGTGCGGCCGAGCCGCCCCCGCTGGGCTGCCCGACCCCGATCGGCGGCAGCACCGGGTCCGGCACCGCGCCCTCGACGGCCTCCCCCACCGCCTCGCCGAGCGCGTCACCGAGCCCGGTGCCATGAGTGCCCCCGTCGTCCCCGGCCGCCAGGTCGAGCCGGGGCGCTCGGACCAGCCGACCCGGCGCGGGGTCGAGCTGGCCCTGCTCGTGCTGGTCTGGGGCGTGGGGTCCCTGGCGATGGTGCTGGCCAGCGAGGGGGCGGCCGGCGAGGTCGTGCCCGAGGTGTGGCGGGTGGTGGCCATCTCCGGGGTGGTCCTGCTCGGCCTGCACCTCGTGGTCCGCTGGCTGGCGCCCTACGCCGACCCGATCATGCTGCCCACCGCGGCCGCGCTGAACCTGCTCGGCATCGCGATGATCGGCCGGCTGGACCTGGCCGCCGCGCTGCGCGCCCAGGCCAACGGGACCGACCCGCCACCCTCGGACGCGCTGGACCAGGTGCTCTGGCTGGCCGTGGGGGCCATCGCGGCGGCCCTGGTCCTGCTGGTCGTGCGCGACCACCGGATGCTGCGCCGGTACACCTACCTCTGGGGCCTGACCGGGCTGGTCCTGCTGCTGCTGCCGATGGTGCCCGGGCTGGGCCTGACGATCCGCGGGGCGAACCTGTGGATCCAGGTCGGCCCGTTCACCTTCCAGCCCGCCGAGCTGGCGAAGGTGGTGCTGACGATCTTCTTCGCCTCGTACCTGGTCCAGACCCGCGAGCAGCTGGCCCTGGTCCGCCACAAGGTGCTCGGCCTGGGCGTGCCCCGTGGCCGCGACCTCGGGCCGATCCTCGTGGTCTGGGCGGTGGCGCTGCTCATCATGGCCGCGCAGACCGACCTGGGCACCGCCGTGATGCTCTTCGGGCTCTTCGTGGGGATGCTCTACGTGGCGACCGGGCGGCGCTCGTGGATCGTGCTCGGTGGGCTGCTCACCGTCGTGGGCGGCCTGCTGGCCTACGCCCTGTTCGGGCACGTCCAGGTGCGCGTGCGGGTCTGGCTGGACCCGTTCGCCTACGCGACCGAGGCCGGCTACCAGATCGTGCAGTCCCTCTACGGCTTCGCGTTCGGCGGGATGATGGGTGCCGGCTGGGGCCGCGGCTACCCGCAGCTGGTGCCGTTCGCCGAGAACGACTTCATCTTCTCGGCGATCGGCGAGGAGCTGGGCCTGGTCGGCTCGGTGGCCGTCGTGGTGCTCTTCGCCGTGCTCATCCAGCGCGCGCTGCGCACCGCGCACGCCAGCCGCGACGCGTTCGGCGCCCTGCTGGTCACCGGCTACGCGATCATCCTGGGCCTGCAGGTGTTCGTCGTGCTGGGTGGGGTCACCCGGCTCATCCCGCACACCGGGCTGACGACGCCGTTCATGTCCGCCGGCGGCTCCTCGCTGCTGGCGAACTGGATCATCCTGGCGCTGCTGCTGCGCGTGTCCGACCACGCCCGCCGGCCCGACCCGGTCATCGTGCGCCCGGACGACGCCACCACCGAGGTGGTGGCCCGGCCATGAGCCGCTCGCTGAACCGCCTCGCGCTGGGCCTGGCCGTGCTCATGGTCGCCCTGCTCGTCCAGCTGACCCGCATCCAGGTGTTCCAGGCCGACGAGCTCAACGCCCAGCCGGGCAACCAGCGCACCCTGCTCACCGAGTACGCGCGCGAGCGGGGCCCGATCCTGGTCGATCGAGCCCCGATCGCGCAGTCCGAGGAGACCGACGGCTCCCTGCGGTACCTGCGCCGCTACCCGGCCGGGGAGGAGTTCGTCTCGGCCACGGGCTACTACTCGATCGTGTTCGGCGCCACGGGCCTGGAGCGCACCGAGAACGCGATCCTCTCCGGGCAGGACCCCCGCCTCTTCGTCGACCGGATGCAGCAGCTGTTCGCCGGCCGTGAGGTGAAGGGCGGCGCGGTGACCACCACGCTGGACGCCAACGCCCAGCTGGCCGCGTGGGAGGGCCTGGCGGGCAAGAAGGGCTCGGTGGTCGCCATCGAGCCGGCCACCGGGCGCATCCTGGCCCAGGTGCAGAGCCCGTCGTTCGACCCCAACCAGCTCAGCTCGCACAACTCGAAGGCGATCAACGCCTACTACGCCGAGCTCGAGGCCGATCCGGACAAGCCGCTGCTGAACCGCCCGATCGCCAAGACCAACCCCCCGGGCTCCACCTTCAAGGTGGTCACCGCGGCCGCCGCGCTGACCTCGGGCCGGTTCACCCCGGACAGCGTGCTGCCCGGGCCGGCCACGTACACCCTGCCGGGCACGAACGTGGAGCTGCCGAACTGGACCGGCACCGAGTGCGGGCCGAACGGCGAGGTGACCCTGGCCGAGGCGCTGGCGATCTCGTGCAACACCGCCTTCGCCTGGCTGGGCAACGAGCTCGGCGACGACGCCCTGCGCGACCAGGCCCAGCAGTTCGGGTTCGACGAGTCCTTCGAGACCCCGCAGCGCGTCGCCACCTCGCGCTTCCCGGAGGACCCGGACGCCTCGCAGACCGCGCAGGCGGCCATCGGCCAGTTCGACGTGCGGGCCACGACCCTGCAGATGGCCATGGTGGCTGCGGCGGTCGGCAACCGCGGGGTGACCATGCGCCCGGGCATCGTCGACCAGACCAGCGCCCCCGACCTCACCCCGCTGGAGACCTTCCAGCCCGCCGAGTTCGCCGAGGCGCTGACCGAGGAGCACGCCGCCGAGCTCGCCGCGATGATGGTCGGGGTGGTGTCCAGCGGCACCGGCTCGAGCGCGCGGATCCCCGGCGTGGCGGTGGCCGGCAAGACCGGCACGGCGCAGACCTCCCGCGACCGGCCCAGCATCGCGTGGTTCATCGCCTTCGCCCCCGCGGTGAACCCGGAGGTCGCGGTGGCCGTCGCGGTGGAGGACGCCGGCACCAACGAGGTCAGCGGCAACCAGCTGGCAGGGCCCATCGCCCGCGAGGTGATGGAGGCCGTGCTCGCCGGGTAGCGCGGTCACCACGGCCCGCGCGGTGCCGGGTCGGGGCGGCTGGGGGACGCTAGATTCCTCCCGGGCGCCGGCATGGCCGCCGGGTCCGACGCGAGTGGGCAGGAGGCCTGGCATGGACGGCGTGCGTCGGCTCGGCGACCGGTACGAGGTCGGTGAGCTGCTCGGCCGCGGCGGGATGGCCGAGGTCCACGAGGGCCGCGACCTGCGGCTCGGCCGGCGGGTGGCCATCAAGATCCTCAAGCCGGAGCTGGCGCGCGACCCCTCGTTCCTGGCCCGGTTCCGCCGCGAGGCGCAGAGCGCGGCGTCGCTGAACCACCCCAACGTCGTGGCCGTCTACGACACCGGGGAGGACGTGCTGGGCGAGGGCCCGACCGCCACCACCGTGCCGTTCATCGTGATGGAGCTGGTGGACGGGCGCACCCTCAAGGAGCTGCTGCACTCCGGCCAGCGCATGGTGCCCGAGCGCGCCCTGGAGATCACCGCCGGCATCCTCGCCGCGCTGGACTACAGCCACCGGCACGGGATCGTGCACCGCGACATCAAGCCCGGCAACGTCATGCTCACCCCGACCGGCACCGTGAAGGTCATGGACTTCGGGATCGCCCGGGCCACCGCCGACACCGGGGCCACCGGCACCAGCACGGCGACGGTCCTGGGCACCGCGGCGTACCTCTCGCCGGAGCAGGCGCAGGGCCAGAGCGTGGACGCCCGCAGCGACCTGTACTCCACCGGCGTCGTGCTCTTCGAGCTGCTCACGCGGCGGGCCCCGTTCATCGGCGACGCCCCCGTGGCGATCGCCTTCGCCCACGTGAACGAGCCGCCCCCGGCGCCCAGCTCGATCGACCCGAACGTGCCCGCGGCGCTGGACCCGCTCGTGCTGCGCGCCCTGGCCAAGGACCCCGCGCAGCGCTACCAGACCGCCGTGGAGTTCCGCGCCGACGTCGAGCGGGCCATGGCCGGGGTGCCGGTGACCCAGGTGCTGCCCGCGGCCGGGGCCGGTGCCGCCACGGCCGTGCTCGGCGACCCCGACGCCACGGCCGCCCTCGGCGGGGTCGGGGCAGCCGGCCTGGCCGGCGCTGCCGGGCTCGGGGCCCTCGCTGGTGCCGCAGCCGCCAACCCCACCGGCCCCATGCCGCCGGTCATCCCCGGCGGAGCCGGCGACCCGTACGCGGCCCCGCCGACCACGACCGCGCCTGTCCCGGCGCCGCCCAGCTCGGGTGGTGGCGGGGGCCGGTTCCTGCGCGCGATGGGCGTCCTGGCGATCATCGTCGCCCTGCTCGGCGCCGGCGCCTGGCTGGCCGTGCAGCTGCTGGGCAGCGCCGAGGAGACCGTCGAGGTGCCGGCACTGTCCGGGCGCACGCTGTCCCAGGCGGACGCGGCGCTGCGCGAGGCCGGCCTGCGGCTGGGCAGCGAGGACTTCCAGGCCTCGGAGGAGCCCAAGGACACGATCATCTCCCAGGACCCGTCGGAGGGCGCCCTGGTCGAGCAGGGCTCCGCGGTGAACGTGGTCGTCTCCGCCGGCCGTGAGCAGGTGCAGGTGCCCGACCTCATCGACTTCCGCTCGGTCGAGGAGGCCCAGGGTGCGCTCGAGGACGTCGGCCTGGTGCTCGGCCGGGTCACCGAGGAGGACTCCGACCAGCCGCGGGAGACCGTGCTGCGCCAGGAGCCCGAGGCGTACGCGACCGCCGAGGAGGGCTCGAAGGTCGACATCTGGGTGTCCAACGGGATCGTGACCGTGCCCAACGTGACCGGCTTCTCCAACGAGCAGGCCCGCCGCGCGCTGCTCGACGCCGGCTTCGAGGTGGCCTACGGGCCCGAGATCCCGACGACGGAGTTCGGGCCCGACACGGTCGTCACCCAGGACCCCGGCTCCGGCGCCAGGGCTGAGAAGGGGTCCACGGTGACCCTGCGGCTGGCGGTCGCGCCACCGACCCCGACACCCACGCCCACCCCGACGCCGACCGACGCCACGGGCGGTGGCGCGGACGGCACCGGTGGCGACGGGGGCGCCAACGCGCCGGCCCCGGCGGACAACGACACGAGCCCGGGACCGAACGCCTCACCCACGCCGTAGCGAGCGGCACCGCGCGCCCGCGGTCGTGCCCCCAGGCCGGCCCGGCGTGTCAGCGCGTGGCCGGCCGCACCTGCCAGGCCGCCCACGCCGAGTCGGTCATGTCCTGCAGGACGTGCCTGGCCCGCCAGCCCAGCAGCGCCAGGGCGAGGTCGGGGGCAGCCACGAGCGCGGGCGGATCCCCCGGCCGGCGCTCGACGATGTCGACGGCGAAGTCGTCGCCGACCGAGGCGCGCAGGGCCTCGATGACCTCGAACACCGAGGAGCCCCGCCCGGTGCCGACGTTCACGGCGAGGTGGTCGACCAGGCGGGGCGGCTCCTCGACGCCAGCCACCTTCGCGGCCAGCGAGCCCAGCTGGCTGGCCACCTCCACCACGAGCTCGGTTGCCTGGCCGGCCACCCCGCTCGGGCCGGCAGCGCCCAGGCCGAAGGGCAGCGCACCGGTGGCCCGCTCGACGGCGCGCGCCGCGGGCGGCACGCGGTGGATGGCTCGCGACGCAGCGGCCTCGGCGGCGGCGGGCACCTGGCTGGCGACCTCCACGGCCAGCGCCCCGCCCGGCAGGCGGGCCGCGGCGAGCTCGGCCCGGGCCGCGGCGTGCTGGAGCTTCTCCTGCGGCGAGCGCGACACCGGCCCGGCGTGGGAGGCCTCGACCACCCGCGCGGCGGCCACGTGGGCCGCCGACAGGTCGGCGACGTGGATGTAGTCGCGCACGCAGGAGCCGTCCGCGGTCGGGTAGTCGTCGCCGAAGACCATCGGGCGCCGGCCCTCGTCGAGGGCCTCGAGCACCATCGGGATGAGGTTCAGCGCGGCGGGGTCGCCGAGGTCGGCGCTGCCGGCGCCGGCGACGTTGAAGTACCGCAGGCTCAGGGCCTTCCAGCCGTGGGCCGCCGCCGTGGCGCCGACCATCCACTCGCCGGCCAGCTTCGTGGCGCCGTACGGGTTGATCGGGGTGCACGGGGTGGCCTCGGAGATGCGGTCCAGCGGGTCGGCCATCGTGGGCTGGCCGTACACGGCGGCCGAGGAGGAGAAGACCATCTGCGCGATGCCGGCCTCGACCATCTCCTCGAGCACGACCTGCAGCCCGCCGACGTTCTCGCCCCAGTAGTGCAGGGGCCGCTGGACCGACTCGCCCACCTGCTTGCGGGCGGCGAAGTGCATGACCCCGGTGATGCCGGCCTCGTGCTGGATCGCCCGGCGCACCGCGCGGCGGTTCGTGATCGAGCCGCGGATGAGCGGCACCCCGTGCGGCAGCCGGTCGGCGCGGCCGGTCGACAGGTCGTCGAGCACGACCACCTCACGGCCCGCGGCCAGCATGTCGCGCACCACGTGCGCCCCGATGTAGCCCGCTCCGCCGGTGATCAGCCACGCCATGGCCCGGGCAGGGCTGCCCGGTTCGGCCGTGCACGGCCATCCCGGCCTTCTTCTCGGCCTTGAGGCTGCTGGGATCGGTCGCCCTCGCCGCGGCCACCGCACGCTGCAGGGTCGTGCGGATGGCCGCGAGCAGGCGTGCCTCGCCTGCCTCGCCCAGGCCGTTGGCGGGGGCGAAGGGGCTCAGCCCGGCGGCGTGCAGGATCTCGTCGGAGTAGGCGTTGCCGATGCCCGCGATGCGGGACTGGTCGCGCAGGACGCCCTTCACCTGGGCGCGGCCGGCGGCGTGCAGGATCGCGTGCAGCGCGGCGGCGTCGAAGCCCGGTTCCAGCGGGTCCGGGCCGAGCCGGGCCACGCCCGGCACCTCGGCGGGGTCGCGGACCACGTGCACCGCCAGGCGCTTCTGCGTGCCACCCTCGGTGAGGTCCAGGGCGGCCAGCGGCGTGCCGGGGTCGGCCTGGCCCGCGTCGGCCTCGACGCCGGGTCCGAACACGACCCGCAGCGCCAGGCCGGCGCCGGCCCCGCTGCGCCGACCCATCGGCGCCGGCGCGCGCGGCGGGTCCTCGCGCCAGCGCGCCCAGCCGCCCCGGGCCAGGTGCACGACCAGGTGCAGCGCCTCGCCGTCGAGGTCCACCAGGTCAGCGACGAGGTGCTTGCCCAGCCGGCGCCACCCGAGCACCGTGGCCCCGACCACGGCCTGCACGGGTGGGTCGAAGGTCTTGAGCGCGCTGATCGCGCCGACCTCCACCCGCAGCACGCGCAGCCCAGCCGAGCGCGTCGACAGCGCCTCGGCCAGCACGGTCACCTCGGGCAGCTCGGGCACGCGGCCCAGCGTGGCACGGCCCGGCCGCCGGTGTCAGCGGGCGCCGGGGTCAGCGCGCGGAGCGGCCGATCGCCCGGGGCACGCCGTCGCCGAGCGTGTAGCTGATGACCAGGTGGTTCCAGCCGCAGCGCTGGCAGACCTCGACCACGTACACGCGGAACCGGCCGTGCTCGAGGGCCATCACGGGCAACTGGGCACTCGCCCGGGCCGAGCCGCTGAGCGGGCCGAGCTGCGCGCCGTAGACCCAGGTCACCTCGACCAGGTCCCGGCGGCAGACCGGGCAGGGCCGCCCGGCCGCCTCGCCGTGGTGCTTGGCGGCGCGCAGCAGCCCGGGCTCGGCGTCGCAGTGCTCGCTGGTGAACGCCCCGCCGCGGCGCAGCGACTCCAGCGCCGAGCGCCGGGCCAGCGCGAACGAGACGACGTCGCGCGGCCGCTGCGGGTCGGCCACCTCCTCGGGGGCGAACTCGTCGGGGTCCGGCCGTGGCGGCGTGGAGGGGGCGGGCGTGCGCGTGCCCCGGATCGAGGGGGTGCGCCGGCCGGGCATCGTCTCAGGGTAGGCGGCAGGGTGCCGGTGCGCAGCCTCCCGGTGATCCCCCGCGCGCGCCGGATCCCGTTCGATCTGGGCCGGGGTCGGCGGGATCGCGATCGGTCTGCGAACCCCGCGCGCACCGAGATCGAACGCGATCCCCGGTCCGGTGACCTACCGTTGCTCCGTGGCAGATCTCCAGCAGGATGGCAGGCGGCGGCGCCGGTTCAGCTTCAAGCGCCTGCTGGGGTGGTTCGTGGGGCTGGTCGCCCTCGGGCTCGCGGCGGGCGCGGCCCTGTTCGCGTACGCGTACTTCACCACCGAGATCCCGGAGGTGAACGAGGTCGCGGCCGCGCAGACCACGATCGTGTACTGGAACGACGGCGAGCGCGAGATCGCCCGGCTGGGCGACACGAACCGCATCTCCGTGCCGCTGTCGGACGTGCCCGAGGACGTCCAGTACGCGGTGCTGGCCGCCGAGGACCGCAACTTCTACGAGCACTGGGGCTTCGACGTGGTCGGGATCGGCCGCGCCCTGTGGAACAACCTCACGAGCAGCAGCACGTCCGGCGGCTCGACGATCACCCAGCAGCTGGCGAAGAACGCGTTCCTGACCTCCGAGCAGACCCTCGTGCGCAAGTTCCGGGAGGCGGTGCTCACGGTCAAGCTCGAGGTCGAGCTGACCAAGGAGGAGATCCTCGAGGACTACCTCAACATCATCTTCTACGGCCGCAACGCCTACGGGATCCAGACCGCGGGGGAGGCGTACTTCCGCACCGACGCCAAGGACCTGGGCCTGGAGCAGGGCGCGGTGCTGGCCTCGGTCATCAACGCCCCGGGCCTGTACAACCCCGACGAGGAGGACGGCCGCACCCGGCTGGAGAACCGCTACGCCTACGTGCTCAACGGCATGGTCGAGGAGGGCTGGCTCGACGCCGCCGAGCGCGACGCCGCGCTGGAGGCCTTCCCGGAGATCAGCGAGCGCCGCAAGGACCAGCGGTTCGGCGGCCAGCGGGGCTACCTGCTGCGTGAGGTCGAGAAGGAGCTCGGCACGCTGGGCTTCACCGAGGACGAGATCGCCGCCGGCGGCCTGCGCGTGGTGACCACCTACGACCGACAGGCCCAGCGTGCCGCCCAGGCCGCCGTCCGGGAGCAGGCGCCGACGACGAACATGGAGGGCGTGCGGATCGGCCTGGCAGCGGTCCAGCCGCTGACCGGCGAGGTGGTGGCGATGTACGGCGGGGAGGACTACCTCGAGAACAGCTTCAACAACGCCACGCAGGCCCAGTACCAGGCCGGCTCGACGTTCAAGCCCTTCGGCCTGGTCGCTGGGACCCAGCAGGGGATCGGCCTGGACTCGCTGTGGCCGGGCAACAACGGCACCAAGGTCGGCGACTACACCGTCAACAACTACGGCGACAACTCCTACGGCGAGCTCATCACCCTGCTCCAGGGCACGGAGCAGTCCGTGAACACCGTGTACGTCTCCATGGCCGACGAGACCGGCGTGCCCCCCATCCAGGAGGCTGCCCTCGATGCCGGGATCCCGGCCGGCACCCCGGGCATGGACAACAGCGACCTCACGTTCGTGCTGGGCACGGCCTCGCCGCACACCATCGACGTGGCGTTCGCCTACGCGACGTTCGCAGCCCGGGGGGAGCGACCCGAGGCACCCACGGTCATCCGCAGCGTGGCCACCGCGGACGGTGACGTGCTCCACGAGCGCGAGAACCGCGTGAGCCGGGCCTTCACCCGCGACGTCGCCGACGTCGTGAACTTCGCGCTGCAGTCGGTGGTCGAGAACGGCACGGGTCGCCCGGCGCAGGCCGTCGGCCGCCCGGTCGCCGGCAAGACCGGGACCACCGACGAGTACAAGTCCTCGTGGTTCGCCGGCTACGCCCCCCAGCTGGCCGCGGCGGTCAGCTTCAGCAGGTCGGGCCCGAACGGCGAGGAGCTGTCGCTGTCCGGTGTCGGCGGGCAGACCCAGTTCTTCGGCAGCGGCTTCCCGCTGCGCATCTGGACGGCCTTCATGCGGGGGGCGCTGGAGGGCACGGAGGTGCTCACCTTCCCGGAGCCGGTGAACCCGCCGAGCGGGGGCGGGGCCAGCGTGGCGCCGTCGCCGACCGAGACGCCGACCGAGACGCCGTCGCCGACCGAGACGCCGACCGAGACGCCGACGCCGACGCCCACGCCGACCCCCACGCCGACGCCGGAGCCGACCCCCACGCCGACGCCCACGCCGACCGACACCGTGGCCCCCACCGACGAGGCGCCCGGCCCGCCCGACGACCAGGCGGGCGAGCAGGCCGAGGGCGCGGCGACCCAGGCGGCGGTGCCCTAGCGGCGTGCGACGCCGGCCACGGCGGCGGGCCCACCCGCTCCGGGCGCCGCGTAGCCTGACGCCCGTGCCCAGCACCACCGATCGGCCCTGGGTCGTGCCCACCGAGGCCGATCCCACCGCGCGCGCCGCGCTGCCGCTGCTCGGCGGCCCGGTCGGTCGCCGCGCCCGGCTCGGGGCCTCCTGGTGGACACCCGTGCGGGTCTGCGTGGCCGCGGGCCTGGTGGTGTTCGCCATCGGGTGGCTGACCAAGGGCTACTGCGTGGCCAACGGCTGGGGCGCGCCGCAGCGCTACATGTACCTGTGCTACTCCGACATCCCGGTGCTGTACGCCCGCCGGGGCCTGGCCGACGGGATCTTCCCCTACCTGCTCGAGCCGGGCCCGGGCCAGCAGGTGCTCGAGTACCCGGTGCTCACCGGGGTGTTCATGTACCTCGCGGCCCTGGTCACCCGCCTGTTCGGCGGCGACTCGCTGCTGTTCTTCGCCGTGAACGTCGTGGGCCTGTCCGCGCTGCTGGCCTGGACCATCGCCGCCACGGCGCGCACGGTGCCCCGCCGGCCCTGGGACGGCCTGCTCGTGGCCCTGGCCCCGGTCGTCGCGCTGGCCGCGTTCGTGAACTGGGACCTGCTCGCCGTCGCCCTCACCGCCGCCGCGCTGCTGGCCTGGTCACGCGGCCGGCCGGGCATGGCCGGGGTGTGGCTGGGCCTGGCCGCGGCGGCCAAGTTCTACCCGCTCGTGCTGGTCGGTCCCGTGCTGCTGCTGTGCCTGCGCCGCCGCCAGGGGGCTGCCGCCGCACGGTTCCTCGCCGGTGCGCTGGTGGCCTGGCTGGTCGTGAACGTGCCGGTGATGCTGGCCAACTGGGAGGGCTGGCTGCGGTTCTACGCCTTCTCCCGGGAGCGCGGGATGGACTTCGGCTCGCCCTGGTACGCGCTGTCCCTGGGCCTCGAGGGGTCCGGGGTGTCGCTGCCCGGGGTCACGATCCCGCCGGGGGCGCTCAACGCCGTGGCGACCGGCTCGTTCCTGCTGGCCTGCGTCGGGATCGCGCTGCTGGCCCTGCGTGCCGAACGGCCGCCCCGCCTGGCGCAGCTGGCCCTGCTCGTGGTCGGCGCGTTCGTGCTGACGAACAAGGTCTACTCGCCGCAGTACGTGCTGTGGGTGCTGCCCCTGGCCGTGCTGGCCAGGCCGCGCTGGCGCGACCTGCTGGTCTGGCAGCTCGGCGAGGCGGTCTACATCGTGGCGATCTGGTGGTACCTCGTCGGCTTCGGCACCCAGGACAAGGGCCTGCACCCGAGTTGGTACGTGCTGGCCATCGCCGCGCACTGGCTGGCCACGGCCTGGCTCATGGCCATGGTGGTGCGCGACATCCTGGCCCCCGAGCACGACCCTGTCCGCAGCGACGGGTTCGCCGAGGACGCCGACGACCCCGGCGGCGGGGTGCTCGACGGGGCCCCGGCTGGGCGCTGGCCGGGGGCGGCGCTCAGCCGAGGATGACGTCGGGCACCACGGTGGTGAACCGCACGTCGCAGTCGAGGAACTCCCCGACCGGCGGCGGGATGACGCCGCGGGGCACCTTGAGCATCGACACGTGCATGTGCGGCGGCTCGAGGAACCACGCGGTGCCGCCGGTGGGCAGGTGGAACGGCGAGCGGAACCGGCCCGCGGCCTCGAGCGCACCCTCCCCGGCTGCCGCCGCCCGCTGGCGGACGCTGCGGGCCGGGCGCGGCGCGGCCAGCGCCACGCCGTGCGAGGTGCCCCCGCTCACGACGAGCACGTGGCCGTCACGGGGCGTGCGCCGCTGGTGGTAGCCCGCCGGTCGCCCGTCCGGCGTGGGGTGCACCGCCAGCACCGTGCCGCGGGCCCGCAGGGCACCTCGCTCGCCCAGCCACAGCCGGGTGCCCATCCGCAGGCGCAGCGGCAGGTCCGGGATCGCCGCGCGCACGTCGGCGCACTCCTGGTCCTGCAGGTGGCTGACCCACAGGGCACCGGCGTCCGCCAGCCCGGGCAGGTCGGCCAGCAGGCTGGGCCACCGCAGCCCCCAGTCGACCACCTCCTGCACGCGTGCGGACCCCGGGACCAGGGGCTGCGGTGCGGTGCCGTCACCGGCCACGATCGCGCCCGGCGCGGTGCGCGGCTGGTCCGGGGTGGCGATCGGCAGGTGCAGGGCCAGGCCCTCGAGCACCACGGCACCCGAGGCCACGTGCGGGGCGAGCGTGGCCACGGCCGCGGCCAGCTCGTCGGGCGCCATGCCGAAGCGGTGCATCGAGGTGGCCCCCTCGAGCAGCACCCGGCGGGGCTGGGCGGGCGTGGCCAGGCCGGCGAGCTGGGCCGCGGCCTGTGGGGCGGCGACGGTGTGCAGGACCCGGTCGGCCCCGGGGTGCGCGGCCAGCGCCTGCCATGCCCGGGCCTCGACGTCACCGGTCAGCGTGAAGGGCTCGAGCACGAGCACCTCGCGCTGCGGTGCCGCCGCGAGCACCGCGGGCGCCTCGTGCACGGTGCCCACCGCGACCGTGCCCGCCCCGAGCCGGGCGGCCTCGGCGGCCAGCCGAGCGTTGCCCACCCCGTACCCGTTGCCCTTGGCCACGGGCACGAGGGTGGCCCCGGCGGCGGCGACCGCGTCCCGCACCCGCTCGTGGTGTGACCGCCAGCGGGGCGTGTCGATGACGATGACGAAGCTCATGGGGGTCCTGTCGGTCAGGGGCGGGCGGCGGCGTGGCGGCGGCGCGGCACGGTGGCCTCAGCGCCGGCGCATGTAGGCCTCGAAGGCCCGGGCCATCGCCGGACGGATCGGATAGTCCCACTCCCCGGCGTACTCCTGGGCGTACCCCCCGGTGCCGACCTTGAACTGCAGCAGGCCGAAGAGGTGGTCGCTCGGGTCCAGGGTGTCGGTGATGCCGCGCATGTCGTAGGTGTCGGCGCCGGCCGCACGGGCGTCGCGGATCATCCGCCACTGGATCGCGTTGCTGGGGCGCAGGTCGCGCCCGGCCGTGGTCGAGGCGCCGTAGGTGTACCAGCAGTGCCGGTTCACCCGGGCCCACAGGGTCGCCGCGTGCAGGGTGCCCTCGTGCTCGGCCAGGTAGAGCCGGATGCGGTCGGGGTCCTCGTCGCGCAGGGCCTGCCACATGCGCTGGAAGTAGGGCAGGCCGCGGGGGTGGAACCGGTCGCGCTCGGCGGTCTCGACGTAGACGCGGTGGAACGCGGCCAGGTCCCCGGACCCGCCCTGGCGCACCGTGACGCCCACCTTCTCGGCCTTCTTGATGTTGCGTCGCCACAGCTGGTTGAACCCACGCAGCAGGTCCTCCTCGGTGCGCCCGGCCAGCGGCACCTGGAACACGTAGCGCGGCTGCACGTCACCGAAGCCGGCGCCCGAGGCCGGCCGCTGGGTCCAGCCCAGCGCCTCGAGCACGTCGATCGCGGCCAGGGCCCGGCCGTCGGTGTGGTCGGCCGGCAGGTCGCGCAGGGCGGTGGCCGCGCCCCCGGCGATCGCGTCCTTGAGGGTCGCCGCGTCCCACCGGCGCGTCCAGATGGGCGGGCCGAGCTTGGCGGCGAAGGCCCCTGCGCCGCGCAGGTGGCCCAGCATCGGCTCGAGCCAGTCGGCCAGGGGGTGGATCCGCTCGGGCCCGTCGAGGCCGCGGGCCGCGGGGCCCTCGCCCAGCCAGTCGAGGTCGGGGCCCTCGGGCAGGTAGGCCAGGAACCGCGGCAGCCGGGGCACCTGCCGGTAGAGCACCAGGCCGGCCCCGACCAGCGCGCCCCCGTCGAACCACCCGATCGACTCGTGGCGCCAGTCGGCCTTGACGTGCCCCCAGGAGGGCACCTGCAGGGTGCTGACGATCCCGGAGCCGGCGGCGCGGGCCCGGACGTGGGCCAGGTGCTGCTCGGGCGTGATCCGGGTGACGGTCAGCGGCATGATGCCGAAGGCTAGCGAGCCCGGACGTGCGGTTGCGCCACGGATTTCCCGGCGGACCCCTCGCGCCGGTACCCTTGGCCCACCTGGGCGCACCGGGGCTGTGGATGGCCGCTGGTGGGTGTCAGACCCTTGGGCCATCATCACGGCCACGGGGGAGGGCCGAGCCCAGGGCGCTGCAACCCTCCTGCCACGGATGGACCGTGGCCGCTCGAGTCCGAAGGAGGTGGGTCGTGAGCACGCGCAAGTACGAGGTCATGGTGATCCTCG
>JALOLK010000083.1 GCA_025456015.1 Candidatus Nanopelagicales bacterium
GGCCGCCGCCACCACCCACGCGCGGCCGACCCTCGTGCTGGCCGGTCGGGTGGAGCTCGACCGCCGCGAGTGGATGACGGCCGGCGTGGCCGCCGCGTTCCCGGCAGCGGCGGAGCCGGGGGAGTCCCCGGCGCAGGGCCTGGCCCGGGCCGCGGCGCGCGCCGCCCGCACGTGGGCCCGCGTGCCCTGACGGCCGGCTCAGCCCACCAGGGCCGTGGCCAGCGCGAAGTAGATGACCAGGCTGAGCAGGTCCTGCACCACCGTCGCCAGGGGGCCGCTGCCGAAGGCGGGATCCCGGCCGGTTCGGGCGATGGCCCACGGCAGCGCCATGGCGACCACCGATGCGACCGAGCACGCCGCGAGCAGGGCCAGCGCCACGGCCAGCGCCAGGTCCGCGGACCCGAGGGCCAGCAGGACCGCGACGTAGGTCAGCGCCCCCAGGAGCGTCCCGACCGCGAGCCCCGTGAGCGCCTCCGCGCGCAGGATGCGCCGGATCGGCACCCCCACCGAGAGGCCCCGGATCACCAGGGCCTCGGTCTGGGTGCCCACGGCGTCGGCCATGTAGACCACGCCCGGGACGAAGAACGCGAGCCGGACGTCCAGGGCCAGCTGCTCCTCGAACCCACCCACCAGCCAGGCCGCGACCGCGGAGCCGACCAGGCCCAGGATCAGCCATGGCAGCCGGTGCCACAGCCGGCGTGGGATCGGCTCCTCCGAGGCGTGCCGGGCCTGCTCGCTGGAATGCAGGTAGCCGCCCAGGCGCGCCAGGTCCTCGTCGTGCTCGTGCAGCAGCACCGCCAGGAAGCGGGTCGGCGGCACCAGGCCGTGGAAGCGGCCGTCGGCTCCCACCACGGCCAGGCTCGACTCGCCGTGGCGCACCGCCTTCCACGCGGCGCGCTCCTGGTCCACCCCCGGCGCGACGACCGGCGGGTCGGGGTCCATGAGGGCGTCGGCCCGGGCGTTATCCGGGGCGGCCAGCACCCGCTCGATCGGGACCAGCCCGACGAGTCGCTGGCCGGCGGGGCCGTCCGGCCGGCACACCGCCACGTCGTTCGCCGAGGCCCACAGCCGGCTCGCCAGCAGGCTCCGGATGGCCCCGGCGGTCGCCTCCGGTGGGCACGTGGGCACGTCGGCGGTCAGGTAGTCGTCGATCGACGGGCCGAGCAGCGGGGTGGCAGCGCCAGCAGCAGCGTCCATGCCCGGCATCCTCGCCGATGCCCCCACGCCCGTGTGGCGATTGGTCGATCCGGGGGGATCGTGTGACGATGGTGGCTGCGGGAATGCCCGCACGCCCGCCGGCGTTCCCACCCGCGGGTGACCTGCGCCGGACACCCACAGCTGCCACAGGAGGGCACCAGCGATGACCGCCGAGACCACGAGCACGAGCGCCGCGACCGACGGCATCCTCCTCACCGACGCCGCCGCCTCCAAGGTGCGCGCGCTGCTCGAGGCGGAGGGCCGCGAGGACCTCGCCCTGCGCGTCGCCGTCCAGCCCGGTGGGTGCTCGGGCCTGCGCTACCAGCTGTTCTTCGACGAGCGCGCGCTCGACGGCGACGTGACGAAGGACTTCGACGGCGTCGGCGTGGTCGTGGATCGCATGAGCGCGCCGTACCTCGTGGGCGCCACCATCGACTTCGTGGACAGCATCGAGAAGCAGGGCTTCACGATCGACAACCCGAACGCGACCGGGTCGTGCGCGTGCGGTGACTCCTTCCACTGAGTCCCGTGGGCCCGCCGGGCCCGGGCTGCGCACCGCCACCCGCTAGGGTCGCCCCCGTCGTCCGACCTGGGGGTCCCTGCCTGATGCGCATCGTCGTCACCGGCTCCATCGCCACCGACCACCTCATGACCTTCCCGGGTCGGTTCTCCGACTCGATCGTGCTCGACAAGCTCGACAGCATCTCGCTGTCGTTCCTGGTCGACGAGCTCGAGGTGCGCCGTGGTGGCGTGGCGGCCAACATCGCCTTCGGGATGGGCGTGCTGGGCCTGCAGCCCGTGCTCGTGGGCGCGGTCGGGCCCGACTTCGCCGACTACGAGTCATGGCTGTCCCGGCACGGCGTGGACACCACCTCGGTGCACGTCTCGGAGGTGCGCCACACCGCCCGGTTCGTGTGCACGACCGACGAGCACGCCAACCAGATCGCCAGCTTCTACGCCGGGGCGATGGTGGAGGCCCGCGACATCGAGCTGGGCCCGGTCGTGGCGCGGATCGGGGGCGCCGACCTCGTGCTCATCGGCGCCAACGACCCCGAGGCGATGGTCCGCCACACCGAGGAGTGCCGCTACCGCGGCATCCCGTTCGCCGCCGACCCCTCCCAGCAGCTCGCGCGCATGCACGGCGAGGAGATCCGCCTGCTCATCGACGGCGCGGCCTTCCTGTTCACCAACGAGTACGAGGCCGCCCTCACCGAGCAGAAGACCGGGTGGAGCGGCGAGGAGATCCTCGATCGGGTCGCCGTGCGGGTGACCACGCTCGGGCCCAACGGCGTGCGGATCGAGCGCCGGGGGGAGGAGCCGATCCGGGTCCCGACCCCCAAGGAGACCCACCGCGCCGACCCCACCGGTGTCGGCGACGCCTTCCGGGCCGGGTTCCTCGCGGGCCTGGCCTGGGGCCTGCCGCTGCAGCGGTGCGCCCAGGTGGGCTCGCTGGTGGCCACGTACGTGATCGAGAGCATCGGCACCCAGGAGTACGAGCTGGCCCGGCAGGCGTTCCTGCTGCGGGTGCGCGAGGCCTACGGCGACCAGGCCGCCGAGGAGATCGGCGAGCACGTCCGGCTGCTGCGGCCCTGAGCGGCGCGTCCTGGTGCCGTCGCGATGAGCCGACCCGCCGGGCCGCCCGTGGAGCCCCCGGCCACCCCGTGGCTGCTGCCCGACGTCGCCCGGGTCCCCCGCGGGGTCGAGCTGGTGGCCGTCGGTGCCGAGCTGGACGCGGGCACGCTGCTGGCCGGCTACCGCCGGGGCCTGTTCCCGATGCCCGACGGAGCCCTCCTGGGCTGGTGGTCGCCGGACCCACGCGGCATCCTGCCGCCCGGCGCGGTGCACGTGAGCGCCTCCCTGCGGCGCTCGCTGCGCCGCTTCACGGTGAGCCTGGACGCCGCCTTCGAGGCGGTGGTGGCGGCCTGCGCGGACCCGACGCGGCCGCACGGCTGGATCAACGGGGCGTACGTCGAGGCCTACGTGGCGCTGCACCGGCTGGGCTGGGCGCACTCCGTGGAGGTGTGGGACGACGACCGCCTGGTCGGGGGCCTGTTCGGCGTCGAGGTGGGTGGGCTGTTCGCCGCGGAGTCGAAGTTCCACCGGGCCACCGACGCCTCCAAGGTGGCCGTCGTGGCGCTGGGCGACCTGCTGGCCGCGGACGGTCGCCCGGAGCGCATCATCGACGTGCAGTGGCGCACCCCGCACCTGGGCCGCCTCGGGGCCCGGGCGGTGCCCCGGCGGACCTACCTGCGGCTGCTGTCGGCAGCACTGGCGCTGCCCCCGGTGCTCGGCGCGGCCGACCCGGCGGCGTCCGCCGGCGGGCCGGCCAGCCGGATCAGGTGGCGCAGCGCCTGACCGGGCTGCGGGTTGGGGGCGTGCGGCTCGTCCCCTGCGGGGGCCGCCGCCGCGGCCGGGGCGCCGGCGACCGGCTCGCTGCTCAGCAGCTCGTGGCCGCGCAGGCGGCACCAGGCCGGCACGTCGTGCTCGGCGGCGGGGTCGTCGGTGCACAGGGCCACCAGGCTGCCCGGCGGCAGGCCGGCGGCGGCCCGGGCCAGCCGGATGATCGGCACCGGGCAGAGCACCCCGCGTGCCTCGACCAGCGTCGTCATGGCCGGGCCGCCCGCAGCCCGGCGTCCCGGGCGGCCGCGATCGCCGCCGGCAGGGCGGCCAGGAGGGCGTCGGTGTCGTCCCCGGTCGTCCCCGGCGGCAGGCTCACGCGCAGGTTGCCGTGCGTGATCGCGCCCATGGCGGCCAGCACGTGGCTGGGCCGGCGGGTGTCGGCGGTGCACGCCGAGCCCGAGCTCACGGCGAACCCGGCCCGGTCGAGCGCGCCGACCAGCACCTCGCCGTCGGCGTACAGCACGGTGGCGGCCACGAGGTGGGGCAGGCGCTCCTCGTCGGGCCCGAGCACCACGACGTCGTCGGCCAGCTGCGGCAGCGCCCGGCGCAGCTGGGCCACCAGGGCGTGCTGCTGGGCGGCGCTGGCCGCCAGCTCGGCCGTGGCCTCCTCGAGCGCGGTCGCCGCGGCCACGATGGCGGGCACGTCGGGGGTGCCGGCGCGCCGGCCGGCCTCGTCCGTGGGCAGCGGGCTGCGCCAGCGCACGCCCGTGCGGACCGCCAGCACGCCGACGCCCGCCGGCCCGCCCCAGGTGTGGGCCGCCCCCGCCAGCACGTCCCACGTCGCGGCGGGTGCGACGTGCCCGAGCGCGGGACCCGCGTCGACCACGAGCGGGACGCCCGCCGCCCGGGCCGCGGCATGGGCCGCTGCGACGGGCTGCAGCGTGCCGACCTCCCCGTTGGCCTGCTGGACGCAGGCCAACGCCACCCCCGGGGCGGCGACCGCCGTGGCGAAGGCCTCGAGGTCGAGTCGAGCCTGAGGGTCGACCGGGACCAGCACGGGGCCGTCCGGCCCGCTCACCCAGTCGGCCGCGCGCAGCACGGCTGAGTGCTCCACCGCGCTGGCCACGACCCCGGCACCCACCCCGGCGCGACCGCGGGACAGGCCCAGCACGGCCAGGTGCAGGGCCTCGGCGTGCGATCCCGTGAACGTGACCTCCTGGGGCAGGGCGCCGAGCCGCTCGGCCACCGACGCCCGCGCGGCGTCGAGCAGCTGGCGGGCGACCCGGCCCGGCCGGTGCAGCCGGCTCGGATCGGCCCAGCCGCGCTCGATCGCGGCCTCCAGCGCTCGCCTGGCGCCGGGGCGCAGCGGCGTCCCGGAGGCCGCATCGAGGTAGCGCGACATGCCCACCACGGTATCCCGACCCCCGTGGCAGTTCCGGCCATCGCTGCGCTACTCTCGCCCCGTCCGAGGACCCGCCGGGGCGCTGCGCCGGCGGTCAGTAGCGCAGTTCCTGGCGACCATCGAGGGGAAACACGACCCGTGGCAACAGCACCAGACCGCACGAGCCGACCGGCCCGGTGGCGTCGCTGGAGTGCCGCCGCTGGCGCGGCCGGCGCCCTGCTGCTCGCCTCCGGCTGCAGCGCCGAGGAGGCGCTGTCGTTCAACGCGCCGGACCCGGCGACCGAGCAGGCCCCCACCATCGCGAGCCTGTGGTTCGGCGCTTGGGTGGCCGCGAGCTTCGTCGGCGTGCTCACGGCCGGCCTCATCATCTACGCCGCGATCCGCTACCGGCGCAAGAGCCCGGACGCCCCGGCGCCCAAGCAGCTGCGCTACAACGTGCCCCTCGAGCTCATGTACACGGTCGTGCCGCTGGTGATGATCCTCGGGATGTTCTACTTCACCGCCCGCGACCAGCACGAGCTCACGAAGGTGTCGGCCAGCCCGGACAACACGGTGTCCGTGGTGGGCTTCCGGTGGAGCTGGGCGTTCAACTACACCGAGGACGGCGTCTACGACGTGGGCACCGCCGAGGTGGAGGACATCCCCACCCTCTACCTGCCGGTGAACGAGTCGGTGGTCTTCGAGCTGGAGAGCCCCGACGTGATCCACTCCTTCTGGATCCCAGCCTTCCTCATGAAGATGGACGTCTTCCCCGATCGCCTCAACAAGTTCGAGGTGACCCCGAACAAGGTGGGCGAGTTCGCCGGCCGCTGCGCCGAGTTGTGCGGCGTGGACCACGCACGGATGCTGTTCCGCGTGAAGGTCGTCGAGCGGCCCGAGTACGACCGGCACATGGCCGAGCTGCGGGCCAAGGGCCAGGTCGGCGAGATCACCACCGACCGGATCAGCCGTGAGGGCGAGCGCTTCTGGGAGCTCGACCGCTACCCGGAGGGACAGCTGTGACCCTGCTGAACGAACCCCCCGTCGCCTCGCTGCAGGCCCCGCCGCCGCGGCGCGAGACCACGCTGGGCCAGAAGATCGTCTCGATCCTGACCACGACCGACCACAAGACCATCGGCAAGCTCTACATGGTCACGTCGTTCACGTTCTTCCTCATCGGCGGCGTGATGGCCCTGGCCATCCGCGCCGAGCTGGCGACCCCCGGCCTGCAGATGCTGACCCTCGAGCAGTACAACCAGCTGTTCACCATGCACGGCTCGATCATGCTGCTGCTGTTCGCCACGGCCCTGTTCGTGGGGTTCGCGAACTTCGTGATGCCGCTGCAGATCGGCGCCCCGGACGTCGCCTTCCCGCGGCTGAACATGCTCGGGTACTACATGTACCTGTTCGGCGCCCTCATCGTGATGAGCAGCTTCCTCACCCCCGGCGGCGCCGCCTCCTTCGGCTGGTTCCTGTACACGCCGCTGTCCACGCAGGAGTTCAGCCCGAACCTCGGCTCGGACCTGTGGATCCTCGGCTTCGCACTCGGCGGCGTGGGCACGATCCTGGGCGCGGTGAACTTCATCACCACGATCCTGACCATGCGCGCCCCCGGCATGACCATGTTCCGGATGTCGATCTTCACCTGGAACGTGCTGCTCACCAGCGTGCTGGTCATCATGGTCTTCCCGGTGCTCGCCGCCACGCTGGTCGTGCTCGAGATCGACCGCAAGTTCGGCTCGGTGGTCTTCGAGCCGGAGAACGGCGGGGCCATCCTGTTCCAGCACCTGTTCTGGTTCTTCGGCCACCCGGAGGTCTACGTCATCGCCCTGCCGTTCTTCGGGATCATCTCCGAGGTGCTGCCGGTCTTCAGCCGCAAGCCGATCTTCGGCTACAAGGGCCTGGTGTTCGCGACCATCGCGATCGCCGCGCTGTCGATGGCGGTCTGGGCGCACCACATGTACGTGACCGGTGCGGTCAACCTGCCGTTCTTCTCCCTGATGACCATGCTCATCGCGGTGCCGACCGGCGTGAAGTTCTTCAACTGGATCGGCACCATGTGGGGCGGGTCCATCAGTTTCAACACGCCCATGATGTGGGCCCTGGGCTTCCTGCTGACGTTCCTGTTCGGCGGCCTGACCGGCATCATCCTGGCCTCGCCGCCGCTGGACTTCCACGTCTCGGACTCGTACTTCGTCGTGGCGCACTTCCACTACACCGTGTTCGGCACGGTCGTGTTCGCGATGTTCGCCGGGTTCTACTTCTGGTGGCCCAAGCTCACCGGCAAGATGCTCAACGAGCGGCTCGGCTTCTGGCACTTCGCGCTGACGTTCGTCGGCTTCAACGGCACGTTCCTCATCCAGCACTGGCTGGGCGTGGAGGGCATGCCGCGCCGCTACGGCGACTACCTGCCCGGTGACGGCTTCACGCTCGAGAACCAGATCTCCTCGGCGTTCGCGCTCGTGCTGGGCGTCTCCACGTTGTTCTTCCTGTGGAACGTCTACATCACCGCGAGGCGCGCGCCGATGGTCGGCCTGGACGACCCGTGGGGCTGGGGCGCCTCGCTCGAGTGGGCCACCGCCTCCCCGCCGCCGCGGCACAACTTCGTCTCGCTGCCGCGCATCCGCTCCGAGCGGCCCGCGTTCGACCTGCACCACCCGGAGCTGGCCGACTGGGACGCCGAGGGCTACCTGGCGGCCCTCGAGGAGCACGGCCCGGAGGGACTGCGCGCCGCGACGAGCGCGTCGAGGGCGAAGGGGGAGCTGCAGTGAAGCTTGCCGCGAAGCTGTTCGTGGGCGGGGCGGTCTTCTACCTGCTCGTGGCCGGCGTCTACTGGTTCATGAGCCACGACGAGGCCGGCACCACCGCGCTGGTGCTCACGGCCGGCCTGTCCGGGATGGTCGGGTTCTACCTGCTCGTCACGGCCAATCGCCTGCCCGACCAGCCCGATGACCGGCCCGATGGCGAGATCTGGGAGGCCGATCCCGACTACGGGCACTTCAGCCCGCACTCGTGGGCCCCGCTGCTCGTGGGCATCGCCTCGGCGATCACGTTCGCCGGCCTGGCGCTGGCGGCGTGGATCGTCGCCGCCGGCGCGGTGCTGGTGATCATGGCCTCGGCGTACTGGGTCTTCGAGTACTACCAGGGCCCCAGCCGCCAGTTCTGAGCCCTGACCGGCTCCTCACGGGGGCCGGGCAGGTCAGCGGTCGCGCAGGTCCTGGCTGACCGTGACCCAGCGCTCGAGCAGCGCCGCGGCCGATCCGTCGAGCAGGGCCGTGCGGGCCACCGGCAGTGCTGCGGCCATGCGCTCGAGGAGCCCGGTCGCCGGGTCGGGCAGGGCCACGGGCAGCGCGCCGCCGGCCGCCGCATAGGCGACCAGGGCCGCAGCCGCGTTCAGGCACACGGCGTCGACCAGCCCGGCCACGGCCGGGTCACCGGGCGCGTCGAGCATCCGGCGGAAGATGGTGGCGTTGCGCTCGGCCGAGCCGCCGCGCAGCGCGTCGGGCGCCGGCACGCCGATGCCCAGCGCGGCCGGGTCGAGCACGACCTGCCGGAGCGTGTCGGTGGTGAGGTCCCAGACCTGCGACGGCGCGTACACGGTGAGCTCGTCGAGGCCGTCGCCGCCGTGGACGACCAGCGCGCGGGTGCCGCGCTGGGCCAGCACCCCGGCCATGAGCCCCCCGATGGCCTCGTTCGGCACGCCGAGCACCTGGGCAGCCGGGTGCGCGGGGTTGGCCAGCGGGCCGAGCACGTTGAACACGGTGCGGATCCCCAGCTCGCGGCGGATGGGGCCGATATGGCGCATCGCGGGATGGAACACCGGCGCGAAGCAGAACGTGATGCCCAGGACGTCCCCGGCCTCGGCAGCGGCCCCGGCCGGCAGGTCGATCACGACGCCGAGCGCCTCGAGCATGTCCGCTGAGCCGCTCTGCGAGGAGGCCGCCCGGTTGCCGTGCTTGGCCACCCGGGCACCAGCCGCGGCGGCCACCACGGCGGCCATCGTGGAGATGTTCACGGTGTGCGCGCGGTCCCCGCCGGTCCCACAGGTGTCCACGACGGGTCCGGGGATCTCCAGCGGCACGCTGGCGGCCATCATGCCCGCGACCAGCCCGGCCACCTCGGCGGGCGTCTCGCCCTTGGCGCGCAGGGCCACGAGGAACGCCGCCGTGTTCGCCGCCGGTGCCCCGCCGGTGAGCATCTCGGCCATGACCCACTGGGTGGTCAGGGCGTCGAGCGGCTCGCCGGCCAGCAGGGCCTCGAGGACCTCGACCCAGTCGCTGGTGGGTGCGGTGCTCACGCCTGCTGCACCGCGGGGGCGCGGCGCCGCAGCAGCGTCGCCACGGTCTGGGCCAGCTGGTCCGGGTCGATCGGGTGGCCCACGACGGCGTCGGCCCGCGACCAGGTGGCCAGCCACGCGTCCTGGGGGCGGCCGGTCAGCACGAGGATGGGTGGGCACCGGAAGATCTCGTCCTTGAGCTGGCGGGCCAGGCCCAGGCCGCCGGTCGGCGCGGCCTCCCCGTCCAGGATGAGCAGCGCCAGACCGCCGGCGTCCACCGTGCTGACGACCACCGGGCCCGTGGCCACCTCGACCAGCTCGAGCTCGGGCAGCTCGGGATCCAGCCGGGTGCCCAGGGCCAGGGCCACGGCGCGGCGCACGGTGCGGTCGTCGCTGTACACCAGCACTCGCAGCGGTCGGGGGGCCTGCGCGGTGGCCATGGGACGCTCCTGGGGTTGCACGGTGGGGGCGGCGCTCGGCCGCGACGCGATGCTACTTGGTCCGGTGGGGGCCGTCAGGCGACGGATCCCCGGCCCACCCGCGTGTTGGCTGGGTCCGGGTGGGAAGTCCCCCGGGGTATCTGACACACTGCCGCCCGTGGCCTCGACAACCGTTGTGACCCAGGCGCATCCGGGCGCGCACCCGGTGCATCCGAACAAGACCGCCGTCGGCACGATCATCTGGCTCTCCAGCGAGCTGATGTTCTTCGCCGGGCTGTTCGCCATGTACTTCACGCTGCGGGCGACGAACCCTGAGGTGTGGGCCGAGCAGACCCAGTTCCTCGACGTGCCCTTCGCGACGGTGAACACGCTGATCCTCGTGTCCTCGTCGGTGACCTGCCAGCTCGGCGTCCTCGCGGCGGAGCGCGGGAACCTGCGGGGGATGCAGCGCTGGTACATCCTGACGTTCATCCTCGGCGCGATCTTCATCGGCGGCCAGGTGTTCGAGTACGCCCACCTCATCCAGGCCGAGGGGCTCACGCTGTCGTCCTCGGCGTACGGCTCGGCGTTCTACCTCACGACCGGCTTCCACGGCCTGCACGTGACGGCCGGGCTGGTGGCGTTCCTGTTCGTGATCGCCCGCTCCTACGCCTCGCGGCGGTACGGCAACGAGCAGGCCACGGCGGCGATCGTGACCAGCTACTACTGGCACTTCGTCGACGTGGTCTGGATCGCCCTGTTCTTCATGATCTACGTCCTGCAGTGACACGGCCCGACCCGACCACCCACGAGTTCCAGGGAGTCCCGTGAACGCTCCTGTTGCCCGCCGCCACCCGGCCGTGCTCCTGCTGCTGCTGCTCGGGGCCCTCGCGGTCGTCGGCACCGTCTACGCGCTGGTGCAGACCTCGACCGCGGCCCGCGCCGCCGGTGCGCCGTCCAGCGAGACCCAGGTCGAGCAGGGCCGCACGCTCTACCTCGAGGGCTGCTCCTCGTGCCACGGCCTTGCCGCCGAGGGCACCAGCGTCGCGCCCAGCCTGATCGGTGCGGGGGCGGCCAGCACGCACTTCCAGGTCTCGACCGGTCGCATGCCGATGGCCCAGCCCTCCGTGCAGGTCGAGCGCAAGGACCCCGTCTACGACGAGGAGCAGACCGCCGCGCT
>JALOLK010000084.1 GCA_025456015.1 Candidatus Nanopelagicales bacterium
CCCGCGCAGCACCTGGTCCATCACGATGCTGCGCACCTGCTCGGCGTCCGCGGCGTCCATCGGCATGACGATGGTGTTGCCCGACGCGTAGACGGTGACGTCGTGGTACCAGGCCCCGCGGCGGACCTGGACCGAGGAGACCGACTTCATCGGGATCACCTCGAGGTCCTCCGGGCCACCGGCGAGCATGCCGGTCAGGGACAGCTTGCTCGTGGGCTTCGTCCGCTCGATCCGGTCGGGCCACACCGTGACCACGGCGTTGCGGCCGGTCTCGTGGCTGATGCCGCGCCACAGGGCGCCCTCCGGTGCGGGACCCAGGCCGTCCAGGGTGGCCTGGTCGCGCTGCTTGGCCGCGGTGCTGGCCTGGTTGGCTGCCTGCTGGGCGCTGGCGGCCGCCTGGGCCGCCGCGGCCTTGGCCTTGCCCATCCAGTCCTCGTCCGAGGCCTTGACCTTCAGCGACTTGAACATGCCACCTACGCGCTGCGTCGCCGACTGCACGCCAGCGGCGCCCGTGGCGGTCCCGCTCGGCGGGCCCGGCGGCGGGGGGACGGGCTCGGCCAGCCAGAACTGCCACCCCTCGGGAGCCGGGGGCCACGAGGGATCGGGCGTCCAGCCGTCGGCGGGCGTGAAGCCGGCGGGGACCTCCCAGCCGGGCGGCGGGTTGAACCGGTAGGCCATGGCACACCTCCTGTGGCGGCGGGTCGCACGCGCTGCCCACGAGCCTATGCCTGCCGGCGGGGACCGGCGGGTCCGACCACGGGGTCACCGACGCCACCGGACCGTGGTGCGGAAACCGTGCACCTGGGCCCGTTCAGGCGGTGATCCCGTGGGTGATGGTGGCCATCGCCGACGGGATCCGTGGCCCTCCCGGCGCAGAAGCGCTCGGCATCCACCTGCCGATCCGGCTACCCTGAGGCGACCCCGGCCGTCTGCAGCCACCCAGGAGTGCCCATGACCCTCGACACGCCGTCTGCCCCTGCCACCAGCTGGCCGGCCCACGACCCCGCGACGCGGCGCACGATCCCCACCTCGTCCAGGCCGGTGGACCCGGCCCGGGTCGAGGCGCTCACCGAGCAGGAGTGGCAGCGGTTCGCCGCCCAGCACCCCGCCTCGGCTGCGCACCACGAGCGGGCCGTGCGCTCCCTGCCGCTCGGCGTGACCTCCTCGTTCCAGCACTGGGACCCGCACCCCATCGCGATCCAGTCGGCCAGGGGCGCGTGGCTGACCGACGTCGACGGCCGCCAGGTGCTCGACCTGTCGATGGGGTTCGGCGCGATGCTGGTGGGCCACCTGAACCCGGCCGTGGTCGACGCGGTCCGCGCCGCGATGGACGTGGGCACGCTGTTCGTCACCCCGTCGCCGCAGGCCACCGACGTGGCCGAGCGCTTCCAGCGCCGCTTCGGCCTGGACCAGCTGCGGTTCACCAACTCGGGCACCGAGGCGACGATGTACGCGGTGCGCACCGCCCGCGCGTTCACGCAGCGGCACGCGATCATCAAGATCGAGGGCGGCTACCACGGTGGCTACGACGCGCTGTCCGTCTCGGTCAAGCCCGACCCGGCCGAGGCCGGCCCGGAGGACGCCCCGATCCCGGTGACCCCGTTCGACGTCGAGGCCGGCACGGTGTTCGTGGTGCCCTACAACGACCTCGACCGGCTCGAGGCGATCCTGGCCGAGCACGCCGCGGAGATCGCCGCGGTCGTCATGGAGCCGGTGCTGGAGAACATCTCGATCGTGCTGCCCGACGCCGGCTACCTGGCCGGCGTGCGCGAGGCGTGCGACCGGCACGGGGTGCTGCTCGTGTTCGACGAGGTGAAGACCGGCCTGACCGCCGGGTACGCCGGCGCCTCCCAGCGCCTCGGCGTGCTCCCGGACCTCATCGCGCTGGCCAAGAGCGTGGGCGGGGGCCTGCCGCTGGCCGCGTTCGGCGGGCGCGCCGAGGTGATGGCCGTCGTGGGCGACAACCGCATGTGGCACTTCGGCACCTACAACGGCAACCCCCTGGTCATGGCCGCCGCCGTCGCGGTGGACGAGATCTGCACGGAGGAGGCGCTGGCCGCAGCAGAGGCGCTGAACAACGACGCCCTGGCCGCGATCGACGCGGTCATCGTCGAGCACGAGCTGCCCGCCCACACCGTCGGCTTCGGGGTGAAGGGCGCGGTCACCTGGGCACCCACGCCGGTGCGGACCTACCGCGACTACAAGCGCACCGACTTCGCCGCGGCCGAGCTGTCGTGGCTGTGGGGCGTCAACCGCGGGATCCTGACCCCGCCCGGCCTGGACGAGCAGTGGCTGGTCTCGCTGGCGCACACGAAGGCGGACATGGACCTGCTGGTCGGCGCCTTCGCCGAGCTGGCGGGCGCCCTGCGCGCCTGAGGCGGGAGCGCCCGGACCTCCAGGGGCTGCCAGGGCAGCCGGCGTCGGCCCGGCGACGCCGGGGTGACCGCGCCGTGAATCCTCGGGCGTCCGGCGGGGCGAAGCCGAGCGATCGCTTGGACGCGCCTACCGTGGCCCCATGCGCAACCCTCGTCGGGCGGCCGGCGCTCGAGCTCCCGTGGCCGCGTCGCTCGTGCTGTGCTCGGTCGGCCTGCTGGTGGCCTGCTCGGCCGACCCTGATCCGGTCCCGGTGGCGGCCCCTGCGACCGCGAGCCCCGCGGCGCCTGCGTCGCCGGTGGCGGAGGCTCCAACGCCTGCCCCGCCCCCGCCGACCACCTCGCCGCTGAGCGGTCGGGAGGGCGGCGTCGGCACCCCGGTCATCGTGGTGAAGCTGGACAACACCCCGAACGCGCAGCCGCACCGGGGGCTCACCGCGGCCGACGTCGTCTACGTCGAGCCGGTGGAGTGGGGGCTGAACCGCCTCGCCGCGGTGTTCTCCACGACCATGCCCGAGGTCGTGGGCCCGGTGCGCAGCGCGCGCATCAGCGACATCGAGATCTTCGCCCCCTACGGCGACGTCGCCCTGGTGATCTCCGGGGCCCAGCAGCGGCTGCTCACGCGCCTGGCCCGCGCCAACCTGACCGTCGTCAGCGAGGACGCCGGCTCCCCCGGGTTCTACCGAGACCAGGCGCGGGTGATCCCGTACAACCTCATGGCCCAGCCCGGGGAGATCCTGGCCAGCGCCGCGGCGACGGCGGTGAGTGCCGACATGGGCCTGGTGTTCGACCGCACGCCCCGGCCGGGCGGCAAGCGGGCGGACACGGTGACGGTGCGCTGGCCCGAGACCTCGATGCAGTTCCGCTGGAACGCCGACGAGGGCCGCTACGACGTCTGGTCGGCCGGCCGGCCCGCCCGGGCGGCCGAGGAGCCGGGGGTGCAGCGGGCGTCCACCGTGATCATCCAGTACGTCGAGGAGGTCGACTCCGGCTTCGGCGACCGCTTCGGCGGGCGCACCCCGGAGTCGCTCACGGTGGGCAGCGGCAAGGCGCTGCTGCTGCGCGACGGCCGAGCCCACCGGATCCGCTGGCAACGGCCCACGGCCGCCGATCCGACCGCGTTCGTCGACGCGGCCGGGGCGCCGGTGGCCCTGGACCCCGGCCAGGTCTGGATCGTGCTGCACGACCGGACCCGCCCGGCCACCATCGAGTAGCCCGGTCGCCCTCGCGCGCGTTGGGCGGCACCGGCCGCAGGACGTACCCTTGGGGCCTACGTCACCACAGCGCAGGAGTCGGCCGTGAGCAGCACCCCCGAGACCCCCACCGGCATCGGCACCGCCCGCGTGAAGCGCGGCATGGCCGAGATGCTCAAGGGCGGCGTGATCATGGACGTCGTCACCCCCGAGCAGGCGCGGATCGCCGAGGACGCCGGTGCCGTGGCCGTCATGGCCCTCGAGCGGGTGCCCGCCGACATCCGGGCCCAGGGCGGCGTGAGCCGCATGAGCGACCCCGACATGATCGACGGCATCATCGAGGCGGTCTCGATCCCGGTCATGGCCAAGGCCCGCATCGGGCACTTCGTCGAGGCCCAGGTGCTCGAGGCGCTCGGCGTGGACTACGTCGACGAGTCCGAGGTGCTCACCCCCGCTGACTACACCAACCACATCGACAAGTGGCAGTTCACCGTGCCCTTCGTCTGCGGGGCGACGAACCTCGGCGAGGCGCTGCGCCGCATCACCGAGGGCGCGGCGATGATCCGCTCGAAGGGCGAGGCGGGCACCGGCGACGTGTCGAACGCGACCACGCACATGCGGGCCATCCGCGGCGAGATCAACCGGCTGCGCACGATGAGCCCCGACGAGCTGTTCGTGGCGGCCAAGGAGCTGCAGGCGCCGTACGAGTTGGTCAAGGAGGTCGCCGAGCGCGGCTCGCTGCCCGTGGTGCTGTTCACCGCCGGCGGCATCGCCACCCCGGCCGACGCCGCGATGATGATGCAGCTCGGCGCCGACGGCGTCTTCGTGGGCTCGGGCATCTTCAAGTCCGGCAACCCCGCGGAGCGGGCCAACGCGATCGTGCAGGCCACCCTGCACCACGACGACCCGGGCATCATCGCGAAGGTGTCCCGTGGGCTGGGCGAGGCCATGGTCGGGATCAACGTCGAGGAGATCCCGGCGCCGCACCGCCTCGCCGAGCGCGGGTGGTGACCGACCCGACCATCGGGGTCCTCGCCCTGCAGGGCGACGTGCGCGAGCACCTCACGGCGCTGCGAGCCGCCGGGGTGACGGCCGTGCCGGTCAAGGACGCCGCAGCGCTCGCGGCCGTCGACGGCCTGGTCATCCCCGGGGGCGAGTCGACGACGATCTCGATGCTGGCGATCCGCTGGGGGCTCATGGCGCCGCTGCGCCAGGCCGTCGCCGACGGGATGCCGATGTACGGCTCCTGCGCCGGGATGATCCTGCTCGCCGACACGATCCTCGACGGCCGGGCCGACCAGCAGCCGATCGGCGGCCTCGACATGGTCGTGCGGCGCAACGCGTTCGGTCGCCAGGTCGACTCGTTCGAGGCTGACGTGCCCTTCCCGGCGATCGGGGAGCCCCCGATCCGCGCGGTGTTCATCCGGGCGCCGTGGGTCGAGTCAATCGGCGTGGGCGTCGAGGTGCTCGCCCGGGTGGACGGCCCGCGCGGGGATAGGATCGTCGCCGTCCGGAGCGGGTCGCTGATGGCCACCTCGTTCCACCCCGAACTCACCGGCGACCACCGGGTGCACGCGCTGTTCGCCGACGTGGTGCGCCACGGAGCCTGAGACGCGAAGGAGCACCATGTCCGGCCATTCCAAGTGGGCCACCACCAAGCACAAGAAGGCCGCGATCGACGCCAAGCGCGGCAAGCTGTTCGCCAAGCTCATCAAGAACATCGAGGTGGCCGCCCGGACCGGCGGCGGGGACCCCGACGGCAACCCCACCCTCTACGACGCGATCCAGAAGGCGCGCAAGAACTCCGTGCCGCTGGACAACATCGAGCGGGCCGTCAAGCGCGGCTCGGGCGCGGACGCCGGCGGTGCGGACTGGCAGACGATCATGTACGAGGGCTACGGGCCCAACGGCGTCGCGGTGCTCGTCGAGTGCCTGACCGACAACCGCAACCGGGCGGCCACCGAGGTGCGCGTGGCGATGACCCGCAACGGTGGCAGCATGGCGGACCCGAACAGCGTCTCGTACCTGTTCACCCGCAAGGGCGTGATCATCGTGCCCAAGGCCGACGGCCTCACCGAGGATGACGTGCTCATGGCGGTGCTGGATGCGGGGGCCGAGGAGGTCAACGACCTCGGCGAGGCGTTCGAGGTGCTCACCGAGGCTTCGGACATGGTGCCGGCCCGCAAGGCGCTGCAGGCCAGCGGCCTGGACTACGAGAGCGCGGAGGCGGAGTTCGTCGCCTCCGTCGAGGTGACCCTCGACGCTGAGGGCGCAGCGAAGATCATGCGCCTCGTGGACGCCCTCGAGGACAGCGACGACGTGCAGAACGTGTTCACGAACGCGGACATCCCCGCCGACGTGCTCGCCGCGATGGACTGACCGCCGCGGACCTACGATCGGCGGGAGCATCGCGGCACACGGACGTGGCGCGGGGCTCGCGAGGGAGGCAGTGACGTGGCGCAGGACCAGACCGGCGTGACCGGAGCCGAGGACGCGCAGCCCGCGACGACGCAGGTGCCGCCGGCCTCCGCCCCTGCAGGCCAGGCCCCGGCGGCGAAGCCCGCAGCCAAGGCCCCGGCGAGGAAGGCCCCGGCAGCCAAGGCCCCGGCCAGGAAGGCCCCGGCAGCCAAGGCCCCGGCGAGGAAGGCCCCGGCCGCCAAGGCCCCGGCCGCCAAGGCCCCGGCCAAGGCGTCTGCCAGGAAGGCGGCCGCGCCCGCCAAGGCGGCCGCGCCCAAGGCGACCGCTCCTGCTCAGGCGGCCGCGCCCAAGGCGACCGCTCCTGCCCAGGCGGCCGCGCCCGCCAAGGCCACGGGCAGCGACGCGGCGCCATCGCCGCCCGCCCCGACCCGGACCTCGGGCCGCAAGCGCGCCGCCGCCAAGCGAACCGCGCGCAGCGTCGCGGGCGCGGCGGGTGCGGTCGCGGACCGGGCCGGCGGTGCGGTGGACTCGGCCACGGCTGCCGCGCGCGGGTTCCCCGGCGAGGTCCAGGTGGTGCCGCCCAAGCGGCTGTCCGGCTTCGACTTCGCCACGTGGCGCACGGCCGCGGCCGACCCCGCGATGCGCTCCCCGGTCATCGGCCTGGTCGCCCTGGACTCCAGCCCCGACTGGGAGCGGCTCGTCGCCCGGTTCGACCGGGCCAGCCGGGTGGCCCCCGTGCTGCGCCAGAAGGTGCTCGAGGGTCCCGCGGACATCCTCAGCCCCCGCCTGGTGATCGACCCCGACTTCGACCTGAGCTTCCACATCCGTCGGTTCCGGGTCGCCGAGCCCGGCTCGTGGGAGCAGGTGCTCGACGAGACCCGGCGCCAGTCGATGACCGACTTCGACCTGGCCCGGCCGCTGTGGCGGGTGACCCTGCTCGAGGGCCTCGAGGGCGGCCGCGCGGCGCTGATCGTGAAGCTGCACCACGCGATCGCCGACGGCCAGGGCGCCATGATGCTCGGGGCCACCGTGATCGACCTGAGCGCCGAGGACCAGGACCTCGGCCCGCTGCCGCCGGCTCCCGTGGCCGCCCCGATGGACACCGCGGCGTTCCTCGGCACGGCCATGGCCGATGCCTCCTCGTTCCTCATGAAGGCGGCGAAGGAGGCGGCCGAGACCGCCCTGCCGATCGCGACCCGGGCGCTCACCGACCCGGTGGGCGCCGCCGAGGACATCGCCCACGTCATGAAGTCGGTGGCACGGTTCCTCGCCGTGCCCTCCCGCCCGCTGTCCCCGGTGATGACCGGCCGCTCGATCAACTACCACTTCGTCACGTTCGACGTGGGCCTGGGCGAGCTCAAGGCGGCCGCGAAGCCGCATGGCCTGTCGCTGAACGACGCGTTCCTCGCCGCAGCCATGGGGGGCCTGCGGATCTACCACGAGCAGCGCGACGAGCCGGTGGCAGCCCTGCGCTGCAACATGCCGATCAGCCTGCGCGACCCGCAGCGACCGGCCCAGAACGCCGTCACCATCGCCCGCTTCGAGGTGCCCGTGGGCATCGTCGACCCGGTCGAGCGCATGCGCGCGGTGCGCGCGATCGTCGACGGCTGGAAGCAGGAGCCCGCCCTGCACCTGGCCGACCCGCTGGCCGAGGTGGGCACCCGGCTCATGCCGCTGGAGGTCCTCACCTCGGCGGCGCAGAAGAGCGACTTCACCGCCAGCAACGTGCCGGGCGTGCCGATGCCGGTCTGGATCGCCGGGGCGCGGGTGCTCGCGATGTACCCGATGGTCGGCACCATCGGGGCCGCGACGAACATCACGCTGCTGTCGTATGCGGGCCGTGCCGGGCTGGGTATCTCGATGGACGATGCGGCGATCCCGGACCGCGAGCTCTTCGTGGCGTGCATGGGCGCGGGCCTGGCTGAGGTGGTGGGCCACCCGGTGACGCCGAGCGACCCCCTGGCCTGAGCAGGACCGCGGCGTCCGGCGGCGGGCGCCGTGGACCTGCGCGATGATCGAACGGTGCCCAACCGCCTGGCCGATGCGCTCTCGCCATACCTGCTGCAGCACGCCGACAACCCGGTGGACTGGTGGCCCTGGGGCGAGGACGTGTTCGCCGAGGCGCGCGCCCGGGACGTGCCGGTCCTGCTGTCGGTCGGCTACGCCGCCTGCCACTGGTGCCACGTCATGGCCCACGAGTCCTTCGAGGACGATGCGACTGCCGACGCGATGAACGCGCACTTCGTCAACGTCAAGGTGGACCGCGAGGAGCGCCCCGACGTCGACAGCGTGTACATGGCCGCCACCCAGGCGCTGACCGGCCACGGCGGTTGGCCGATGACGGTGTTCCTCGACCACGACGGTCGGGCGTTCCATGCCGGCACCTACTTCCCGCCCGAGCCGCGGCACGGCATGCCCTCGTTCGGCCAGGTGCTGGCGGGCGTGTCGCACACGTGGACGACGAACCGCCCCCTCGTGCGAGCGGCCGCGGATCAGCTCGAGGCGGCCCTGGCGCGGCACGCCGGCATGGCGCCGGTCCTGCCGGTGGGGGAGCCGGCTCCCTCGCTGCCCGGAGCCGAGGAGCTCGGCGCGGCCGTGCAGCGCCTGGTCCGCGACTTCGACCCCGTCCGGGGCGGCTTCGGGGGCGCCCCGAAGTTCCCGCCCTCGTTGGTGCTGGCCCTCCTGCTGCGCGCCCACGCCCTGGGGCCGCGGGCCGGCGCCGGTCCCGAGGCGCTGCGGATGGCGGCGTGGACCATGGAGCAGATGGCCCGCGGCGGCCTGTACGACCAGCTCGCCGGCGGGTTCGCCCGCTACTCGGTGGACGCCGACTGGGTGGTGCCCCACTTCGAGAAGATGCTCTACGACAACGCCCTGCTGCTGCGGGCGTACCTGCACTGGTGGCGCGCCACCGGCGACCCGCTGGCCCGCCGCGTCGTCGAGGAGACCGCGACCTTCCTGCTCGACGAGCTGCGCACTGCCGAGGGTGGGTTCGCCTCGGCGCTGGACGCCGACAGCGACGGCCGCGAGGGGGCCTTCGCCGTCTGGACCCCCGACGAGCTCGTCGCCGTGCTGGGCCCGCACGACGGCACCTGGGCCGCCGCGCAGTGCGGGGTGACCGCCACGGGCACGTTCGAGCACGGCACGTCGGTGCTGCAGCGGCGCACGGAGCCCGACGACGCCGCCCGGTGGGCGCGGTGCCGTGCCGCGCTGCTCGCCGCACGGCGTCGCCGGCCGCAGCCCGCGCGCGACGACAAGGTCGTGACCGCCTGGAACGGCCTGGCGATCGCTGCCCTGGCCGAGGCGGGCGCGCTGCTGGGGCGGCCGGCCTGGCTGGACGCGGCCCGCGGCTGCGCCAGCCTGCTGCTGGACCTGCACCGCGACCCGGCGACCGGTCGGCTGGTCCGGGTCTCCCGCGGCGGGGTCGCCGCCCACCACGCGCCCGGCGTGCTCGAGGACCACGCGGACCTGGCCGAGGGCCTGCTCGCGCTGCACCAGGTGACCGGCGAGCTGCGCTGGTTCGATGCCGCGCAGGAGCTGCTGGGCCTCGTGCTCGCGCGCTTCGGTGACGGCGCGGGTGGGTTCCACGACACCGCCGACGACGCCCCCGCCCTCGTGCAGCGCCCGGTCGACCCGACCGACGGGGTGACCCCGGCAGGCTGGTCCGCGGCGGCGCACGCCCTGCTCACCAGTGCCGCCCTCGGTGGCCCGCCCGCGCACCGGGAGGCCGCCGAGGCCGCGCTCACCCGGCTGCTGCCGCTGGCCCGCAGCGCGCCCCGCTTCACGGGGTGGAGCTGGGCGGCGCTGGCGGCGCTGGCTGCCGGCCCGGTGCAGGTGGCCGTGGTGCTGCCTGCCGACGCCCCCGTGGTGGGGCCGGACGGCCTGCCCGCGCAGCCGCTGCACCGTGTCGCGCTCGCGTCCACCTCACCGGGCCTCGTGGTGGCCGTCGGCCCGGCCGGCGCCTCGGCTCCGGGCCTGCTCCGGGATCGCCCCAGCGTGGCTGGCCAGCCCACCGCGTACCCCTGCCGGGGCTTCGTCTGCGACCTGCCCACGGCTGACCCGGAGGCGCTGCGGCGCGCCCTGGGGTAGCCGGCGCCCGGCCCGCGCGTGTCGGCGGACGCCGGGGGCCGGCCCGGCGCTATGGTGCGAACACCTGTTCGCATGGAGGTGCGCATGCGTGTGCTCGGCGTGGACCCGGGGCTGACCCGCTGCGGCCTCGGCGTGGTCGACGGGGCCCTGGGCCGACCGCTGGTGCTGCACCACGTCGAGGTCCTCACCACGCCGGCCACCGACCCGCTGCCGGACCGCCTCATCGCCGTCGCCAGCCGGGTGCGCGACCTCGTGGAGCAGGTCAACCCCGACGTGGTGGCCGTCGAGCGCATGTTCAGCCAGCACAACCTGCACACGGTCATGGGCACGGCGCAGGCCTCCGCCGCGGCCGTCCTCGCCGCGGCCGAGGCCGGCATCCCCGTCGTCTGGCACACCCCCTCGGAGGTGAAGGCCGCGGTGACCGGCAGCGGTCGCGCGGACAAGGCCCAGGTGGCCGCCATGGTCGTGCGGATCCTGGACCTGCCCTCAGCACCCCGTCCCGTCGATGCGACCGACGCCCTGGCCCTGGCGATCTGCCACCTGTGGCGGGGCAGTGCCACGGCGCGCATCCAGGCCGCCGCCGCAGCAGCGCCCCCCAGCCGGATCCCCACGCGCGCCCCCGGCCCCCGGGTCGGTGCGGGCCGGACCACCCCGCCAGCCGCGGGGGCGGGCCGTCCGCCGGAGCGCCCCGTGATCGCCTTCGTGCGCGGCACCGTGGCCAGCGTCGCGGGGGACCACGCGGTCATCGACGTCGGCGGCGTGGGCCTGGCCGTGCTGTGCGGCCCCCGGACCCTCGCCGAGCTGCGCCCGGGCGTGCCCGCCCACGTGGCCACCGCGCTGGTCGTCCGCGAGGACTCGTTGACCCTGTTCGGCTTCGCCGACGAGGAC
>JALOLK010000085.1 GCA_025456015.1 Candidatus Nanopelagicales bacterium
GCACATGATCTCCGCGGCGTCCTGGTCGACCAGGTAGTCACCGCCCTTGATCGTGTCGAAGGTGTGCCACTCCCAGTTGTCCTCCTCGACGTTGGCCAGGGCCGCGCACATGCCGCCCTGCGCCGCGCCCGTGTGCGAGCGGGTCGGGTAGAGCTTGGTGAGCACCGCGGTCCGGACCCGGGGGCCGGACTCGAGGGCCGCACGCATGCCGGCGCCGCCGGCCCCCACGATGACGACGTCGTAGCTGTGGTTCTGCACGGTGGCCCTTCCGGATCAGGCGAGGTTCGGGTCGAAGGTGAAGATCACCAGCGTGCCCAGGGCGATGATGAAGACGGTGACCACGTAGAGCAGCATCCGCAGCCGGAAGTTCGTGCTCGGCTTCTCGGCGTAGTCGTTGATCACGGTGCGCATGCCGTTCGCGCCGTGCAGCATCGCCAGCCACAGCTGCAGCAGGTCCCAGGTCTGCCAGAACGGGCTGGACCAGCGGCCGGCCACGAAGCCGAAGTTGATGCGCTGCACCCCGCCGTCGAGGACGTTCATGATGAGCAGGTGGCCCAGGACCAGGAACACCAGGACCAGGCCCGAGACCCGCATGAAGATCCAGGAGTACTTCTCGAAGTTCCCGCGGTTGCGGGCCCGGCCGCTCGGGACGGCGCCGGGGCTGCGGGGATCGGCGATCTCGAGGCTCATGACGTGCTCCCGAACAGGTACTCGATCGTGTGGATCATCATGAAGTAGGCACCGGGGATCATGAGCAGCAGCCAGACGACGAGGATGCCGCGCAGCATCGCCTTCTGGTGGCGGGGCCCGGGTTCCCAGAAGTCGACCAGGACGATCCGGATGCCGTTGAGCGCGTGGTAGAGCACCGCGCCGACGAGGCCCACCTCCATGAGGTTCACGATGGGGGTCTTGTAGGTGGCGATCACCGCGTCGTACGCGGCCGGCGACACGCGCACGAGCGCGGTGTCCATCACGTGGACGAGCAGGAAGAAGAAGACCGCGACGCCGGTGATCCGATGGGCCACCCAGGACCACATCCCCTCACCGCCGCGGTAGAGGGTTCCCGCAGGCGCACTGGCCATGGGTCGTAGCCTCCTCGGCGACGTCGGATGCGCACGGCGGGTCGCGCCGCACTGGTCACGAAGTGTAGTCCCGGCGCTGCGCGCCGCATCGGCGGGCGAGGCGACCGGGCGGTGGGGCCTTGGTCGGCGGTCCTCGGGCCCTACGTCCCCCCCGCCCCGCCCGCCCGCGCCCCGCCCCCTCCCTCCCCGGCGCCCCCTCCCCCTTCCCCCTCGTGATCCATTCAGGTTGTGGTCCCACTTGGGTCGACAACCTGCATGGATCACCGGTCGGTGGGGTCAGGCAGGTGGGGTCAGGCAGGTGGGGTCAGGCAGGTGTGGTCAGGCGGCCCGGAGCAGGCCAAGCGAGCCGGGCTGACAGCCGCGACCGCAGCGGCCTGGCGCACCGGCCCACCCCCGCTGTTGCAGCAGCCCGCCGACCTGCTCAGCGGTCAGGCAGGCCCGACCCATGACCGCGATCCAGCCGAAGCGCAGCGTGGCCGCCCCGGACAACGTGGCGGCGTTGTCCCGGAACTGGTCGCGGAAGGTGCCCCGCTCATCGGCGTGGCCGCGCTGCCCATCGAGCTCCACGATCACGCCCCACGGCTCGTACCGCAGGTCGCGGTAGGCCCGCCGCCCGAAGACCCGGTCAGGGGCCTGCCCGCGTGCTGGCGGGAGCCCGTGTGCCCCGGCCACCCGGGTGAGGTACTCGTGCTCCAAGGGGCTCGTCGCTCCCCGGCTCCCGGTGGCGCACAGCGACCCCAGCGCCGATCGTCCCCGGATGCGGGCTCGGCGCTCGGCCGCGGCCCAGAGCCGATCCGGGGTCGTCAGGCCCGCGCGGAACGCGCGCAGCACCAGCTCCGTGGCGTCCCCGAGGTCGTCGGTCCGGATGAACAGCTCGATCACGGTGTGCTCCACCGACAGGATGGGCGGGCGGCGCGCGGGGTGCACCAGCGACTGGGGGTCCGGGAGGCGGCGGATGACCACGCCGCGTGCGACGCGGCTCGCGGAGTCGGGCATGACCACGCTGATGGACTCCCTGACGGGGATCGCCGGATCCAGCAGGGTCCACGCCCTCCCGGCCGTGGTGCCCCCGATGACGCTGCTCGGCCCCAGGGCGAGGTGGGCACCCCACATCCTGGCTGGCAGGTCGAGGGGTTGCCCCTCGACCAGGAACACGCCCCGGTGCAGCGACCGCCACGCCCCTGACTCGACCAGCGACCGGATGCCCGATCGCGACATGCCCACCTCGAGTGCCTGGTCGGCACGCACGACACCGCCCTGGGCCTCGGCAACGCCGAGCAGGTGACGGATGGCGAGGGCTCGACCCGGGTCCTTGCGCGGCATGGGCGGATCATGGGAGCGGATCGGCACTCCGTCGAGCCGTCATCCACAGGCCGCCGTCGAGCGCCGACCGCGGTCCGGTCCCCCGGCACCGACCTCCCCGCCCGCCCCCGCCCGCCCCCAGCCCCTCCTCCCTGGTGATCCATTCAGGTAGTGGTCCCTCTTGCAGCGAGAACCTGAATGGATCACCGGCTGGGGGGCGCGCGGGGGGCTGGGGGCCGTTGGACCCGGGGCGCACGGACCAACCGACCCGGGCTGGGGACCGGGGGGCCGCTGGCCGGCGCACCCACCGGTCCTAGCCTGTGCAGCATGGCAATCACCGAGTCCGGCCGCCCGTTCGCCCCGCTCTACGACGCCGCGTCGATCGAGGGCCGTGACCCAGCGCGCATCGGCACCCCCGGCGCCTACCCCTACACCCGGGGCGTGTACCCCAGCATGTACACCGGCCGGCCGTGGACGATGCGCCAGTACGCCGGGTTCGGCACGGCCGCGGAGTCCAACGCCCGCTACCGCCAGCTGCTCGCGGCCGGCCAGACCGGCCTGAGCGTCGCGTTCGACCTGCCCACGCAGATGGGCTACGACTCCGACCACCCGCTGGCCCACGGCGAGGTCGGCAAGGTCGGTGTCGCGATCGACTCGATCGACGACATGCGCGTGCTGTTCGACGGCATCCCGCTGGACAAGGTGAGCACGAGCATGACCATCAACGCCCCGGCAGCGATCCTGCTGCTGCTCTACGGCCTGGTCGCCGAGGAGCAGGGCGTGCCCGGCGAGGCCCTCACCGGCACGATCCAGAACGACGTGCTCAAGGAGTACATCGCCCGCGGCACCTACATCTACCCGCCCGCCCAGAGCCTGCGCCTCATCACCGACATCTTCCGGTACTGCGGCGAGCACATGCCGAAGTGGAACACCATCTCCATCTCGGGCTACCACATGGCCGAGGCCGGGGCCACGCCCGCGCAGGAGATCGCCTTCACCCTCGCCGACGGCATCGAGTACGTGAAGGCCGCGATCGCCGCGGGCCAGGACGTCGACGACTTCGGCCCGCGCCTGGCGTTCTTCTTCGTCAGCCGCACGAGCCTGCTCGAGGAGGTCGCGAAGTTCCGGGCGGCCCGGCGGATCTGGGCCTCGGTCATGCGCGACCAGTTCGGGGCGCAGAACCCCAAGTCGATGATGCTGCGCTTCCACACCCAGACCGCCGGCGTGCAGCTGACCGCCCAGCAGCCCGAGGTGAACATGGTCCGCGTGGCCATCCAGGCGCTGGCCGCGGTGCTCGGCGGCACCCAGAGCCTGCACACCAACTCCTTCGACGAGGCCATCGCGCTGCCCACCGAGAAGGCCGCACGCCTGGCGCTGCGCACCCAGCAGGTGATCGCCTACGAGGCCGGCTCCTACGCCGTGGAGGCCCTCACCGACGACGTCGAGGCGGCCGCCCGCGAGCTGCTCGACAAGGTGGCCGACCTCGGCGGCGCCGTGGCCGCGATCGAGCAGGGCTTCCAGAAGGCCGAGATCGAGCGCAGCGCCTACCGCATCGCCAACGAGATCGACGGCGGCGAGCGGGTCGTGGTCGGCGTCAACCGGTTCACGATCGACGCCGAGGAGCCCTACGAGCCGCTGCGCGTGAACCCCGCGATCGAGGCCGAGCAGCACGCCAGGCTGGCCACCCTGCGCGCGGAGCGCGGCGACATCGCCCCGCTGCTCGAGGCGGTCCGCGCGGCGGCTCGCGGCAGTGACAACGTGCTCGTGCCCATGAAGGACGCCCTGCGCGCCCGGGCCACGGTCGGCGAGGTGGCCGACGCCCTGCGCGACGTCTGGGGCGAGTACACGCCCGTCGACGTCTTCTGACCGCACGGGCGGCGCACGCAGCCGCACCGTCCTCCGGACCCCCGCGCGTTATCGAATCGTGACGCGCCGCGACCCGGCACGGGCCGAGATCGGCGCTGAGCACGCGTGCGGCGGGCTTAGGCTGGCCTCGGGCCACGGGGCAAGCGCCGTGGCCGACACCAACCCAGAGGAGCAAGCGTGTTCAAGCGCACTTCCCTCGTCTCGGCATTCCTGGTCGGCGCGATCGCGCTGACGGGCTGCGGCAGCGACAGCGGCACCGAGGCGACCCCCAGCGAGGCCGCCAGCTCGCCCGCGGCGGCATCCGACGTCAAGGTGGGCCTTGCCTACGACATCGGCGGGCGCGGCGACCAGTCGTTCAACGACGCCGCCGCCAAGGGCCTGGACCAGGCCAAGACCGAGTTCGGCGTCGAGACCAAGGAGCTCGAGGCCGGCACCGGCGAGACCGACGCCCAGAAGGAGGAGCGGCTGCGCCTGCTCGCCGAGGGTGGCTACAACCCGGTGATCGCGGTCGGCTTCGCCTACGCCGGCCCGCTGGGCAAGGTGGCCGCGGAGTTCCCGGACACGAAGTTCGCGATCGTCGACGATGCCTCCGAGGCCTCGACCGCGCCGAACATCGCCAACCTGGTCTTCGCCGAGAACGAGGGCTCCTACCTCGTCGGCGTGATCGCGGCCCAGGCCTCCGAGGCCGGCAAGATCGGCTTCGTCGGTGGCGTCAACACCCCGCTGATCAAGAAGTTCGAGGTTGGCTACGAGGCCGGCGCCAAGTCGATCAACCCGGACATCGAGATCGACGTCAAGTACCTCACCGAGCCGCCGGACTTCAGCGGCTTCACCGACCCGGCCAAGGGCAAGACCGCGGCTGAGGGCATGTTCCAGGGCGGCGCCGACGTGGTCTACCACGCGGCCGGTGGCTCGGGCAGCGGCGTGTTCCAGGCCGCCAAGGCCGCTGAGGGCTGGGCGATCGGTGTGGACTCCGACCAGTACCTCACCGCCGGCGACGACGTGAAGGACGTCATCGTCACCTCGATGCTCAAGGCCGTCGACGTGGCCGTCTTCAAGACGGTCGAGGCCGCGGTGAACGGCTCGCCGCTGACCGGCGTGCAGACGTTCGACCTGAAGTCCGACGGCGTCGGCTACTCCCTGTCGAACCCGGCGGTGAGCGACTTCACCGCCAAGGCTGACGAGGCCAAGGCCGCCATCATCGATGGTTCGGTGACGGTCCCGAGCAGCTGATCGACCCCCTCCCGGCGAGCACGTCGGGACGAAAGGCCCGGCTCCATCGTGAGCCGGGCCTTTCGCATGGGTCGCTGGGGTAGCGTGCGGCTCGTGCAGACACCCGTGCCGCCCGAGGGCTCCGCGGCCGTCCCGACCGGGGCGATGGCCGTCGAGCTCCGTGGCATCACCAAGACCTTCCCCGGCGTGGTCGCCAACTCCGACGTGAACCTCGCGGTGCGCCGCGGCACGGTGCACGCGATCGTGGGCGAGAACGGCGCCGGCAAGTCCACGCTCATGAAGACGCTGTACGGCATGCACAAGCCCGACGCCGGCGAGATCCTCGTCGACGGCGAGCAGGTCGTCATGCACTCGCCGGCGGATGCGATCGAGCATGGGATCGGCATGGTGCACCAGCACTTCAAGCTGGCGGACAACTTCACGGTCCTCGAGAACATCGTGCTCGGTGCCGAGCCGCGGGCCGGTGTCGCGCTGGACTTCGGGCAGGCGCGCGAGCGGATCGTGCAGATCGCCGGCGACTACGGCCTGGAGGTCGACCCCGACACCCTGGTCGAGGACCTCGGCGTGGGCGACCGCCAGCGGGTCGAGATCCTCAAGGTGCTCTACCGGGGGGCGCGCACCCTGATCCTCGACGAGCCGACCGCCGTGCTCGTGCCGCAGGAGGTCGACGAGCTCTTCGATGCGCTCAACGGCCTGAAGGCGGAGGGCCTGGCCATCCTGTTCATCTCGCACAAGCTCGACGAGGTGCTCAAGGTCGCCGACGACATCACGGTGATCCGCCGCGGCACCACCGTGGCCACCGTCGACCCGAAGCAGGTCACCGCCCGCCAGCTCGCGGAGCTCATGGTCGGCAGCGAGCTGCCCAGCCCGGAGACCCGCGAGTCCACGGTGACCGACACCCCCGTGCTGGTGCTCGACGACGTCGGGCTGGTCGAGGCCGGGCGCGTCCTGCTCGCCGACATCGGCTTCACGATCCATGCCGGTGAGGTGCTCGGCATCGCCGGCGTCGAGGGCAACGGCCAGGCCGAGCTGGTCGAGACGATCATGGGGATGCGCCACGCCAGCACCGGGACCATCCGGATGGGCGACACCGACATCACCCTGTGGAGCACCCGGGCCCGCCGTGAGGCGGGTGTGGCCTACATCCCCGAGGACCGGATCCGGCACGGCCTGCTGCTGGAGAGCCCGCTCTGGGAGAACCGGATCCTGGGCCACCAGACCCGAGTACGACGTGCGCACCCCCGGCATCGACGTGCTCGCCGGAGCCCTGTCCGGTGGCAACCAGCAGAAGCTGATCGTCGGCCGCGAGATGAGCGCGAGCCCGAAGCTGCTCATCGCGGCCCACCCGACCCGGGGCGTCGACGTCGGTGCCCAGGCCGCCATCTGGGACCTCCTGCGGGAGGCGCGGGCCGGTGGCCTGGCGGTGCTGCTCATCTCCGCCGACCTCGACGAGCTGATCGGCCTGTCCGACACGCTGCACGTGATCCTGCGCGGGCGGCTCGTGGCGCAGGTCGACCCCGCGACGGTGACCCCCGAGCAGCTCGGGTCGGCCATGACCGGTGCGGACCGTGGCGAGCACCCGGGGAGCGCGGCATGAGCGGCCGGCTGGGGCGCATCGGGGTGGCCCTCATCGCCCCGGTGCTGGCGATCGTCTCCGCCCTGCTCATCACCTCGGTGGTCCTCATGCTGACCGGCCACCAGCCGCTGGCGGTCTTCCAGTCGATGATCGACTACGGCACGAAGCCGCGCTCGATGACCCTGACCATCAACGCGGCCACGACGTACTACCTCTCGGCGCTCGCCGTGGCCATCGGGTTCAAGATGAACCTGTTCAACATCGGCGTGGACGGCCAGTACCGCCTGGCCGCCATGCTGGCCGCGGCCGTCGGCGGGGCGGTGACGCTGCCCCCGGTCCTGCACGTGGCGCTGATCGTGCTGGTCGCGATGGTGGTGGGGGCCTTCTGGGCCGGGATCGCCGGCCTGCTGCGGACCACGCGCGGGGTCAGCGAGGTCATCTCGACGATCATGCTGAACTTCATCGCGACGGGCATCGTCGCCTACCTGCTCACCCCCGGCCGGCTCGCCGAGCCGATCGCGGGCTCGAACAACATCGGCACGGCCCCCATCCCGCCGTCCGGGCACGTGCCGGGGATCCCGCTGGTCCCGGGCGCCCCCAACCTCGTGTACGGCTTCATCGTGATCGCCGCCGTGGCCGGGGCCATCTACTGGTTCGTCCTGAGCCGCACGCGCTTCGGGTTCGACCTGCGCGCGACCGGTGCCAACGAGGCTGCCGCCGTGGCCTCCGGGGTCAACGTCAAGCGGATGATCGTCATCACCATGCTGCTGTCCGGGGCGGTCGCCGGCCTGGTCGGGATGCCGCAGCTGCTCGGCGGCTCCTACACGTACTCGCTGGACTTCCCGGCCGGCCTGGGCTTCACCGGCATCGCGATCGCCCTGCTGGGGCGCAACTCGCCCATCGGCATCGCGTTCGGTGCCCTGCTCTGGGCGTTCCTCGAGAACTCCTCGCAGATCCTCGACCTCGAGGGGGTGCCCAAGGAGATCGTCCAGATCATGCAGGGCGTGATCGTGCTCAGCGTGGTCATCGCCTACGAGCTGGTCCGCAGGTGGCAGGTCCGCCGGGTGGCCGCGAAGGTCGGCACCCAACTGGGAACGGCGGCCCCGGCCGCCCCGGCGACGACGGGAGCGAGCGCATGAGCACCGCCCTGGGCACCGCGGCGAGCCCCGCACCGGCACCGGCGCCCGTGCGTCGCAGGCGCCGGGTGCTGCCCCGGCTGCTCCTCGGGCTGGCCGCGCTCATCCTGCTGTTCTCGGTGGTCGAGGCGATCACCGGCGCCACCGAGCTGTCCAGCCCTGGGACGATCGGCGCGGCGCTGGGCCTCGCGGTGCCCATCGGCATGGCCGGGCTCGGCGGCCTGTGGGCCGAGCGGGCCGGCGTGGTGAACATCGGCCTCGAGGGCATGATGATCCTGGGCACCTGGGGCGCTGGCTGGGCCGGCTCCCAGTGGGGCCCCTGGGCCGGGGTCGGCATGGCCGTGCTGATGGGCGCCTTCGGCGGGGCCCTGCACGCGCTGGCCACGGTCGCGTTCGGCGTGGACCACATCATCTCGGGCGTGGCCATCAACATCCTCGGGTTCGGCCTGGCCACCTACCTGGCCGCCGCCACCTTCGTGGGCGTGCCGGGCGGTGGGACCAACCAGTCCCCGCCGATCCCGACGATGGGCACGGTCACGCTGCCGGGGATCTCGACCGCGATGGCGGACCTGGCGAACCAGGACATCTTCTTCATCTCCCAGGTCGCGGGGATCCTCGGCGGGCTGACCACCAACGTCTCCTACATCACCATCCTCGCGGGGCTGCTGCTCGTGCTCACGTGGTGGGTGCTGTGGCGCACCCCGTTCGGCCTGCGGCTGCGCTCCTGCGGCGAGGCGCCGTACGCCGCGGAGACGCTCGGCGTCAAGGTCTACCGGTACAAGACGATCGCGGTGGTCGTCTCCGGTGCGCTGGCCGGCTTCGGCGGGGCGTACCTGGCGATCGTCGCCGCCCAGCAGTACCGCGAGGGCCAGACCGCGGGGCGCGGCTACATCGGCCTTGCGGCGATGATCTTCGGCAACTGGCGGCCCGGCGGCCTGGCGGCCGGCGCGGGCCTGTTCGGCTACGCCGACGCCCTGCAGCTGCGCAGCGCGACGGCCGTGCACGCCCTGCTGCTCGTGGGCGCCATCGCCCTGGGCGTGCTGGCGTTCCTGAGCATCCGCCGTGGCTCGCCGGTCGGGGCGATCGTGCTCGGCGCCATCGCGGCCGGCATGCTCGCCTGGTACCTGCTCACCGACGAGGTGCCGCCGCAGTTCGCGTTCATGACCCCGTACGTGACCACGCTGCTGGTCCTGTCCCTGGCCACCCAACGATTGCGCATGCCCGCCGCGGACGGCCAACCGTACCGACGAGGCGGCGGGCGGTGACCGGGTCCACCGCCCCCGCGGTGGACTGGGACGCCCTGCACGCCGCCGCGGTCGCGGCCATGGAGCGGGCCTACGCGCCCTACTCGCACTTCCCGGTGGGCGTGGCCGCGCTCGTCGACGACGGCCGCGTCATCAGCGGCTGCAACGTGGAGAACGCCTCCTACGGCCTGGGCCTGTGCGCCGAGTGCGGGCTGGTCTCGACGCTGCACGCCACCGGGGGCGGCCGGCTGGTCGCCGTGGTCTGCGTGGATCGGCACGGCCGGGACCTCATGCCGTGCGGACGGTGCCGCCAGCTGCTGTGGGAGCACGGCGGGGCACCCTGCCTGCTGCGCACGGCCACGGGGATCCGGCCGATGGCCGAGGTGCTGCCCGACGCCTTCGACGTCGACGACCTGCGCGCGCGCAGCTGAGTCGCGGCCCCGACGTGGTCGTCCGACGCAGTGCGACCCCGCATACCCCCACGCCGCACTAGCCTTGCCGGCATGACCCTCGATCTCGAGACCTGCCGCCGCGCGCCCAAGGCGCTGCTCCACGACCACCTCGACGGGGGCCTGCGCCCGGCCACGATCATCGAGCTGGCCGACGCCACCGGGTACGCCGACCTGCCGAGCACCGACGTGGACGAGCTGGGCCGCTGGTTCGCCGAGGCCGCCGACTCCGGCTCGCTGGTGCGCTACCTGGAGACCTTCGCGCACACGGTCGGCGTGCTGCAGACCGAGGCCGCGCTGCACCGGGTCGCCCGCGAGTGCGCCGAGGACCTCGCCGCCGACGGCGTGGTGTACGCCGAGGTGCGCATGGCCCCCGAGCTGTGCACCAGCCAGGGCCTGGCCCTCGAGCAGGTCGTCGAGGCGATGCTCGCCGGGTTCGCCGAGGGGGAGCGGGTCACCGCCGAGCGGGGGACGCCGATCGTGATGCGGCTGCTGCTCACCGCGATGCGCACGGCCGCCCGCAGCTCCGAGATCGCCGAGCTGGTCGTGCGCTACCGGGATGCCGGCGTGGTCGGGTTCGACATCGCCGGTGCCGAGGAGGGCTACCCGCCCACCCGCCACCTCGACGCCTTCGAGTACCTGCGCCGCGAGAACGCGCACTTCACGATCCATGCCGGCGAGGCGTTCGGCCTGCCCAGCATCTGGGAGGCGCTGCAGTGGTGCGGCGCCGAGCGCCTGGGCCACGGGGTCCGGATCATGGACGACATCACCATCGACGAGCGGGGCCGGGCCCACCTCGGCCTGCTGGCCGCCTACGTGCGCGACCGCCGGGTGCCGCTGGAGATGTGCCCGAGCTCGAACGTGCAGACCGGCGCCGCCCGCTCCATCGAGGAGCACCCGATCGGCCTGCTGCGCACCCTGGGCTTCCGGGTGACCGTGAACACCGACAACCGGCTCATGTCCGGGACCAGCCTGAGCCGGGAGATGCACCTGCTCTCGGGCGCCTTCGGCTACGGCCTGGCCGACCTGCAGTGGCTCACCGTGAACGCGATGAAGTCGGCCTTCATCCCGTTCGACCAGCGCCTGCGGATCATCAACGAGGTGATCAAGCCGGGGTACGCAGCCCTCGCGCTGGCCGACCTGACGATGGGCTGACGGCGGCAGCAGCAGCGGGCGGGCCGGCGGTGGCGGTCGTCGCGACCCGGTGCGCGGCGAGCGCCTGCCGGGTCCCCGGGGCGTCCAGCGGGCGGCAGCCCGCGCCCATGGCGCGACCGATGACGGCCGGCTCGGCGTGGAACAGGTGCATGCCCCGGCGCAGGATCGTGGCCGGGGGCTTGCGCCGGTCCGCGAGGTCGCGCGCCGCCCGGCGGACGAGGTTCTTCCAGGGCTTGCGGCGGACCACGATCGCGTCGAGCAGCAGGCCACGCCGGTGCAGCTCGGCGACGAGCTCGGGGGCGAAGATCCCCTCGGCCACGAACGCCCCCGCACCCACCTCGACGGTCCGGGTGCCGCTGGGGCCGTCGGCGGCGATGTCGTAGATCGGCACGTCCGCGCGGCCCTCCTGGCAGAGGCGCTCGAGGGCTGCCAGCGCACCGGCCCGGTCCCAGCTGTCGGGGTGGTCCCAGTCCACGATGCCCAGCTGCGGGTGCCGGGGCAGGGAGGGGTCGGTCCCGGCCTTGTAGAAGTCGTCCAGGAACACCATCGGCAGGCCGGCCGCGCGCACGATCGTCGACTTGCCGCTGCCGCTGGGCCCGGCGAGCAGGATGACCCGCCGGCGGGGGTCAGTACCCACTGCCCGCTGGGGCAGCCGGGCCGCCGAGGTCCGGGCCGGCCAGGCCGTCGAGCACCGCCCGTGTCCCGGACAGGCCCAGGCGGGTCGCCCCCGCGGCCACCAGGGCCAGCGCGGCCTCGGCGGTGCGGATGCCCCCGCTGGCCTTGACGCCGAGCTCGCCACCCACGGTGTTGGCCATGAGGGAGACCGCATGGGTGCTGGCCCCGCCCGCCGGGTGGAACCCCGTGGAGGTCTTCACGAAGTCCGCGCCGGTCTCCTTGCAGGTGATGCAGGCGCGGACCACCTCGTCGTCGGTGAGCGCGGCGGTCTCGAGGATCACCTTGAGCAGCACGCCCCCGGTGGCGGCCCGCACGGCGGCCACCTCGTGCTCGGTCACCCGCCAGGCGCCGGCCTTGATCGCCCCGAGGTCGACGACCATGTCGACCTCGGTGGCGCCGTCGGCGACGGCCCGGGCGGCCTCGTCGGCCTTGATCGCCGCGTGGTGCTTGCCGCTGGGGAACCCCACGACGGTGCACGTGGCGATCCCCGGGCCGAGGGCGCCGGCCGGCAGGGGCAGGAACGAGGGCGACACGCACACCGAGAAGACGCCCAGCGCCGTGGCCTCGGCGCACAGCGCCTCCACCTCCGCGCGGGTGGCCTCGGGCTTGAGCAGGGTGTGGTCGACCATGCCGGCCAGCTGGGCCCGGGTGAGGGCAGGGGCAGCGCTCATGGCGGCATCATCGCGCCCGCCGGCCCCGGTTCGCGACCGGCGGGGGCCCGGGCGGACGCATCGAGGGCGGCCCGGCCGGTAGCGTCGTGGGCCATGACCGCCACCCCCGTCGTCCCGTCAGGCCAGGCCCCCTCCCCGGCCCAGGACCCCACCGCCGCTGCTGCCGCGGCAGCCGCGGACCTGGCCCGGCTGACCGGCCGGGACCGGCACGACCTGCTGCTCGTGCTCGGCTCCGGCTGGCTGCCCGCGGTGGACCTGCTCGGCCGGACCGAGGCCGACCTCGCCACCACCGAGGTGCACGGGTTCGCCGCACCCGCGGTGGCCGGGCACGCGGGCCGGATCCGCAGCGTGCGGACCGCCAGCGGCGCCTCGGCGCTGGTGCTGCTGGGGCGCACGCACCTCTACGAGGGCCACGGCGTCGAGGCGGTGGTGCACGGGGTGCGCACCGCAGCGGCCGCCGGCTGCCGCACCGTCGTGCTCACGAACGGGTGCGGCGGGCTGGACCCCGCGTGGTCCCCCGGCACGCCGGTGCTCATCAGCGACCACATCAACCTCACCGGGGCCTCGCCCCTGCGAGGGGCGACCTTCGTCGACTGCACCGACCTGTACGCGCCCCGACTGCGCGCGCTGTGCCGCGCGATCGACCCGAGCCTGGCCGAGGGGGTGTACGTGCAGTTCCGCGGCCCGCAGTACGAGACGCCCGCCGAGGTCCGGATGGCCGGCGTGATCGGCGGGCAGCTGGTCGGGATGTCGACCGCGCTCGAGGCCATCGCGGCTCGCGAGGCCGGGATGGAGGTGCTCGGCCTGTCCCTGGTGACGAACCTGGCCGCGGGCCTGAGCGGCGCGCCGCTGGACCACGCCGAGGTGCTCGAGGCCGGGCGTGCCGCGGCGCAGCGGATGGGCGGGCTGCTCGCCGAGGTGGTGGGGCAGCTGTGAGCGCCGTGACGCCCGAGCTGGTCACCTCGGTGCAGGCGTGGTTGGCCGAGGACCCCGACCCGGCGACCCGCGCCGAGCTCGCGGCCACCCTCGACGCGGCCCTGGCCGGTGACGCCGCGGCAGCCGGGGGGATCGCCGACGCCTTCGCCGGCACCCTGCAGTTCGGCACCGCGGGCCTGCGCGGCGCGCTGGGCCCGGGCCCCAACCGGATGAACCGCGTCGTCGTGGGGCGTGCCGCGGCCGGCCTGGCCCAGTACCTGCTCGACACCGGCCAGGCCGGCCGGCCGGTCGTCATCGGCTACGACGCGCGGCACAACTCCGAGGTGTTCGCCCGCGACACCGCGGCGATCATGGCCGGGGCCGGGTTCGCCGCGCGGCTGTGCCCGCGGCCGCTGCCCACCCCGGTGCTCGCCGGCGCGATCCTGCGCCACGGCGCAGCCGCCGGCGTCGTGGTCACGGCCTCGCACAACCCGCCGCAGGACAACGGCTACAAGGTCTACCTGGGCGACGGCGCGCAGATCGTGCCGCCGGCCGATGCGCAGATCGCCGCGCGGATCGCCTCGGTGGGCCCGCTGGCGGGCATCCCGCGCAACGAGGCCTACGAGACGCTGGACGAGGCGGTGGTTGAGGACTACCTCGCCCGCGTCACGTCCCTGGTGCTGCCCGGCGGGCCGCGGGACGTCACCGTCGCCTACACGGCGATGCACGGGGTGGGCAGCCCGCTCATGCGCGCCGCCCTGACCGGGGCCGGCTTCCCCGAGCCGCTGGCCGTCGCCGCCCAGGACCAACCGGACCCGGACTTCCCCACGGTGTCGTTCCCCAATCCCGAGGAGCCCGGGGCGATGGACCTGGTCCTCGACGTCGCCGCCCACGGCCGGGTCGACCTCGTCCTGGCCAACGACCCGGATGCCGACCGGTGCGCGGTGGGGATCCCCACTGGGGCCGGTGGCTACCGCATGTGCACCGGCGACGAGGTGGGCGCCCTGCTCGGCTGGTGGATCCTCGAGCGGGGCCGCCGGGCAGGCCAGCGGGTGACCGGCACGTACGCGAACTCGATCGTGAGCTCGCAGCTGCTCGGCGCGATCGCCCGGGATGCCGGCCTGCCGTTCCGCGAGACGCTCACCGGCTTCAAGTGGATCGCCCGCGCCGCCGACGATCTCGCGTTCGGCTACGAGGAGGCGCTGGGCTACTGCGTCGACCCGGCCGGGGTGCGCGACAAGGATGGCATCTCCGCTGGCCTGCTCGTCGCCGAGCTCGCGGCGGCCGTGAAGGCGCAGGGCCGCACCGTGCAGGACGTGCTCGACGACCTGGCCCGCCAGCACGGCGTGCACGCCACCCGGCAGGTCTCGCTGCGGTTCGCCGACCTCGCCGCCATCCCCGCGGTCATGGCCGACCTGCGCGCCGTGCCCCCCGCGGCGCTGGGCGGGCTGGCCGTGCGGCGCGCGGTCGACCTGGAGGCCGGCTCGCCCGACCTGCCGCCCACCGACGGGCTGGCCTACCACCTGGCCGGCGCACCGGGCGTGGCGGGCGCGCGCGTGATCGTGCGACCGAGCGGCACCGAGCCCAAGGTGAAGGCCTACCTCGAGGTGCAGGCCCCGGTCGGGCCGGCTGGCCTGCCGGCGGCCCGCACCGCAGCCGCCGCCGTGCTCGACGCGATCGCCGCCGACGTGGGGGCCCGCCTGGTCCGATGACGGCCCGCGGCGCCGGCTCCCGCGCTAGCCTGCGCCCCAGGTGGGCGGATCGGAGGCGCGAGCATGGCGACGACGACGACGCGGCCGACGGGTGGCGCGACGAACCCCGGGCGCGGTGCGCTGCAGGCGATCTTCGCCGTGTTCCTCGGCCTCATGATCGCCGCGGTGGTCGGCGTGGGTGTCTACACGTTCATGCCCAACCCGGCCGACGCGGTGCAGGAGCAGCTCGACGACCTGTACGACCAGCGCAACGCGATCCAGGGGTGCAGCGAGTTCAGCGGGTGCAAGCCCGGCGAGCAGCTCACGGACGCCGAACGCGCGCAGCTGGCCGCGATCGACGCGCAGGAGCGCGAGTTGCGCGACGAGCAGCAGCGCGAGCAGGGGTCGTGGGCACAGCGCACGAGCATCGTGCTCATCGTCATCGCCACGACGCTGCTGGTCGTCTCGCTGCTGCTGGGCGAGGCGCTCACCGTGCTGAGCAACGGGATCCTGCTCGGGGGCCTGTTCACGATGCTGTACGGCGTGGGCTGGGGGATCGCCTCGGGCAACTCCCTCACGCGGTTCCTCGTGCTGGTCGCCGCCCTGCTCGTGTCGCTGGCGCTGGGCTACCTGACCTTCGTGCGCCGTCGCCGGCCGGCGGCCGCCACAGCAGGTGACGCCGGCGGCGGGCCGGTCGACGTCGCGTCCGGCGACGCGGGGGCGGGCACGGCCGAGGTCGCGGCGCTCACCCGCAGGGTCGAGGCCCTCGAGGAGCGGCTGGCGGCGGCGGCCGCGCTGCTGGGGGAGCGACCCCGCGAGCCGTAGCCCGGCCGTCGCCAGCGCCCGCTGGTGCGTCCAGTGGCGCTACTGGCAGGGCCGGCGCATGAGGGCGTCGACGTAGTCGTCCGGTGCGCCGGCCGCCCGGGCGGCCTCGGCGAGGATGCCGAGGTAGCGCGCCGAGGGCAGGCCGCCCTCGTAGGCGTCGACCACGTAGAGCCACGCCATGACCTCGCCGTCGAGGGTCTGCACGCGCACGTGGATCTTGCGGTGGATGCCCAGGTCCGAGCCCTCCCAGCGGTCCAGCAGCGGCTCGTCCTCGGGGGCTACGTCGTAGAGCATGACGAAGACGCTGTGGCCCGGGTCCTCCACGACGGTGGCCAGGGCGCCCTCCCACCCGAGGTCCTCGCCGCCGAAGGTCAGCCGCCAGTCGAGCAGCCACCCGGGGCCCAGCACCGGCGAGCGCGGCGCGCGTTCGAGCATCTGGTGGGGGTCGAGGTTCGATCCGTACGCTGCGTAGAGGACCACGGCGCACAGGGTAGCCAGCGGCGTGCTGCTGCGGATAGCGCAGCGTGACGGGCAGCTCGGCCGGCAGGCCTGGTGCGGACCGCTCGGCCACGGCCCGAGCGGATCAGCGGGCGGTCGCCTCGCCGGGCAGGCAGGCGTAGAGCACCAGGTCGTGCCGGCCGTCGGCGCGCACCTGCGCCCCGCGCAGGACCCCCTCCCGGTGGAAGCCGGCCCGCTCCAGCGCCCGCTGCTCAGCCGTGTTGGCCACGTCGGTGGAGGCCTCCACCCGGTGCACCCCGGCGCGGTGCAGGGCCGCGGCGAGCAGTCCCTGGGCGACGGCGCCGATCCCTCGGCCACGCGCGTCCGCCCGCAGCGCGATGCCGATGCTCACGCCGCGCGACGCCAGGTTCGGGCCGTACAGCACCCCGTGCCAGCTGAGGTCGCCGACGGGCTGCCAGCCCGTGGGCCCGGCCACCTCGACCATCGCGCGGCCGTGCTCGGGGTCGCTGCCGGGGGGCAGGTCGAAGATGCCCCAGTCATCCCACGGGCTCGAGGCGTCGGGCCGCTCCTCGCCGTCGACCAGGGCACGCAGCCGGACGGGCTCGTCACGTGCGGTCGTGCCCTCGACGGGCAGGTCGATCGGGGGCACGAGCGGGGGCGGGCCGGCCCTACCGTCCTGCGGCCCCGGGTCGTTCCCCCTGGGCTCCGTCGCACTGGCCAAGGCCCCACGACCCCGAGACCTGGGAGATCCTGGCCAGCCAGCAGGGCGTCCCCGCCACGGCCTCGGCGCCCGCCGTCGGGGTCGACGGTCCGGGCGTCCCGCGCGAGCCCCGGGCAGCCGGCGCCGCCGGCCTGCCGAGCAGCGCCAGGGCGGCGAGCCTGGCCGCCACCCTCGCCATGGCTGTGCTCCTCGTGGCGGCGGCGCTGCTCGACCCGTCGGGGCTGGCGGCCCCCATCGCCTGGGCGGGGACCGATCCGGTCCCGAGCGAGCCGTGGACCTGGCTGCAGCACGTGCTGCAGGGCCCGCTCGTGGTCCTGCTGCTCTGGGCGTGGGCCCGGCGCCTGCTGCGCGCCGCGACCCCGGCCGCACCCCGCGGGTGGGTGCTCTCGCGCACCTGGCTGCTGGCCGTGCTCGCCCTGATGGTGGCCAAGCTCGTCTACTCGGTGATCTGGATGGCCCCAGCCCTGCTCGGGGGTGCGCAGGACGGGCTGCCCCCGGAGACGACATGGCCCTGGCTGGTCTGGGCCACCGGCTTCGCCGGGGTGAAGGGATTGGCCCTCGGGTGGATCCCCGCGCTCGCGGCGGCCCTCGCCTGGCGGTCCGGCCGCGCCCGTGCGGCCGGTGCCCCGGCCGACGTCGTCGAGCCCAGCCTCGCCCTCGTGCCGGCCGGCCTGGTCGCCCTGGCGGTCGCGCTCGTCGCGCCATGGTTGGGGCAGCACTGGTGGTCCGGCTCGCCCGTGGGCTACGCGTACACGACGGACTGGCGCCTCCTGGCGCCGGTGCCCGGGAGCGGCCCGGTCGGCGCGACGATCGCCCTGCTCGTCGTGGTGCTCGCCCTGGCCGGCTCGATCCGGGTGACGCTGCGCCGGGTGCCCGTCCCCCGGCCGGGCGGCGCGCTGCGCCTGGCCGGGGCCATGGGTGCGCTCGCCGCCGGGCTGGCGCTGGCCGTCGTGGCCTCGGTCGTGCACCTGGTGGCCGGCACCGACCTCGCTGGCGGCGAGGACCAGTGGATCCTCCCGGCCACGTTCCTGCGCCTGCTCGAGGGCCTGTCGTTCGGCCTGCTCGCGGCCCCGGTGGCGGCGCTGGCGGTCTGGCTGGTGCCCCGGGCGCCGCGGCCGCAGTGGACGCCGATCGGGGTGCTCGTGGGTGGCGCCGTCGTCGTGGCCGCCGCCGTGCTGGTGGTCCGGGGGGACTTCACCGATCGGGCCCGGCCGCTGGCCGGCCCGGATCCGGCCCCGGTCGCGATGCCGGCGGCCAGCCCGCCGACCGTCGCCGGGACCGTGCCCCCGCGTCGGGTCACGGTCCGTCGGGATGCCGGGGGCCGCGCCGTGCTGGCCGACCAGGCGGGCGCCCAGGTCGTCCTGCGCGGGATCAACGTCAACCAGCTCGGCGACTACTACGCGGCGAACCCCGAGGTGCGCACCGTGGAGCCCCTCACCGAGCAGGACTTCGCCGACATCGCCGCCATGGGGTTCAACGCCGTCCGGCTGGTCCTGTCCTGGTCGGCGCTCGAGCCGATCGCCGGCGAGATCGACCAGGCCTACCTGAACCGCGTGCGGCAGGCGGTCGGCTGGGCGCGCACCCACGGCATCCACGTCGTGCTCGACATGCACCAGGACGCGTGGGGCAAGGACGTCGTCGCCCCGCCGGGCACCACCTGCCGCTCCGGCACGTCGCCGATGACCGGGTGGGACGGGGCGCCCACCTGGGCCACCTCCTTCGACGGGGCGTCGCCCTGCCAGTTCACCGGCCGCGACCTCGCGCCGAACGTCCTGCGTGCCTTCACCTCGTTCTTCGTCGACCGCGACGGCGTCCAGGAGCGCCTCGTGGCGGCGTGGGGCCGGGTCGCCCAGGAGTTCGGCGCGGACCCGACGGTCGCCGGCTACGACCTGCTCAACGAGCCGTCGTTCGCGGAGCAGGCGCCGCTGACCAGCGGGCTGCTGCTGGGTCGCTACCACGCCCGGGCCATCCGAGCCATCCGCGCCGGGGAGGCGCAGGCGCCCGGCGGGTACGCCCATCCGGTGTTCCTCGAGCCCAGCATCTGGTGGTCCGGGTTCGGGGTGGATCCGCTGCCCCCGCAGGGGTTCACCACCGACCCCCAGCTGGTGTTCGCCCCGCACCTCTACCACGAGTCGATCACGATCGACCGGTCCGTCGGCATGACCTGGGTGGGGATCGAGCGTGGGTACGCGCTGGCGGAGCGGGCCGCGCAGCGATGGGGCACGCCGCTGTGGGTCGGGGAGTGGGGCTCGTTCAGCGACCCGGAGACGAACCTCGCGCGCTACGAGCGCTACACCGCGGCCGAGGACGCCCGTCGGGTCGGCTCGGCGATCTGGGTGTGGAAGCAGGCCTGCGGGGACCCGCACGCCTATCCGAGCGACGAGACGGGCAACATCCGCCGGGTCGCCTGCCCCGAGGGCACGCCGCTGCCCAGCCGGCCAGCTGAGCTGGAGCCGCTGCGGCGGGCGTACCCGCGCAGCGCGCCGGGGCGCATCACGACCATCCGGGCCGAGGGGCGCACCCTGCTCCTCGAGGGTGACACGGCGGGCGCCGGCCCGGTGCCGGGGGCGGCCACGCCGGCCGCCTGCACCCTCGACGTCTGGGTACCGGGGACGCAGGAGCCCGAGGTGGGGGCCTCGACGGGCATCACCGGGCTGCGCGCGGTGAGCGTGCCGGCGGGCAGCCCCGAGCAGGGCCCGTCCGGGGGCTGGCGCGTGGTCGGCTGCGCGAGCGGGGCCTACCGCCTGACCTTGTCCTGAGGCCAGCGACGGGCAGCGCGCCCCCGGGATGCGCGATGATCGCGCCCATGACGCGTGTGGCGATCGTCGGCGGCGGACCGGGTGGGTACGAGGCGGCCCTCGTCGCCGCGCAGCTCGGGGCCGAGGTCACGCTCGTGGACTCCGACGGGATCGGTGGCTCGGCCGTGCTCACCGACTGCGTGCCGAGCAAGGCCCTGCTCGCGGTGGCCGAGAAGGCCACCGAGGTGCGCGAGAGCACGGCGCTGGGGATCACCGGGGCTGCTGCGGCGGTCGGCGTGGACCTGGCCGCGGTCAACGCGCGGATCACCGGCCTGGCCGCCGCGCAGAGCGCCGACACCGCGGCCCGGTGCGAGCGGGAGGGGGTCCGGCTGCTGCGCGGGCGGGGCCGGCTCGACGGGCCCGACACCGTCGTGGCCGAGCTCGCCGGAGGTGGCAGCGAGCGGATCGCCGCCGACGCGGTGCTGCTGGCCACAGGTGCCCGCCCACGGGTGCTCGACACGGCCCGGCCCGACGGGGAGCGGATCCTGAGCTGGGAGCAGGTCTACGGCCTGGCCGAGGTGCCCGAGCGGCTCGTCGTGGTCGGCTCCGGCGTGACCGGGGCGGAGTTCGCGTGCGCCTACCAGGCGCTCGGCGCCCAGGTGGTGCTCGTGTCCAGCCGGGAGCACGTGCTGCCCGGCGAGGACCCCGACGCCGCCCAGGTGCTCGAGGACGTGTTCGAGCGCCGCGGCATGACGGTGCTGCGGCGCAGCCGCGCCCAGGCCGCGCGACGCACCGACGACGGGGTGCTCGTGACCCTGGCCGACGGCCGGACCGTCGAGGGCTCGCACTGCCTCATGGCCGTGGGCTCGGTGCCGAACACCGAGGGCCTGGGCCTGGCCGAGGCGGGCGTGCGGACCAGTGCCGGCGGGCACGTCGAGGTCGACCGGGTCTCGCGCACCTCCGCCCGGGGGGTGTACGCCGCCGGGGACTGCACCGGCGTGCTGCTGCTCGCCTCGGTCGCGGCGATGCAGGGGCGGATCGCGATGTGGCACGCGCTCGGCGCGGCCGTCGCGCCGCTGGACCTGCGCACCGTCAGCTCGAACGTCTTCACCGACCCGGAGATCGCCACGGTGGGCTGGACCCAGGCCGACGTCGATGCCGGCCGCGTGCGCGCCGACGTCGTGACCCTGCCCCTGGCCACGAACGCCCGGGCCAAGATGCAGGGGATCACCGACGGCTTCGTCAAGGTGATCTGCCGGCGGGGCACCCGCATCGTGATCGGCGGGGTGGTGGTCGCCCCGAAGGCCTCGGAGCTCATCTTCGGCCTGGCGCTGGCGGTGGAGCAGCGCATGACCGTCGACGAGGTCGCGGCGACGTTCACCGTCTACCCGTCGCTCACCGGGTCGCTGGCCGAGGCCGCGCGCCGCCTCCGCGCGCCCGACTGACCTCCCGGCCCCCGTCCCGCGCCGTTCGCGCGAGGTCAGGCCGAGTGCAGCCGGCGCAGGTGTGGCGCGGACGGCGACAGCACCAGCGTCACGAACCGGTGCGGGCCGACGAACGGCTTGTCCCAGACCTCGCCGACGACCGCCCAGCCGCACCGCTGGTAGAACGCCAGCGCGCCCACCCGGGCGTTGGCCCAGAGGGCGGCCGCTCCGCGTCGCAGGGCCGTGTCCTCGGCCAGCCGCAGCACGGCCGCGCCGACGCCGGTCCCGCGCCGGTCGGCGCGCACCACCATGCTGCGCAGCTGCCAGGTGGGCTCGGGGAGCGCGCCGGGCCCCGGCCAGGGCGCGGGCAGGATGCTGGCCGCGCCCACCACCACGTCGCCCTCGAAGGCCCCGAGGTGCAGGGCCCCGGCCGGGGGTGGGCCATCACCGGGGATCGGCCCGTCCGGGCGCAGCACGGCCAGCTGCAGCGCTCGCACCTCGTCGAGGTCGGCCAGCCGCACCGTGAGCCCGCCCATCGGCTCGGCTCAGGCGTCCTTGATCTCGCAGAGCACGGTGCCCGTCGGCACGGTCGCCCCGACCTCGGCGGCCAGGCCGGTGATGATGCCGCCCTTGTGCGCGTTCAGCGGCTGCTCCATCTTCATCGCCTCGAGGACCACGACGAGGTCGCCGGCGGCCACCTCCTGGCCCTCCGCCACGGCGATCTTCACGATGGTGCCCTGCATCGGGGCAGCCAGGGCGTCGCCGGTGGCGCCGTGGCCGCCAGCCTTCTTGCCGCGCGAGGGTGCGGCCTTCTTGCGCCCACCGCCGCCACCGCCGCCACCGATGGCGAAGCCCTCGGGCAGGCTCACCTCGACGCGCTTGCCGCCCACCTCGACGACCACGCTCGAGCGCGCCTCGGGCTCGTGCAGCTCGCCGTGCCCACCGTGGTACGGCTCGATGTCGTTCACCATCTCGGTCTCGATCCAGCGGGTGTGCACCGAGAACGGGGTGTCCGGGTCGGCCGGGGCGAACGCCGGGTCCGAGACCACCTTGCGGTGGAACGTCAGCGCGGTGGCGATGCCGTCGACCTGGAACTCGGCCAGCGCCCGCCGGGAGCGCTCGAGGGCCTGCTGGCGGTCGCGGCCGGTCACGATGAGCTTGGCCAGCAGCGAGTCGAAGTTGCCGCCGATGACGTCGCCCATCTGGAAGCCGCCGTCGACGCGCACGCCCGGGCCGGACGGCGGGTGCCAGATGGTGAGCACGCCGGGCGCGGGCAGGAACCCACGGCCGGGGTCCTCGCCGTTGATCCGGAACTCGATCGAGTGCCCACGCAGCGGCGGGTCGTCGTAGCCCAGCTCCTCGCCGTCGGCGATCCGGAACTGCTCACGCACCAGGTCGATGCCGGAGACCTCCTCGGAGACCGGGTGCTCGACCTGCAGCCGGGTGTTCACCTCGAGGAAGGAGATGGTGCCGTCCTGGCCCACGAGGAACTCGCAGGTGCCAGCGCCGTGGTAGCCGGCCTCGCGGATGATCGCCTTGCTGGAGGCGTAGATGCGCGCGTTCTGCTCGTCGGTGAGGAACGGCGCGGGGGCCTCCTCGACGAGCTTCTGGTGGCGGCGCTGCAGCGAGCAGTCGCGGGTGGAGACGACCACGACGTTGCCGTGCATGTCGGCCAGCACCTGGGTCTCGACGTGGCGTGGGCTGTCGAGGTACTTCTCCACGAAGCACTCGCCGCGGCCGAACGCGGCCACCGCCTCGCGCACCGCGGAGTCGTAGAGCTCGGGGATCTCCTCCATGGTGCGGGCGACCTTGAGCCCGCGGCCGCCGCCGCCGAACGCCGCCTTGATGGCGATGGGCAGGCCCACCTCCTGCGCGAACGCGACGACCTCGTCCGCGCCGTTCACCGGGTCCGCGGTGCCGGGCACCTGCGGAGCACCGGCCCGGGCGGCGATGTGCCGGGCCGAGACCTTGTCGCCCAGGTCGCGGATGGCCGAGGGGGGCGGGCCGATCCAGATCAGGCCCGCGTCGAGCACGGCCTGCGCGAAGTGGGCGTTCTCGGAGAGGAACCCGTACCCCGGGTGCACCGCGTCGGCCCCGCTGCGCTTGGCCACGTCGAGCAGCTTGTCCACGACGAGGTAGGACTCCACCGCGGTCGAGCCGCCGAGGGCGTAGGCCTCGTCCGCGGCCTGCACGTGCAGGGCGTCGCGGTCCGGGTCGGCGTACACGGCGACCGAGGCGATGCCGGCGTCGCGGCAGGCGCGGGCCACCCGGATGGCGATCTCACCGCGGTTGGCGATCAGGACCTTCTGCATGGGCACACCCCTCATCGATCGCGCCGGACCCGCCGGGTGCCGGCCCTGCCGGGTACTCCGTCGGCCATCCTACGGATGACCCCCGGCGTGCCCCGAGGGCCCCTCAGCCCTGCGGCTCGCCGAGCTCCCAGAGGTCGGTCCAGCGGACCCCGAGCTGGGCCAGCAGGCGGCGCACCGTGGGCAGCGCCAGGCCGATGACGTTGCTGTGGTCGCCGTCGACCCCGTCGATGAACACCCCGCCGAGGCCGTCGATCGTGCACGAGCCGGCCACCGCCAGCGGCTCGCCCGACGCGATGTAGGCCTCGAGCTCGACCGGGTCGGGACGGCCGAACCGGATGGTGGTGGCCACGGTCGCCTCCACGACCGGCGGCGGCCCCGGTGCCGGGACGCCGGGCGCCAGGTCCACGACGGTGTGGCCGGTGACGAGCACCCCGGTGCGCCCGGCCATCGCCGCCCATCGGTCGCGGACCTCCTGGGCGCCGGTCGCCTTGCCCAGGATCGCCCCGTCGAGGTCGAGCATCGAGTCGGCGCCGACGACGAGCACCCGCCGGCCGGTGGCCCCGTCGTCGTCCAGCGCCCCGGCGCGGACCCGGTCGGCCACGTCGAGGGCCTTGGCCCGAGCCAGCGCCTGGGTCAGGCCGTGCGGGTCGGCGACGACGCTCGGGTGCTCGTGGGTCCAGCGCGCGACGAGGGCCTCCTCGTCCACGGCGCTGGTGCGCACCACGAAGGGCACGCCTGCGCTGCGCAGGAGCATCGCCCGAGCCGGCGAGGCCGAGCCCAGCACGAGCAGCGGCGGCTGGGGCGCCGGACGGGACGGCTCAGCCACGCTGCACCAACGAGCGCACCGCGCCCGAGGCGCGGGCCCGGTACCCCCGCCCGGGTGCGGCGATCACCCGGCCGCCCGGCGAGGGCAGCAGGGTGACCTCACCGCGCGGTCCGGCCAGGTGGATCCGGGCGCGCTGCCCGTGGGTCCACAGCCCGCCGATCGGCAGCAGCAGGCCGCGGAAGCCCACGTGCAGGGGCAGCGCTCGGCGGGCCAGCGCGGTGGTCGCCACGAGGGGATCGGTCTCGATGAGGCCGGCGACGTCGGCGCTCCACGTGGGGCCGTCCACCGCGGCGTCGCTGGTGTAGTGCAGCTGGCCGACGGTGCGCGAGAACCCGCCGACGTCGGGCACGCAGATGGCCGGCGGGGAGTCGTCCGCGGGGGCGATCCAGGTGGCGCGCAGCCGCCCGGTGAACGACACGCCCCGCTCCTCGGTGACCAGGTCGGCCCAGTCGATGTCGACCACCCAGTCCACGGCGTGGGTCACGTCGCTCGGCGGGGCCTGCGGGGCGGTCCGCACGAGCAGGCGGCCGTCCAGTTGGGTGGCCAGGAGCAGCTCGGGGCGCGGGGCGACCCAGATCGTGCCGTCGGGTCGGCGCCGCATCGTCGCGTTGCCGACCCGCGAGGCCACGATGCGCTCCTCGAACGCCGGTGCCAGCACCGGCACCGTGGTGGTCCCGTCGGTGAACTCCACGCGCACCTCGGCGTCGGACTCCACGGCTGCGAAGGCCAGCGAGGAGGAGCGCAGCTGCACGAAGACCGAACGGGTGGGGCCCGCGGCGTGCGGGTGGGTCGGCGGCTCGTCGTCCTCGGCGTCCTCGGCGGCCTGCGCGGCGGAGGGGATCTGGGGCTCGCCCAGCCAGCCGACCGGCTCGACGACCCCGGGCAGCTCGAAGGTCCAGGCGCTCAGCGCCGAGCCCGCGTCGGCGAGCACGCCGGGGACCCGGATGATCCGGGCGTTGGTCGTGATGGTCTCGACGAGCAGGGTCGGGGTCCGGTGGTCGCAGGCGGCCTCGGCGACCTGCGCGGCGAGCCGGACCCAGCGCCGGGCCACGGCGTCGGGGTCGGTGGCCGGCAGCCGGTCCGAGCCCAGCGGGGGCGGGTCAGCGGCGCGGGTGGGTGTGCCGCGGGACTGCAGCCGGCGCGACATCGCCCGGGCCAGGGCGCCGATGTCGCCGTCGGCGATGAGGTCACCCGCGGCGGCCCGCGCCTCGGCCGGCACCTCGCCGAGCAGCTCGCGCGGCCCGTAGCGCACGTCATAGGCCAGGACCGGGACCCCTGCGCGCAGCGCGCGCGCCATGGCCGGCGGGCAGGCGTCGCGCCGGCCGGTCCACAGGGCCAGCGCGGCCTGGGCGAACGGCTCGTCCGGATCCGTGCCAGGGGCGACCAGGCGCACCCGGTTGCCCACCCCGGACTCGAACGCCATGGCGGTGAGCTCCGCGCCGAGCTCGCCGTGGCCCACGAGCTCGAGCACCGTGTCGGGGTGCGCCGCGGCCACGAGGGCGAACGCGCGGATGGCGTCGCCGTGCCGGCTGCCCGGCTCGAGCGGGCCGACCGAGACGATGCGCCGGCCGGGCCACGCCGGCTGCAGCGACGCGTGGCCGATCCCGGCGGCAGGGCCACCGACGGGTGGCGGGATGACCGTGACGGGGGTCTGCTCGCCGTACCGCCCGCGCAGGTCCTCGGCCTGGGTGGCGGTCATCACGACGAGCATGTCGAAGGCCGCCTGCGCCTCGTCGAAGCCGCGCTCGGCGAATGTTGCGGCCAGCGGCGCCGCGGCCGGGTCGAGCGGGTGGCCCTCGGTGGCGGCGCCGAGGTGGTTGCGGTGCAGCGCCGCGAGCCGGGCCACCGTGGGGTTGGTCATCCGGGCCACATAGGGGTAGGTCACCGGGGAGTCGGCGACGACCAGCGCGCCGGGCACCTGCGCGGTGAGCCAGTCGAGCCAGTCGGCGACCCGGTCGGCGAACTCCTGGCCCTCGGGCAGCGGGCCGTACCAGGAGGGCCGCACCCGGCGGTCGCGCTGGGCGAAGTGGTGCAGGCCTGTGGTCACCGGGAAGCGGCCCTGGGCGACCAGGGCGTCCACGGTGGCCTCGAGGTCGGGGTCCTTGTTCACCAGCACCGCGTGGGTGGCCCACCCCGCCGCGTCGAACGCGGCCAGCCGCCACAGCCAGTCCGCCGTGAGCCGGCCGCCCCCGGCCCGCAGCTCACTGAAGACGAACAGCGCGGTGCGCCGGCCGTCCGCGAAGGGCCGCTCGGAGATCACGGCGCGCAGCCTAGTTGCTCGACCGGTCCGCAGGTCCGGGCCGGCGTCACCGCGGCAGCGAGGACTCCCACCACCCGGTGGGCGCGACCGGCGGGCGCAGCAGGCGCTCGGGCGTGGCCCACTGCGGCCCCGGCCCGGCGCCGGAGTCCTCCGCCGCGTCGCCGCCGGACGCGGCGGCGAGCACCGTCACCAGCGCGGCGAGCTCCTCGGCCGTGGGCGCGCCGTGCACGATCCGCAGCGCCGGGGGTTGTTGCGCAGCACCCGCAGGGCCTTGATGATCTCGGCGCGCGTCTCGTGCGGGAAGATCACGCGGTCGATGTAGCCGCGCTCGCCGGCCAGGTAGGGGTTGGCCAGCTCGAGGTTGTACTCCGCCTCGAGGGCCGCCCGGGTGGCCACCGGGTCCGCGGCTGCCCCCAGCTCCTTGCGGTACAGGATGCTCACCGCGCCCTGCGCGCCCATCACCGCGATCTGCCCGGTCGGCCACGACAGGTTCACGTCGCCGCCGAGGTGCTTGGAGCCCATGACCACGTACGCGCCGCCGTACGCCTTGCGCGTGATGATCGTGACCTTCGGCACCGTCGCCTCGACGTAGGCGTAGATGAGCTTGGCGCCGCGGCGGATGATCCCGTCCCACTCCTGGGACGTGCCCGGCAGGAAGCCCGGGACGTCGACGAACGTGATGACCGGCACGTTGAACGCGTCGCAGGTGCGCACGAACCGGGCGGCCTTCTCGGAGGCGTCGATGTCCAGCGTGCCGGCGAACTGCATCGGCTGGTTGGCCACGATGCCCACGGAGTGGCCCTCGACCCGGCCGAACCCGCAGGTGATGTTCGGCGCGAACAGCGGCTGCACCTCGAGGAACGCCTGGTCGTCCAGGATCGCCTCGATGACCCGGTGCATGTCGTAGGGCTGGTTCGGCGAGTCGGGGATGAGGGTGTCGAGCTCGCGGTCGAGGTCGGACACGGTGAGGTCGGTGTCGGCATCGAACACCGGCGGGCGCTCGAGGTTGTTGCTCGGCAGGTGGCTGAGCAGGGCCTTCACGTAGCCCAGGGCGTCGTGCTCGTCCTCGCCCATGTAGTGCGCCACGCCGGACTTCGTGTTGTGGGTGCGCGCCCCGCCGAGCTCCTCGAACGCGACGTCCTCGCCGGTGACGGTCTTGATGACGTCCGGGCCGGTGATGAACATGTGCGAGGTCTTGTCGACCATGACGGTGAAGTCGGTGATCGCAGGGGAGTACACCGCGCCGCCGGCGCAGGGGCCCATGATGAGCGAGATCTGCGGGATGACCCCCGAGGCGTGCACGTTGCGCCGGAAGATCTCGCCGTAGATGGCCAGCGAGACCACGCCCTCCTGGATGCGGGCGCCGCCGGAGTCGTTGATCCCGATGATCGGCCAGCCGTTGCGCAGGGCCAGGTCCATCACCTTGATGATCTTCTCGCCGAAGACCTCGCCCAGGGAGCCGCCGAAC